>JAHJSR010000040.1 GCA_018830085.1 Patescibacteria group bacterium
CGATAAAATAGAATCTTTGGTTCAGGAGCGAGCAAAAACACTTTTTGGAGTTCCTCATGCCAATGTACAGCCATACAGCGGATCCCCTGCTAATTTGGTCATCTTGAGTGCTTTAGTTGAACCTGGCCAACCGATTATGGGATTGAATTTGTTGGACGGCGGTCACTTAACTCATGGTTGGAAATTTTCCATGACCAGTAAATTTTGGCAAAGCATCCCCTATCACATGACAAAAGAAGGCGCTATCGATTTGGAGGAAGTTAGAAATTTAGCACTGGAGAATAAGCCAAAAATTATTATTTGCGGAGGCACAGCCATCCCTCGTGCAATTCCTTTTAAAGCATTTGCAGATATTGCCGAAGAGATTGGCGCGTATCTTTTGGCTGACGTGTCGCATATCGCGGGCTTGATTGTTGGCGGAGAGCACGAGTCGCCTGTTCAATACGCAGACCTTATAATGACCACAACACATAAAACCTTAAGAGGACCAAGAGGTGCCATGATCATGGTTACACAAAAAGGATTGGAAAAAGATGCGGACTTACCGACTAAAATCGACAAAGCATTAATTCCGGGTTTACAAGGTGGTCCGCACTTAAATACAATCGCCGGCATTGGCGTAGCTTTGAATGAGGATTCCAAACCCGAATTTAAGGAATATGCTAAACAAGTTGTTCTTAACGCCAAAGCCATGGCAACAAGATTGACAGAGCGTGGATTTAATCTTGTTTCCGGAGGAACCGACAACCACCTACTGTTATTGGATTTGACTAGTGGCGGAGTTGGTCGTGGAGCATTTTTTCACGAGGGCTTAGAGAGGTTAGGAATTTATACAAATAAAAACACGATTCCCGGTGATCCAAGTTCGCCTTTTTATCCAAGTGGACTTAGAATCGGTACTCCGGCTATCACGACAAGAGGAATGAAAGAACCTGAAATGATTAAAATAGCTGACTGGATAGCAGATTTTGGCGAACATATAAAAGACGTAAAGTTGCCAGAGGATAAAGAAACTCGTAAACAAGTTATTAAAGATTTTAGAGCTTCGCTTAAAAGTGACAGCTTTTATGATGAGATGAGAACTGAGGTTAAGGCGATGTGTGTAAAGTTTGCTGTGCCGGGAGTGTAAACTATCAACTCGATATCAAGTGGGTTGATTTAAAAACAACCCCTGCACTGAAGATTTCAGCGAGGGGCTGTTGGAGGCACTAAACGACTTTTTTGACTCTTCGCACGGCGAGGAAGTGAACCCAGCGAAGGTATTTGTTATCTAACATGTAAGCTAATTCGCGATCTTTACTTCCTTGGGTAAGGCGCAAGCACGCGCTTACCGCTTCCTCATTCTCTTTCCATAGTGTCCCGAGTGCGTAAATTACACACTCGAGCTGAGCTTCAGGGTAAGCCGCGCCAAACGCTAAGAGATGCTGGATTTCCGCAGGGTAGTAACCCTCCTCCTCAATTCTTTTTCTTGCCTCGTCGCCTGACAAATAATCATTGAAGCAAAACAATCTTGCCTCATAAGCCACTGTACCACTGCAAGGCTTGAAAATTGGGAAGGTGGCTTTCGTAACGCCTTCAGACACATAGGCGTAGTGACCAGCCGCTTCCATTTCATCGAAACTCATGTCGTAGTCGACAACAAGTTCGAAAATCCTTGTCGTATCGAACGGTTCCACGGGTACGAACTCGCGAGGAACGGACAGGAACTTGATCAGTTCATCTGCCTTGATTCTCGGTTTGTCAAGAAAACTTTGGAGGTCGGGACGCTTGATGTGCCTGTCCCCAATTCGATGATGCAGCTCAACGAGCTGATCCAAGATCAATGCCTTCTGACAACAATAACCCTTCTCGTCCAAAATTTTAGGATAGTCTAGCCAATCACGCAGGTGATGAACAGTAATCCGACCGGATTCTATTTGTCCATACAACTCACGGAGTTGGGCTGAGGTCACTGTTACCTTGTGCATCTTCTAATCTCCTGCACCTGTTAGCAGAAAGCTCCCCCACCAGGCACCATACCCAGCAAGTCACTAGCATTGCTAAACAAGCACTATAAAGGACCGGATTTATTTCCCAGTCTTCTTTTAACCCAATTAAGATTAACTAAGCTAAAAGAAAGCCGGGAAATTTGGTTAATAATGAACAAATAACAGAGTTTTATATCATATTTTAGCGAAATTGTCAAGTCTGCATATCGACAATTTTGGCTCTCTGGACTATACTAAGCCCCATGAAACCTATCCTGGGCAAGCAAATTGCCGGATAATAAAGAAGATAGAAAACAAGTGTTAAAAGACTTTAAAACATCCTTGGGTAGTGATGATTACTATAAACAAGTTAGAGAGGAAGTTAGAGAGTTCTGCAGGCAATTTAAAATTCCCGGAGTAAAAACAAACTAAATTTATTATATGTTTAATGAATCCCCTTTTTAATAAGGGGGTTTTTATTTGCTTGTGATATACTAAACATATAAAACAATATGCAAGAATTCCCCGGTCAAGGACAACAAAATCAAACTACAAATCAACCACGTTTTATCGCCGGCAGTGAATCACATCAGGTTTATCATGCCGATGCATACCATAAGTTGATTGATAATGCAGAAAAACTTCAACCTAACGATGTTATAACAATGGTGGATCAATCTTTGGCGGAAGCA
>JAHJSR010000041.1 GCA_018830085.1 Patescibacteria group bacterium
ATCTCTGGAATAATATCCTTAGGTAATCCCACAAAAGGAGCACGAGTTACTAGCAAGCTCCATTCGTAAACTAAAACCACAATCGTTATCAAAGAAAGTATAAACAAAACAAATATCATAATAACGATCTGGACTATATTCATTACCCAATTATAACCTAAATGAAACTAATAATAAACAATTGACGTATTATTTAGATAGCTCTAAGATGTTAATCTTATACATAAAATTATGCATATAATTAAAGTAGAAAACTTAACCAAAAAATTTAAAGATTTTACCGCCGTTGATCAAATAAATTTCACAGTTGAAAAAGGTGAAATCTTCGGATTTCTTGGACCAAATGGCGCTGGTAAATCGACAACAATCAGCATGCTATCCACCCTCTTACTCCCAACATCCGGAAAAGCATCTATCAATGAATACAACATCCAAACACAAACCAACGATGTGCGTAAATCAATTGGGCTAGTCTTTCAGGATCCTTCACTGGACGACAAACTCACTGCCGAGGAAAACCTTCGTTTTCATGCCAGACTTTACGATGTACCAAAAGAAAAATACGAGGCAAGATTAGAGGAAGTGCTTAAATTAGTAGACCTTTGGGACAGAAAAAATGATAGAATAAATATTTTCTCAGGCGGAATGAAGCGCAGGCTAGAGATCGCCCGCGGGTTAATTCACTATCCCGCAGTTTTATTTTTAGATGAACCAACTATTGGCCTCGATCCACAAACGCGCTCTCATCTATGGGAATACATCCTTACCCTCAAAAAAGAAAAACAAATGACCATTTTCATGACAACACATTACATGAACGAAGCCGAATATTGTGATCGAATCGCAATTATTGATAATGGCAAAATCGTGGCCATAGACACGCCAGCAAACCTAAAACGTAGTATTGGCGGGGATATTATTACAATTAACACTTCTGAAAATGAAAAACTTCAAAAAGAACTAGCCGGTTTAAAAGATATTGTATTTAAACATGTAAATGGCGAATGGGTGTTAGAAGTTAAGGACGGAGAATCATTTTTACCCCACCTATTACAACAAATAACAACACCAATTCAAAATGTAACCCTGCGCAAACCAAGTTTAGATGATGTTTTTCTAAAACTCACCGGACGCAAAATTCGCGAAGAAGATGCGTCTGATACTGATAAAATGAGATCCATGATGAAGATGCGTCGAGGTCACTAATAAAAAATAATATGCAATTTTTAAAAACAATTTACACAATTTGGCAAAGAGAGCTAATTCGCTATTGGCGTGATAAAACAAGATTAGCTTCAACTTTCATACAACCTCTTATGTTTTTGGCAATTTTTGGATCAGGGCTAAGACAGACTCTAGCATCCGGTAATCTTGGTGTAGACTTTGTTCAATTCATGTATCCAGGAATAATTGCCATGAGTGTAATGGGCGTCGCTTTCTTTTCCACCATCTCCACAGTCTGGGATAGAGAATTCGGCTTTTTAAAAGAAATATTAGTAGCTCCCGTCTCACGCACTTCAATCGCACTTGGCAAAACTACAGGAGCCGCAACCATTGCTTCATCTCAAGCTCTTATATTGCTAATCCTAGGACCATTTATCGGTATAAAGATCAATTTAGCTATCATACCAGAGTTATTTATCTTCATGATCCTTTTAGCTTTAGCAATATCGGGTTTGGGATTATTTATTGCTTCATTAATGAAAACTACCGAAAGTTTTGGACTAATTATGCAGCTATTAATCTTTCCTTTATTCTTTCTATCCGGCGCATTCTTCCCTCTTACAGCCGTACCTTTATGGATGAGCATAATATCAAGAATCAACCCATTAAGTTATGGTGTTGATGCTTTTAGACAAATACTCTTAAGAGGGCAACTACCAGAAGCTGTCCTAAGTCAATTCAGTCTCCATTCGATTACTATAAACGGATTATTTTTAAGCCTATTCGCAATAGTTATGGTTAGCGCTGCTGTAATGGCTTTTAATAAAAAATCTTAGTCAGTTTTAACTATTTTATACACCTCATCACTATCCCTAGCTATAAAGCTACAAGGTAAAGTTATTTGTTTATCTGGATGTGACTCAATCTCCGCCACAATCATCCTTTCAACGCCTGTTGTCGGCCCCTGAAACTGTAGCATGTCACCAACCTTGACCTCGCCCGTATATACCACAACCTCAACTATTCCTGATTTTTTAAAATAATTAGAAACCTTTCCAACATACTGTTTCTTTTCTGTTGCTTGGCTATCACGAATTTTTGACCAAGTGTCATGCGCCGGCCTACCATACAAAAAACCAGTCGAGAAACCTCTGTTGAATACCGTTTTTAATTCATTAAAAAGTTGCTCTTTTAATTCATCGGTATATTCTCCTGATTCAATTGCATTAATTGCTTTACGGTAAGCTGAAACCGTTGTCTGTATGTATTCCGGAGACCTACCGCGTCCTTCAATTTTTAAATAATCCACACCAGTAGCCATAACCTCATCCAAAACATCAATCGTACACAAATCCTTAGGGCTCATGACATATCCATTGCTAACATCCAACTCATGACCAGACTCTTTATCTCTAACAGTATACTCTCTACGACAAGGTTGAAAACATTCTCCCCTATTAGCTGATTTGCACTCTAAAAAATTTGACATAAAACAACGCCCCGAGACAGAAACACACATCGCCCCATGAACAAAAACTTCAATTTTTGCTTTTTTTACTTTACTCTTAACTTCCTTTATCTGCTCCAAAGTACACTCACGAGCCAAAACAATACATTTAGCTCCTAAATTTTCATAAAATTCGGCTGCCGAACTATTTGATATACTCGCCTGAGTAGAAATATGAAAATTGATTCCCATGATTTGGCACATTTGTATTACCGCAAAATCCCAACAAATAACCGCATCCACACCCGCATCTTTTATTTTTTGTAAAATATCCTTCAATCGATCTAACTCATTTTCATAAACTATTACATTCAAAGTAATAAAAACTTCAACCCCCTTCTCATGAGCCTTTGCAACAATACTTGGTAGCTGTTGCATATCAATACCTCTTGAGCTGATACGCATGTTTAACTCACCCACACCAAAATACACAGCATCAGCGCCCGCATTCACCGCAGCTGTAAAGGATATCTCATCTCTTACCGGAGCTAATAGTTTAGGTTTCATATATAAATCTCAATTAGAAAGTTCAGTATAGCACAAATATTAAATCTGCCCACCTTGCTAAATCAATTTAATATTGTTATAGTCTGCAAACTAAAAAGCCAATAAACCCATCGGAAATCCCTAAAATCGAGCATTAAGATTTCACTCATTTCGTCGGGCTGTAGCGCAGTTGGCTAGCGCGCGTCGTTCGGGACGACGAGGCCGCGGGTTCAAGTCCCGCCAGCCCGACCAGATAAAAGCACGGTTTTTCCGTGTTTTTTATATTGTAGAAATATATTAACTGGAAAGATTTTTGCACTCGTTATAGCATTGCTATATCATGACAAAAAAATCACTGTACAAATTTATATTGTCCTTATTAATAGTCTCTATTATAAGCCCACTTCTTGCTCTACCCTTAGATGTTAAAGCCCAAGAATCAACTGCAACAACAACTGATCCCACTACCTTACTTGGGGATGGTGTTGATATTCAAAGCCAACCCACAGTCACCTACGATCAGATTCCCACAAAATCAAGATATGGTACATATCAAAGAGCTTTAGTAAAAAATATTATTACAGAATCTGTAAATACTACCGAGGGAATAAAACAACAAACCAGATACACCATAGAAGTATTAAATGGAAATTTCAAAAATCAAACATTCAACGTCACTCAAAATACCGAAGAGGTTTCAGTATTTAACCCAAGTTTAGGAGACAAGATCATCGTTTTTATACAAAGCCAAACCGATCCTAGCCAACCAACAATTTATTTGCAAACTTATGATAGAACTGGATTATATATTTTTGGAATAATATTATTGCTCTTACTCTTATTTGTGCTATTTGGAACTTCATCCTATAAACTAATCCTAGCACTAGTATTATCTCTATTTGCACTAATACAGGTTGCATTACCACTATACCTAAAAGGTTGGCCCATTGCGCTATCTTGCATTATTGGATTTTTACCAATAGGCATTGCCTTAATATATCTATCATCTGGATGGAAAAAACAAAGTCATATAGCAGCCATTAGTTATAGTGTAAGTCTTATATTTAATTGCATCTTCATAGAATTAATAACAATTTGGTCTAAATTAGGCAGCACTACCGATTTACAAGTTGCAACATTTTTTACAGATAACCCTCAACTCAATCCAAGCTATATAATTCTTATTGGCACGTTAGCTGGTCTCTTCGGATTATTACAACACATTAGCATCGTAATAACATCAAACATCAACATATATAAAAACGAAAACCCAAATTTGGCTTTAAAAAAACTTTTTGAACATGGAATGAAAATCAGTCAAGAACTATTACAAACTAATATTATTATCTATCCAATGGTCTGGATTGGCGCTTTGATTAGTATTCTAATTTTAAGATACCAAGACCAAGCATCGTGGACCTTTTTTATAAACCAAAACTCAATTGCTCAATTACTAATTCCACCATTATTTGCGAGTATTGGACTAATTACATCAATACCTATAATTGTTTACATCTCTTCCATAGCATTCGCTAAAAAATCACGTAAAACAAATACGATCCACGATCTAACAAGTTGGCAACCTCCCACAAATCAAGATAACAATCACTCGGCATAAATTGACTCTATACCATTTACCCAAGGATATGGCTCGTCATAAGTAGTGACTTTTTTTGCGTAAGCTCTATACCAATCCGCCAATACAGCCGTCGCTCTTACATCATCTTCATTATAAATTAAAATCTGATCCATCATTGATTCATCGGCCGTCTCAATATATTTTTCAAAAACATCGACCGATTGACCACCCCCCTGAACCTCACCCCTCCATCTATACCCCAAAAATTTTGCCAAATACTTTAAACCATAAAAATACTCAGGAAAAATTACAGTAGACGTGACAATAGTTTTTAAATCAACCATTCTCTCTCTAAAAATATCCAAATGAGGTGTTTTTCCATAACGACGCTCCAAAACGTCTAAACGGACCCTTTCATAAGAAGCATAATGTACTACATGATAACGACCATCCAAAGTCGATATCCATTCTAAAAAATCTGCCCACATCCTACCCTCATCCTCCAATCTCCTAGCCACAAAAGACTTATATTCGGTTTTTTCTTTAGTTCTAATTAAAAATCCCAATAAATAATCCGTATCATTCGGTGGATCACTCTCAATATCAAAATGAATCTCCATTTCAGGTTCTTCCAAATCCTCAACACCCCTAACAATCACTTGTCTTTTTATTAATGATTGCGCTTGCATTTTTGCTACATGCAAACCATGTGCTCTTAATCCTTTAGCTCTCCCATCCAAGTCTGTTACATCCATTTCTGCCGCATCTTCTATTGTTCTAATACCCAATCCCCTCAGTGCCTTTAATTTTTTTATATCAACATTATATAACTGAGCGATATCATGACTAACTCTTGCATCATGCTCACAAAGCGCGCCCCATACACCAACATCAAAGCAACTTTTTCTTAAAACCGGATCCGGTTTTTCACCTACCCTTATTTTTTCCAATTCTTCAGTAATTGTTTTAAATTCCGTAATATCATTACCTAGATCAACAACGTGTTCTATCGAATCTTTATTAATAATCATTCCCTGGCTGGGAAAGGTTCCCTGAATCCTTTCTAACAAAACAGCATAAAACATCAATTGTAATCGATGATATTTCTGTATAATATGCGCACTTTTAACATCAACTGGAATATATTGCCATTTGCCAAATTCACTTTCCCCTTCAACTTTTTTTAATATATCCGGCCTACCCGCCCAATCACCATCAACTAATACACCTTGATAAATAAACTCAACACCTTTCTTCATCAATTCCAATGTAACCGCAAAATCTGACTCCATATCACCGCTCATTGTCACCTCTCTAACATCTCCTTCAAATATATGTTCAACAACCCTTTTTTCATGCAAAAGACCATCTTCCATCCTCTTCTCCTCAGGTTCTGTTAAAACTCTTTTTAATTTTCTTTCCTCATCGCTAGCAAATCTATCATAATAAGGCCAATGTGGGCATTGTAAAAATTTATAATAATCACTGGCTGTTAGATAATCTTTTTTTAGCATAATCAGATACTATCCTTAAATTCTTTGACTACTTCAGCTAATTCCTTTGTTAATTCATCTTGTAATTTACTTTCAAAAATCACCAAACACTTTTCTTCATGAATTAATTTATCATTCATACTTACATTAAATTTATTCAACATCTCTTCGTCTTCAGATATACCAATTAGTAAACTTTTTAAGTTATGCAAATGATCTGCCGCAGCAACCGCCAATGAACCTACATCAGCATTATCTAACACCTCACGATATATTCTTTTTCTTTCATGCCAATCCGATACACTTTTCGGTTCACTCACCTGTTCCACCATTGTAGAAACTCTTTTACCGAACTTTTCTTCTATTTCTTTACTCGTTACACCACAATCCTCAATAACATCATGCAATAAACCCGCAGCTACAACCTCATCCTCATAACCAGCTTTTAAGAGAATAATCCCAACGTTAAAAGGATGGGATATGTACGGCGTATCAAAAGGATATTTTCTTCGCTGACCTTTATGACTTTGCGCAGCAAATTCAATAACATTATGTAAAAAAGATGAATAACAATTGTTCATATTAATTGATAATAATCGTATATTGCTTTTTTGACAAACCTTTATAAAAAAATATAACAAATAAGAGCCATATCTGGCTCTTATTTTGTTTCTTTGTGCATTTGATGAGATTTACATTTTTTACAAAATTTGCGTGTCTCAATGCGATTTTTATTTAATTTTTTATTCTTTGTTGAGTGGTAATTGATCATCTTACAATTAGTACACTCAAACTTGATCAAATTATCTTGCGACATACTTAGGGGTTATTTTGATTCTTGAAGTTTAATTCTTTATTATTCGGGGTGGAGCCCACGGTGGGATTCGAACCCACGACCTACGGTTTACAAAACCGTCGCTCTAACCAACTGAGCTACATGGGCTTGCTCGTTCTGTTGATTTACACCTGTTAAAACTGTTTTAATAAGCGGGATGAGTATAACCCACCCCAAATATTCTGTCAACTTAAACAATCAAGCTTATTTTAAGCCTCCACAAGCTCTCTCAAACTCTCAAATTCATTATCCTTGTGAATTCTATAGTAATACTTTACATTGATTCACCGTCGTTAAATTATCTGACATTGGTTTTAATAAATTCAATAGACCTTCTTGAGTAGTGCCTTCATTTAACCATGTAGACTCACTAATTGTATCTAAAATACATGGCATTCTATAATGAATTTTTCTTACCGGCATGTTTGGCTCACATGTAATAATTGCCACACTTAATCCTTCTCGATCTCTTTCCCACACACCAGCAAACGCAAAAAGTTGTTGATTTTTTGTAATTAAATACGGAACCTTTTTCCCACCTTCATTTCTCCATTCATAAAAACCATCTGCTGGAATTATACATCTTTGTTCATTAAACATTCTGTTGAACACTTGCTTTGTTCTTAAAGATTCACTCCTAACATTTATAATACCCACTTTAGAACCACTCCACCACCCGGGCCTTATACCCCATCTCATCCAGACAAACTCACTCGGATCTCCAGTAGGTATAACAGGTATCATTTCTGATGGCGCTATATTATTTTTAAGTTTATATGAACCCAGGGCAATCCTAATCCCAAATCGACGTTCTAATTCGTCAGGCAAAGCTTTTAGCGTAAATCTTCCACACATATATTCTAAAACTATCACATACTAATCTAAACATAAAGCAACAAAAAATCCCCGTAGGGATTCTTTGTATATTAAGTGTAAAAAATCACACTCAATCTGGTGGGTAGGTCAGGATTCGAACCTGAGAAGGCGAAAGCCAGCAGATTTACAGTCTGCCCCGTTTGACCGCTTCGGTACCTACCCCCAAACGCCGAGACTCATAACAAGCATACCTGATCATGATAACCATATATGCTGCCATAACTTAGCGTAGGCTGGAGCCGTCTTCGGGACTTGAACCCGAGACCCCTTCCTTACCATGGAAGTGCTCTACCAGCTGAGCTAAGACGGCAAAATCTAAAATTATCATGGAACGCTCGAAAGTATACAAGAAAGTATTTAAATAGTCCAGCTTATTAAGTCAAGCCCTATTCTGGACGCATTCTATCAATCCTGTCCCTATATTTCTGTAAACGAGGTTTGTCTTCGGATATCAATCTTAATTTATCATATCTCCTTTTTGCCTCAATCCAATCACCTAAAATAATCAAACACTCTAAAGCTAATTCTTGATATTTAGATGATTTTGGGTCTAAATCCGTAGCCCTTTTAACTGCTGGCCAAGCTTTAGCATAATCTTCTGCATCCAAATAAAATTTAGCCAATTCAGCATATCTATTAGCTAACCTCGGACGCGCCTCAATTGCCTTAATTCTAAAGGCTTCTTCAGATTCAGCATCTTCCTCAAGCTGAGCGATATCGGCCAATGCCGCATATACAATGTCATCCGCTTTTTTAACCTTTACCAAATAATCAAAAGTCTCTTTTGCTTGCGGAACAAGCTTTTGTTTTAAATAAATCAAACCGATACCTTTATAAGCATCAGCATTTCTATTATCCATACGAAGTACTTCCAAATATCTCTTCTCTGCATCACCCCACTTTAAATCTCGCGCCAAACTTCTTGCCTCATCCAGTAAAACTTTTATTCTCTCTTGCATTGTAGGCGCTACATGAGCAAAAGGCTTTTTAGCTTGTTCATAAAAACGATTTAATTTGATCAATTTAATATAAGCTTGATGAAAAGTCGTCTTAGCTTTTAAAACAAAACGATTATAAAAATATCTAATCGGCGCAATTTTATTTGCTTGTAATCTATTAAACCTCTGTTGAACCATCTCTACTCTTCTTTGTTTTTCTTTTTCCTCTTTTATTGAATCTGGATCAAGCAATCTTATTTCAGCCCAATGACGAAATACAATAACAACCGCTACCGCAATTCCTAATATAGCGAAA
>JAHJSR010000123.1 GCA_018830085.1 Patescibacteria group bacterium
AGCGATCATTGCGCCGGCAGCTCCGGCGGACCTCGTCGGCCAGGTGCGGGCAGAGCTCCAGCTGCCGCAGGCCCGTCGCGTGGCACTGCACCACCACCGGGAGCTCCGGGGCCGCGTCCTTGAGCAGCGCGCTGAGCAGCCAGACGTGGTGGACGTGCGCCACGTCGGGACGGGCCCGCTCCACCACCGCACGCACATGCCCGCGCCAGGCTGCGCGGTAAGCCTCCAGCTCGCCCAGGCCCAGAGCCGAGAAGACGCTCGACGGGTAAGGCATCACGTCGCTCATCCCGGGCAGCGCGAAGGGGAGCGGCCCCCCCGCCGCGCCGAAGACCAGGGGCAGCACGCGCTCCGGCTCGAGGCCGGCCACCGCCGGCCGCGGATCATCGTCCGGCACGCCGGCTACCACCCACTGCTCCCACCCGGCGTCCCCGGCGCAGCGCACGAGCGCGTCGAGGGTCACCCCGCTGCCGGTGAGGGAGGGGCGTTGGGAGAGCAGGTGGAGCACGCGGCCGGCCACGGCCTGATCATAGCGCAGATCGGCGCTGTTCAGGCGCTCCCCGACTCACCGTCCATGGTCACGCGGTTCATCCCCCCGCGCTTGCTGAGGTAGAGCAGCCGGTCCGCCCGCTCGAGCAGGGAGGCCTGGTCGTCGTCGGGGCGAGCCAGCGTGGCGCCAACGGAGATGGTCAGCCCGATCTGCTTTTGCGCCTCGCCGGGGAGGCGACAGCTCTGGACCATGGCGCGCAGCCGCTCGGCGATGGCGTAGAGCTGCCAGCGCTCGACCTGGGTGATGATGGCCAGAAACTCGTCGCCACCCCAGCGCCCCACCAGGTCGAACGGCCGCACGCAGGCCGCGATGGTCCGGGCCACGACCTGGATCACATCGTCGCCCACCTGGTGGCCGAAGTCGTCGTTGTAGGGCTTGAACCTGTCGATGTCGCAGAAGAGCACGCCGAAGCGGTGCCCGTAGCGCTCCAGCTCGTCCAGCTTGGCCCGCAGCTGGCTCTCGGCGAAGCGCCGGTTGCCGATCTCGGTCAGCGCGTCGAGCAGCGAGAGCCGCTCCAGCTCCGCGATCTTGTCCTGGTCGGTGATCTGCGACGAGATGTCGCGGAAGATCTCGATGGCCCCTGTGATCTGGCCGCTGGCGTCGCGCATCGGGACCAGGCGTGTCCGCACCGGCAGGCGGTGGCCGTCGCGGTGTTGCAGAAAAAGGTCGGTCTCCTCAACCTCGCCGGTCGTGATCACGCGCAGCGCAGGGCAGCGGCCGTCGCTGCAGAGGGAGCGTCCGCCCTCGTCCACGTGGACGAGGACGTTGTTCCAGCAGCTCGTGCCCACCACCTCATCGCGGCGAAACCCGGTGATCTGCTCGGCCGCGCGGTTGAAGTAGATGATGCGACGATCGCGGTCGACGATGTAGACGCCGTCGAAGAGCTGGTCCGCCATCACCGTGAACTGGCGATCGTCGAGCGTGATCAGGCCCCCGAGCTCGCGCGCGGACTGGCACACCAGGTGCATGTGCTCCTTCAGCGCCATCTCGTCCCTGGTTCATCAGGCCTCCCGTGACGGCTCCAACCGGATGGGCTGATGGTCGCGGCCGCCGGTTGCCACACGGCCTGTGCGCTCCATGTGTGCAACCCGACACAACCTCCGCGACGGAAGCTGAAAGCTTCAAGAACGCTTGAGAATATCTCCGACTCCTCCTGGCATCCGCGTTGCATATCACTCAGTCCATGGACGGCCGAGAACGAGGCAGTCCGACACGACCCGACACTCACGATCTGGAGGCTCTCATGCATCGCCATGGCTTCGACTCTCAGCGTTGGTCAGTGGTCCTCGCAGCGACCCTGTTTGTTACGGTCACCGCGGCTTCGCCGTCCGACGCCCGGGCCGCAGGGCAGTCTGCCTGGCGCAAGGCCCCCGAGGGGACGCTGGCCGTTACGCGCTTCGCGCTCGCCCGGCAGGTGATCGACCGACGGCCCGACGCCCTCGTGCTGAACGGGCGGGTGCCCCTCGATGGCGCGCCGGTCTACGCAGTCATCGAGGTCTTCAACAAAGGCGCCGCCAGGGACCTCACGATGGTCTGGCGCAGAGACGGCCGCGTGATGCACCGCTACACGCTCACGGTGGGCCGCAGCCCCGGCTGGCACACCTGGTCGCTCCTGCGCGCCACCCGGGCCAGCCGCGGCAGCTGGGTCATCTCGGTGGAGGACGCCAGCGGCGCCAGCCTGGAGGATCAGGTCCTCGTCATCGGTGAGTGACCCCCGCGCCGCACTGCGCCGCGCCGCGCCCGCCAGCGCCCGCTCCGGGCCCGGGGCAATCGAGTTCTCGAGCGTCCAACCGCGGGTGACGCGGGACGGGGCGCCCCGCTCCGAGGAGCGCAGCGAAGCGAGCACCGCAGGGGTGGGGCTGGCCCGCGGCGGGACCCGCGGCGAGGTATGCCTATCGGGCTGACGTGCGAGGATGGCA
>JAHJSR010000126.1 GCA_018830085.1 Patescibacteria group bacterium
CGGGCTCGAGCGTCGAGGTGAGCTGGATCGTGCTGGTGAAGCTGCGGCGCTGCACGGGCTCGGTCTGGACCTGGACCGGCCGGCCGGGGTCAGATCCGCTCTCCGCCTTCGCCAGGCTCTCTCTGGCACATCCACTGGCGGCGAGGGTCAGAGCAAGCAGGGCGAGCGTGGCGTTGCGAACGGTCATGGATGGCTCCCTTCTGCCAATGATTGTGAGCAGCGGGAGCCCGGACTTCCGTTGGGGTTGTGTGACGGGTTGTATCGGTCTGTATCAGGCCGGGCGCGGGTCGCAAGCGCGTGAAGGCAAAGAGGCTCCGCCGCCGGTCAGGGCCAGCGCACCGGACCGGCGGTGGGCCGGTAGATCCGCGTGCCGTCGCCCAGCTGGCCGCCGAAGCCGTGCCCCCAGCAGTCGACGCGCCCGCCCTCGACGAGGGCGCAGCCGAAGTCCTCTCCCAGGACCAGCTGGACCACGGCGGCAAGGCCAGGCACAGGCCACGGCGCCGGCGGCAGGTCGGCCGGCTCGCCCATCATGTGACCGCCGAACCTGACGAGCAGCTCGGCCCGCTCCGCCTGCGTCATCTTGGCCGGGTCCTTGACGTGGTTTGGGGGAACGGGTCCCCAGCAGCGCACCGTCCGGTCGGACATGCGGGCGCAGGTCCCGTAGAAGCCCGCCACCAGATCGGCGATGCCCTCGATCGTCTGCACCGGCGTTGGAACGAGCCGTTTTTTGGTGGTGCTGTCAGCCACCTCGCCCTTGAGGTTATCGCCCATGCAGTGCCAGCCCTGCTCGAGCAGGAAGCAGAGGTGGCGAAAGCCCAGCGACATCCGTTTGGCCCGCTCGGCGCCCTTGATCCGCCCGGGCCAGGTGATTCGCGTCTTTGCCATCGGTGACTCGCTCGGGCGCTCGCCCCAGCAGCGCAGGGCGTCCTTGACGAGCCGGGCGCAGGTGGTCAGGCCGCCGGCGGCCAGATCGATCACCTTGCCCGGAAGCTGCTGCACCTGGACCGGGGCGGTATGAGCCTCCTCGGATCCGATGCCGAGCTGGCCCATGCTGCCCGCACCCCAGCAGCGCATGGTACCGTCCTTGAGCAGGGCGCAGCCGTGGCTCTGGCCCAGCGCGATCGCGGTCGCGCCCGCGAGACCTCGAACCGCCACGGGGCGGTTGCGGTCGGTGTTGGATCCGTCGCCGAGCTGCCCCTCCTCGTTGTCGCCCCAGCACTGCACGGTGCCGTCTGCCAGCCGGGCGCAGCTGTGCTCCTCGCCGCAGGCGATCTGGCGCGCGGGCCGGGGCAGCGCGACGGCCACGGGCCTTGCGCGACCGGCCGGGGGGAGGTCGCCCATGTGCCGCTGGGAGCTCTTGTCTGTGGTGCCGTCGCCCAGCTGGCCCTGGGAGTTCTCGCCCCAGCAGTGGACGGCGCCGCTGGACAGCCGGACGCAGGTATGGCGCCGGCCCGCGCAGAGCTCGGCCGCGGCGGCGGGGGGCTGTGGGTTGCCTGTGGGCCTGGCCGGAACGGCCGGTACCGAGGCGGGTGGCTGCTTCACGCTGACCTTGGACTTCTCCGGCGGGGTTGCCGGGGTTGACGGGGTTGGCTTTGACCTGCAGCCTGCCGCCAGCGAGATGCTGACCACGATCACCAGCAAGCGTCTCATGTGGTCCTTCCCTGGATGATGGAGCAGACGTACTCTACGTGCTGTCCGCGCCATCGGGCAACCAGGACCGCTGACGCTCCCGCCTGGGGTCAAACCGATGAGAGATGGAGTGTCTGCCACGAATCTGGCCCCCTCGAGGAGGGGTTTGGGGTCAGATCAGCCACGGATGAGCTTCATCTTTGCCAGAGATGACCCTCCGACACCCGTTCGGGGGGTCAAGCCGGCGAGAGATAGACTGTCTGCCGCGGATCTGACCCCACCACGGACCAAGACCGTCAGCGCAGGATCCCCTCCTCCAGCGCCGCGCGCTCGAAGGCCTTGAAGTCCTTCTCGCTCGGCTCGGCGAAGCCGTCGACCAAAAAACTCGGCCCGAGCTGGTCACGACCGATGTCCCGCTGGGCGCTGAACTCCAGCAGCGCCCGGCGCGTCTTCTGCACCAGTTCGGCCGGAAACCGGGCCGAGGCGCAGATCACGTCCAGCGGGATTCTCCCCGCCACGACGAGCACCCGCAGACGCGAGGTCGCCAGGCCCTCCTTGGTGGCGCGGACCAGCCACCCCTCGTTGGTGGCCGCCGCGTCGCACCGCTCCTCCAGCAGGTCCTTGAGCGCGGCGAAGTGCGAGTTGCTATGCCGAGACAGCACCATGCGATCCGGA
>JAHJSR010000042.1 GCA_018830085.1 Patescibacteria group bacterium
AAATTTAATCAAAAAATTAAAGTCCCAAACTCCATAAAAAATATTCCTTCATTAAATTATGCACTTAAACATGATTTTAGTGATTTAATACACTCAGCGGCGCAAGGAACAGCAATAGCCCTCAAGGACAAAAACAAGCCAGTAGGAATAATAAATATTAAAAATATTAACGAAAATTCGCTAGGTGAACTGATAATGTTCCTTCAGATTGCTACTGCTGTAGCCGGTAATTTGTACTGTATCAATCCTTTTAATCAACCTGGAGTAGAGGATAGTAAAAACAGGGTTAAAGAATTGCTTACAAATAATTAGTATGTTGTTTAACTAAATGCTATAATATTAACATTATAAATTATTAATTACTAAACTATCGTATGCCAGCAAAAAAGAAGGCCGTCGCTAAAAAAAAGCCGACCGCAAAAAACGAATCCCATGGTAAGGGATTACTAGCAGCAGGCTTGGTCGCCGGTGCTGCATTAGCAGTGGGTACTGCATATTACCTACAAACGCCTAAAGGTAAGAAAATGCTACAGCAAGCTGAAAAGAAAGCCTTAGCAATGCAGAAAAAATTAGTCACAGAGTTAGGTAAACAAAAAAAGCTTACTAAAAAGAATTATGAAGAAGCGGTTACAAAAGTAATGGCATATTACGCCAAAACCAAAGACATAGCTTCAACAGAAGTCCCACAAGTTCGCGATTATCTAATGAGTAAATGGAAAGATATTGAAAAAGAATACAAAACAGCAGGAAAAGGTAAATAAAAAAAATCAGCCAGAACGGCTGATTTTTTAAATTTAATTATTAGTTAATTTTTTAAATTGTATTTTACCTACTTTAAAATCAATACTTATACCAGATCCTTCTTGTAACTTTCCTTCAATTATTCTCATTGATAATTCGTCAAGTATTTTATCTTGAATCACTCGCTTTAATGGACGCGCGCCAAAAGCCGGATCATAACCCAAATCAGCGATATATTTTTTACAAGATTCCGTAAATTCAACGACTATCTTTTTATCCAATAATCTTTTTGTAACTTTTTCAAGTTGCAAATCAACAATCTTTATCAAATCATCACGTGTTAAAGCTTTAAATACAATACTTGCATCTATACGATTTAAAAATTCTGGTCGAAAAGTTTCTTTTAATAATTCTAATATTCTTTCCTTGGTTGCATCATTAGCAGCTTGATCCTTGCCATCAGCGAATCCAATAACTCCGCCGTTTGCACCTTCATGAAGTATCACATCTGAACCAAGGTTAGAAGTCATAATAATTATAGTATTTTTAAAGCTAACAGTTCTTCCTTTTCCATCAGTCATCCTTCCATCATCCAATACTTGCAAAAGAGTATTAAAAACTTCAGGATGCGCTTTTTCAACTTCATCAAGTAAAACAACTGAGTAAGGTTGTCGACGTATTCTATCTGTTAACTGTCCACCTTCTTCATATCCTACATATCCGGGAGGGGAACCAATCATTCTTGCGATAGAATGTTTTTCACCATATTCACTCATATCCAAACGGATTACAGCTTGTTCGCTATCAAACATTGTTTCTGCTAGTGCTTTAGCTAATTCTGTTTTACCTACTCCGGTTGGTCCCAGAAATAAAAACGATCCAATCGGTTTATCCGCTTCAGCCAAACCAGCTCTGGAACGTCTAATAGCGCTCGCTACTGCGCCAACCGCCTCATCTTGTCCGATTACACGTTTATGTAGCTGATTCTCCAATTTAGCTAATTTTTCAGCTTCTGATTCCAACATTCTAGACACTGGAATCCTTGTCCACCTGCTAACAACTGTGGCTATATCTTCTTCACTCACCGCATCACGCAATAAGCCACGCTTACCTTGCATATTTTTTAAGCGTTTTTCATGTTTTTGCATGACCTTTTCCTGCTCCGGAATTGATCCATATCGAATTTGAGACACTTTTTCCAAATCACCCTGTCTTTCAGCAATCTCTGCTTCAGATTTTAATTTTTCGATACTTTTCTTTATTTCCTGAATTTTATTAAGGACTTCTTTTTCTGCTTTCCAAGAAAGCTCAAGCTCATCAGATTTCTCTCTTATCTCGGCCAAATGCTTTTCTAGTTCTTTAAGTCTCTCTTTAGAATCTTGATCTTCCTCTTTAACTAAAGACCTCTTTTCAATTTCTAGCTTAACCATCTCTCTTTTATATCTATCTAACTCTTCTGGCATTGAACCAATCTGCATACACAATGCCGAAGCCGCTTCGTCAATAAGATCAACCGCTTTATCTGGTAAAAACCTATCTGTAATATATCTAGATGATAATTTAACGGCTGATATTAAAGCTGCATCAGTAATCCTTACACCATGATGTAATTCATATTTATCTTTTATGCCTCGTAAGATGGCTATAGCATCATCCTCAGTTGGTTCTTCTACCATTATAGGCTGAAATCTTCTTTCTAAAGCTGCATCTTTTTCTATATGCCTCTGATATTCTTTGATTGTAGTTGCGCCTATAGCCCTTAATTCACCTCTAGCCAAAGCTGGCTTTAATAAATTTGAAGCATCCATAGAGCCACCCTCACCAGTCGCTCCTGCTCCAACTAAAGTATGCAATTCATCAATAAACAGTACCACCTTGCCTTTACTATTTTGAACCTCTTTAATGACAGCCTTCAACCTTTCTTCAAATTCACCTCTAAACTTTGTGCCAGCAACCAAAGCGCCTAAATCTAAAGACACAATATCTTTATCCTTCAGTGACTCTGGCACATCACTTGATACTACCCGTTGAGCAAGACCTTCTACAATTGCTGTTTTACCAACACCAGCCTCACCAATTAAAACAGGATTATTCTTTGTTCTTCTAGAAAGCACTTGCATAACTCTTCTAATCTCTTCATCCCTACCAATAACTGGATCTAATTTATCTTCACGTGCTAAATCTGTAAGGTTTCGTGAATATTTTTCTAAAGCTTGATATTTATTTTCTGGTTCTGGTGAATCTACTATAGCACTTCCTCTTACATCTTTTAGTGCATTCAATATTCCGTCGATCGTAACACCTACGTGATTTAATATCGCAGATACTTCGGAGGGATGCTCTGTTAGCGCGATAAGTAAATGTTCTGTAGAAATGTATTCATCCTTAAAATACTCAGCTGCTTTCTCTGATTGAATTAACACTCTTGCCAAATCTTGACCAAAATATATCTGCCCAACATTACCACCCATAGTAGATGATACTTTAGGCATCTTTTTTAAAACTATTTCTAAATTGCTTTTAAGTTCCGCAATATCAACCTGTAATTTATTTAAAATGGAGGTAACAACGCTACCATCCTGCTCCAAAAGAGCAGAACACAAGTGAGCAGGCTCTATGGCCTGTTGACCACTTTCTATGGCCATTTTATGAGCTAATTGTAGTGCTTCTTGGCTCTTTGTAGTAAAATTTTGGGGAATCATATTGTTTAGCACTCTTTATGTTAGAGTGCTAATATTAATATCATATCAAACAAAATCATGCAATATCTCTTATGTTGATATGATTGCCTATATTATTATTTATAAGTATAATCTTCAACAATATGGCTAATATAAAATTAAAACGCATTGAGTCAGCTTTATTTATTATTTCCTGTCTCATAATTGCTTGGGGATTTATCGGATTGATCCTAAAACCCATTACAGTAACTTTATTCTGGGGAGTTGGTATCGCACTATTATTATTAACTCTATTTGTTTTAGCTACTGCTACAAAAATATTAGGATTTTGGAAAAGTATAAGCACGATGCTGGTATTACTATTAATTATTATGAGTGCATGGATTTTAAACAATTATCGAGGCTGGCCATTTGGTATGGTTTACTATCATGATATTCTTGGTTGGCATCTTTTAAAAGTAGTCTGGGTCGTGCCATTATTTTGGACTTTAATAGCAACAAATGCATTACTCCTAACCAAACCAAACAAAACAATCAAAGATCCAAAGGTATTATTTGCTTGGTCCTTTGATTCTGCAATCATGGTAATGCTTTACTCAATTCTAATAGAACCATTGACTAGTCAACTGGGACTTTCTACTTGGTCAGTACAAGGTCAAGTCTTAGGTGTACCCTTTACTGTATTTTTAGGTTGGTTTATTGTTGCTTTTATAGCATCAGTTGCCGCTATAACCATACTAAAACTTTGGGCGATAGCAAAAGCTCCTTTGTCATGGCACATGCCAACAGTAATGATGGCAGTCCACGCCCTTTTACTAGTCTTGGTAATAAAAGCAAATATTACTCTGCTAATTTTCTTTAACCTAATCGCAATAGTCTACTTTGCGTATAAAATTTATAAACAAAAAAAGGTAAACATCCACGAATCACTAAATCCCTCTTTTGAATAGTTATTATTGAGTTGGAAAAGTCGGCGCTAATAATGGCAAAACCGGTCTCTCAATGTGAAATAAAACATTATAATCGGAATATTCCATTATTATTTCACCATCTTTTGTTTGTTTGGTTATAACTTGAATTTCACCCTTATCATTTAAACAAAAAGACATATCATACTGGCCTTCATCCGTATTATATTTTGTATTATAATTTGTACATTTTTTTGCCCTATTAGCTTCAACAGAAATAGTTGCATCAGCAGAAACCGCAAATGATTCTAAAGTCGCCTCAGTTGTTAACATGGATGTAAAAAAATCTTGCGAAAACTGCTTTAAAAAAGCATTATCCGTCATTTCCCATACATCCTCATTAATTTTTACATAAACTGTTCCACCCACAATGATTGTATCCAACATTTCAGATCCAGGCATGCTAAAAGATGCCCGTAATCTTAATGGTCTAATATAATCCAACTCACCGTTAACATCACCCTCCGAAGTTTTTTGTAATAATTTTAAACGTAAACTTTGCGCTGATCTAAATTTTTCAATACCCGCTAACAATTTATCCTTATCAGAAAGTTCAGCAACACTGGCATCTTCTTCCGGATATAAATATGGCAAATCTTGATTTTGATTTTGTCCCATGGCGCTATCAGAATTAGGGGAGACTATTTTATCTTTATAATAAAGCCCCAAGCCTACCACAATCACAAAAGCCAAAATGGGGATTATTAAATAATAGTAATATTTATTTGTCATATCATTATTTTACTTTTGTAACTTTAAGATTAATTGTAGTCGTTGTAAACGACGTTGAAGTATAAATTGGGATAATATTTAATCCTTCTTGCAATGTAGTAGTCGCTATAAAAATACCATTTACCGGTGTATTTAATTCACCGGCGATATATATAAACTCCTGATCCGTTTGGCCTTTAATTGTCACTGTTTGCTCTGAGGTTGTTGTGTTCAAACCAGGCTCCAAAATATTAATCGTGGCTATTCTCGTATCTTTATAATTTTCTTGAACATTAGCGTTTTCTTCATAAACGCCCGAATTACAACCTGCGGCAAAGACGATCGAAAGTAGTAACAAAAAAACAATTCTCTTCATAATCTAATTTATTATACCACGGAAACACCTATCAAGTAGATTAAAAACAGTCCTTGTCCAGTACGTCTACACAGTGTACGATGGTAGTAGTAATATGCCAGGAATTTTACACATAGTTGCAACGCCCATCGGAAATCTAGACGATATCACAAAAAGAGCTATAGATACGCTATCTACAGCGGATTTAATACTTTGCGAAGATACACGAGTCACAAAAAAATTGCTCAATGCTTACAATATTTCAAAACCGGTTCAATCTCTACACCAACACTCAGATGATGAAAAAATTAAATCAATAATCAAAAGTCTCAACTCAGATCAGTCAATTGCCTTAGTAAGCGATGCTGGTACACCCGGAGTCAATGATCCAGGTGGCAAATTAGTCGCAACAGCTTTAAATCAAGGCATTACCGTCAGTCCAATCCCCGGACCATCAGCCCTAACAACTGCTATATCTGTTTGCGGTTTTCCCATGGAAAAATTCACTTATCTCGGATTCCCGCCAAATAAAAAAGGTCGCAAAACTTTTTTTGAAGACGTTATGTCAAGAGATGAAGCATCAATATTTTTTGAATCCACACATCGTCTTATTAAAGCGTTAGAATCCATGATGGAATCCGTACAAGACACGAAAGAAAAAGGACGTTTGGTTTGCGTTTGCAGAGAAATGACCAAAATTTATGAAACGATTTATCGTGGACCCGCAGAAAAAGTTCTCATAGATTTAAAAAATTCCAGCGTAAAAGGGGA
Organism: Patescibacteria group bacterium; assembly: GCA_018830085.1. Classification (GTDB taxonomy): domain Bacteria; phylum Patescibacteriota; class Patescibacteriia; order 2-12-FULL-60-25; family 2-12-FULL-60-25; genus MWCR01. Next base: position 6,228 of record JAHJSR010000042.1, read on the forward strand.
GAGTGTAATCATAGTCGCACCTAAAAAATATAAAGAGTAACTATAAATATGAAACCAAAACAACTTTTGGATGAAATTATAGGTTGGTACGGAACAATAGCAATTGTAACAGCTTTCGCTTTGGTTAGCTTTGAAATCATCAAACCAACGACATTATTCTATTTATTGTTAAATATTACAGGCTCAATAGGTATCATCTACATCTCATTTAAAAAGAAAACTTATCAGCCAGGTGTACTAAACATAATCTGGGCGTTTATTGCCGGTGTAGCTATTATTCGACTATTTATTTGATTATGAAAATCAACACCTTCAGGCTTAAGCCAAATCAAGATTTAAAAAAATCTTTACAAGAATTCGTAAACATAAATCAAATACAAGCAGGTGTTATTCTAACTTGCGTTGGAAGTCTAAACAAAGCTATTTTAAGAATGGCTGATGAAAATATAATTAAAACCTTTGATGAAAAATTTGAAATCGTTTCTTTGATTGGAACTTTGTCGACCTCTGGATGTCATCTACACATATCTTTATCAGATAAAAATGGAAATGTAATCGGCGGACATCTTAAAGAAGGCTGTATTATTTATACAACAGCAGAAATAGTTATAGGCGAATTGCAGAATGCAACATTTAACCGAGAACTAGATAAGAATACAGGCTTTAAAGAACTAATAATTAGCACTAAACAAATTAATTAATCTAAAAAAATATGCAAAAAAATAACAATTTATTTTTAAAAATTGGAGTTGCAATTTCTTATGTAGGCATGGTTGCCGTAAACGTTATGGCAACAGCTCTGCCAATCAACGGCGTCACCACAGGAGAAGCTTCTGATAGATTTGCTAATCTATTTACACCAGCAGGAATTACTTTTTCGATTTGGGGGTTAATTTACATTTTATTGGCAATCTACACTGTTTATCAATTTGATTTTATCCAAAAACATCAAGATGATAAAAAAACAGTTATATACAATAAAATCAGGATATTTTTCATAATTAGTTCACTGACCAACATGGCTTGGATCTTTGCTTGGCATTATGGAGTTATTTGGCTCTCAGTTTTAATAATGCTTGCATTACTAACATCGTTAATTATTATATCTGATACCATAAATAAACTAACACTATCCAAGATTGAAAAAATATATATCTGCCTACCTTTTAGTGTCTATTTCGGCTGGATAACCGTTGCCACAATTGCCAACATTACTGTCTTTTTAGTAAGCCTCAATTGGTCTGGCTTTGGAATCTCTGAACAAATTTGGACAGTAATAATACTTCTAATAGGTGCTTTAATTGGTATCTTACGAATGTTAAAGGATAAAAAAATTCCTTATGGTTTAGTTTTAATTTGGGCATATGCTGGAATATTGATAAAACACACATCCGATAATGGCTTTGCCAATCAATACCCAACAATCATTTATACAACGATATTATGTATTGTTTTGTACATATTTACTTCCGGACTACTATTAAAACAG
>JAHJSR010000043.1 GCA_018830085.1 Patescibacteria group bacterium
CCGATGGCCTGCAGCCGCCCAATAGCGACTTCAACCTTGTCGGGTGGCGGAGGATCGATGAAAGAGAAATCGCGTACCGAACGCCCAACCGCAGCCACTTGCAAGGCAACCGAGGTCGTAGGCTCACGAATAATCGAAGGCTCTGGATACGGCGCCAAACACCCATACTCACCGTAGAACGAACAAGGAATGTAAAACCCCGGTCCGGTCCGGCCGGCACGACCTTTGGCTTGATCCGCCTCAGCCATGCTAACCGCAATCTTGGTGATGTGTGCCACGCCCCGCTCATTGACGAGGTTGCGCTTGACTTGGAGCGAGTCGATCACACCAACCACTTGGGGCAGGGTGACCGATGAACGGAGGATCTCGGTACCGCACACAATCCGCAGGACACCGTCCTGGACTTGTGATTGAACCTTGTCCTGATCCTCCGGCGTCGTCTCGCCATGACATGCCAAGATCTCCACGCGATCAAGAACACCAAGCTCTTCAGCCTGGCGACTCAACTCGCGCAAAGCATTGGCGATGTCTTCCTTGCCCGGCAAGAGCACAATGAGCGTACCCTGCCCGACCCGCTGGCGAACATCTCCCTGCAAATCACCGGCGATGGTCAATTGTCCTTGGACAAACTTTTCCACCACTCGATGACCCTCGCTGATCGCCGCCTGACTGTGGTGCTCACCCGTAAATAGTTCACGGACATGCACCTCAACGTCATACTGACGACTCGTGGTCTTGACCACCGGCGCTCCACCAAAAAATTGAGAAAACTTCTGCGTATCAATGGTGGCCGACGTGATCAAGAGCTTGGTCTTAGGCGATGAGGGCAGAGCCTCTTTGATGAGACCGAGCAAAAGATCGGTCGAGACCGAACGCTCATGCGCCTCGTCAACGATGATGATACCCTCGGGCAACTGACCCGTCCGCCTGATCCGGTTGGCCAGCGATTGATCAACAGTCATCAGCAAACGCGTCTCAGCACTCATGACCGGCTCCTCTTTGTAGAGTCTCCAGCCAATCACGCCCCCGGGACGCGAACCCATTTCGGAGGCCATGTACTTACCACACCAACGCACTGCAGCGCGGCGTGGAAGTGTCATGTGCAGCATCCGCTCCTGGAATTCCAAGAGCAGTGCCTGAGGAATCCGAATTGTCTTTCCGGCACCGGTCGGTGCCTGGATCACCACAACTTGATGCTCACGCACCAAGTCGATGATCTGGTTGAGGGTTGAATCCATGGGCAAAGGTTTACGCTCCTGCCCGTCCTTCCAAATATATACTGAATTTTCCAAAGTTCTTCTCCCACAACACCCTTATGCTTACGCATCGCCCCGGGTATTGCTGTACGCTTTTTAACGTACATTTTTTGACTTGGGCAGCCATAAATTTTTGTTTCTGAACAAGACCACTCAACTTTTCAGTTAAGCAATCAAAGCAACAACAAAAAAACGGGTATCCTTGCCAGTCATAAAAACAAACAAAGATCCCGTCTTTATCAAATTCAATATGGATCGATGCCCGTTCTCCTAACAGGAATCGCTTATTTAAGCTAAATTTTAAGCCCCTCCCTTTTTTAGCCGCGCTCGCCAAAAATCAAATCAATTGCTTAATCTAGCATAAAAATTGAATTTTGTCAAGATATCTAGGAGTATTTTTTACTTATCGTTTCTCGCCTTCCAAATCAAAATTATACCTATAAGAACCAATAAAAATGGCCAAAATTCAATCAAATTTTTTATGGAAAAATACTTATCAATAAAAAACAACAAACCCAAACCCAATACAATTATCCCAACTGTCTGCAAATTTTTTTTAGAATCTTTCTTATCCTGCTCTGGCTGATCTAATGAACTAGAATATTGTTTATCGTATTGCATATAAATATAACCTAACAAGCAAAATACAAACCCGTCAATAAGCTAAAAAAATATTTTTTATTGACTGTCACTTGTGATATAATCATGTTTATGGGTCAATGGTTAAGACTGCTCCTTGAAGGAGAATTTATTTACATCACAGCGATTGGGTTAATAGCCCCAATATTTTCAATATTCTTAAGAGATACTATTTTTGATGCTACTCTTTTAACCATAGGTATTGCGGAAGGAATCTTTTTGCTTACTCTTGCGATACTACGTCCATTCACACAACTAACGACACAAAAAGACGCAAAAGGTTGGCGCACTCAACATTTTTTTTGGTACGGCGGCTTATTAGTTGTACTGGTCCCCTTCTTATATCTTTTAGCCAGAGACATGATAGATATTTATGTTATACAAATGCTTTATGGTTTGGGAATTGCATTCTGTGAACCAGCTTGGATACGTATGACAGATTTAACATGTAAAATTCGCACAAGCACCAATTGGGAACAATTTAATACGGTTGGTACATTATTAGCCGCTGGTATGGCCGCGCTAGCTGGATATGTTGCACATAATTATGGCATTAAGCCATTATTTATTTTTATAGGAACAATGCTTGCTTTTACTATTATTGGAATGAATGCAATTTACTACAAATTATGTTTGTATCAGGTTAAAAAATAATTATGATAAAGCTCCGTTTAAACAATTTACTCTTCAGCGATGTAGCCATGATGGCCACCGTGGGTTTAATGTTGCCAATACTACCAATCTATCTCATAGAGAAAATACCTGACGCCAACATACAAAATATAACTTTTGCTTACTCATTATATTTTATATCAGCTGTTATATTTTACTGGATTTACTCAGCTTTTTTGCAACACAAAAAACCATGGCTACGAAAACAACTAGGTTTAATTGCTGGATCTTTAATTATTGCAGCGGCACCGCTCGGATACATCACATCCCAAAGCATGGAATCAATATTTTTAGTTCAACTTATATTTGGAATGGGAATGGGATTTTTTAAAGCGTCTTGGAGAGTCGTAATAAAAGATATCATAAAACCAGACAATAAAACATTTCAAAAAATCCACCAACTAGTGGTGGTTTTGGCCCTTGCTATAGCAGCAACTATTGGTGGATATATAGCTTATATTTTTGGATATACTATATTAATACAAACAATGATTTATATTGCCCTTATTGGTACGATTTTAAATCTATTATCATTTCACATAAATCCAAAAAAATAACCAATCAATTATTTAGATTTTTTATCTCGCCATTGGGCGATTTTTTTATGATCTCCGGACAACAAAACCTCCGGAACTTTTAAACCCATAAAATCTTCTGGTCTTGAATATTGCGGATACTCACGATTATTTCCTTTACTCCAAGATTCCTCATCCAAGGATTCCTCTTTACCTAAAACTCCCGGTCTTAAACGTGCAATTGAATCACTCATAACAAGCGCCGGCAACTCTCCACCGGTTAACACATACTTACCAATTGCAAATTCTTCATCCACAAAATTCTTAGCCACTCTTTCATCAACGCCCTCATAACGACCACAGATAAAAACCAAATGATCATACTCGCTTAAGCGTACTGCATCTTTTTGTGTAAAAATCTTACCTTTGGCACTTGTTAAGATTATTCTTGTCGATCCTCTTTCACTGTGTACTTCTTTGGCATCAGGTGACGTATTCGCATACCTTAATACATTTAGTGATTTAAGTGCTTTATAAATCGGCTCAATTTGCAATATCATTCCCGGCCCTCCGCCAAAAGGCTTGTCATCAACCCTGCCATGTTTATCTTCAGTATATTCTCTTAAATCATGAGCGCTTATATTTAAAAGCCCTGCCTTTTGCGCTCTTCCTAAAATTGACTGGCTTGTATATCCATTTATCATTTCAGGAAAAATAGTTAAAACATCTATTTGTAGTTTTTTCATAAACAAATACTCTCACAAATACTAAAAAATGTAAAAAGAAAACCAATGCATTCACATTGGCTTTCATTTCATTTTTGGAATTTATATTATATTCCCAAATCTGCTAAATCTTGATCCATAACAGCTGACGTTGATTCACCTGCTTCTGGTGTACGAGCATCTTGATGAGCTTTACGTGCACCTTCTGGTTCAAAAATCTTGAGGTTAACACGAGCATTCTCTTTAGCACCTACGGTCTTAAGAAGAATGCGCAAAGCACGAGCTGTTTGACCCTGACGGCCAATTACATAACCCATGTCCTCTTGATTAATATAGAGCGTAATAAGCACTCCGCGTTCGTCAACGGTACGTTCCGTGCGAACATCTTCCGGGTGATTCACAATAGCTTTCACCGCGTATTCAATAAACTGCTGATCCTTAAACTCTTCTGCCATATCGGCAATATACATCCGCCTTAAATTCCTTGCTTGCGATGCAATACAAAAATATTCAAAAACGGATTCTATCATTTGCCTTGTTTTAGTTATGATGCAAACAAGGGCTATCGAATTAATTTAAGCTACGTCTTTTAGGCTGCATCTAACCTATAAGCACAAATAACCATAACACAAAAAACACCAAAAAGTCAATCTAAAACAATGCAATTAACAAAAAAGAAGGCTTTGTATAGCCTTCTTTTTGATTTATTCTGCAGCAGCTTCTGCTGGTTTTTCCTCAGCTGGCTGTACAGCTTCTGCTGGTTTTTCTGGTTCCGGGGCAACATCCTTTACCTCTTCTTTAGGAGCAGGTGCGGCCTTTTTTACCTCAGCCTGTTTCTTTTCTATTGCTTGTTTACGCTTTTTAGAAATCTTACTCTGTTTTCGTTTTTCACCTTTTACAACACCCTGATCTAAAAGTAAATTCCAAACAGTATCAGAACATTGAGCTCCATTTTTAATCCAATGCTCAATCCTATCTTTATTAACCTCTACTTTTGCTGGGCTAACTAAAGGATTGTAATGACCCAAAATCTCCAATGCTTTACCCCATGGATCTTTTGATTTTTCACAAACAATAAATCGATATTCCGGTTGCTTCTTTTTACCGATTCTAGTTAATCTAATATGTAACATAACTAAACTTTTTAATACTTCTAAATAAATTACTAATATTTTTCCTGTATCGATATCATGCTACCAGACATGATAATCGAATTTCTGAGCAAATATCGGGTAAAACCCGATGACGGTGCGCTAAATATAAGCAAAATCCACCTTTTTGTCAAGTATCAAAAAAGACGCTATTTATGCATCTTTTTTGAATATTTAGCTATTTTAAGCAAATTTTTCTAGCTTTTCCTTTAATACATCTTTTGGCATCGCGCCTACAATCTGCTCTACAACCTTTCCATCTTTAAATACCAACATTGTTGGAATAGACATTATACCGTATCCTCCAGCTTTAACACCGTTTTCATCAACATTGAGCTTGCCTATCTTAATCTTTCCCTCAAACTCACCAGATAACTCATCGATAACGGGCGCCATCATCTGGCAAGGTCCACACCAAGGTGCCCAAAAATCGACAACCACGGGTATATTTGATTGCAATACTTCTTCATCAAAGTTTGCGTCTGTAAAAACTAAACTCATAATCTCAATAAATTAACAATTAATTATTTCGTGTATAACCAAGATTTTTAGGATAGTGTTTTTTCTCAATTGTTGCAAGCCTTTTAATAACAACTTATTAACATTTTACTTCTAACATCTTATTATTCTTCGACTATATAGACACCCATATCACCAATTATCGTTCGCTTTTTTGCAATATTTACCAAATAATCATTCAATACATTATAAGGATCCCAGCTAAAAGGAATTACCACAACTAAAAATTCACTATCAGAAAAATCTCTAGCCTCAGCAAGTGAACCGGCTATATCACGCCCTGATAAAAAATCAAGATATATTCTATATAATTCACCTCCAGTGGGTATAGGATAAGGGTATTGCTCTCCATTAACCGTTTTAATACTTTTCTCAAAACCAACCCTTCTTAATGCTGCTGCCGAAACCAACTGAGGCGCTAAAGCAGTATAATCACTTGTTCCAATTTCTGATTCTATCCAATCAACAACTTCAATCTCATTTTTACTGATACTGGGCATATAATAAAACATGGCTGAATTATATTGAGGATAAGAAACATACCAATTAGCAATAAGTAAAAATCCTACTACTATTGTAAACAAAATATAATATGCAATTTTGATAATTTTTGGCCTATAAGATGCAGCTAATAAAAATAAACCCGGCAGAACTAACCAAGGCATTAAACTGATCAATCTGTAAGAAAATTCATATTGTTCATGCACAATAATATTTTGATACCTTAGTGAGCTTGCAGCTAAAACCGCTGCCACAAAAATTCCTAAAGCGCCACCAAATAATAAATAAAAAACATTTTTATCAGCTTTTTTATATAAACCATAAGACCCTAATAAAAATAATCCATGAGGCCATAAGGCGTATAACACATACAGCAAAGACAACCATGGATATTCCCAACTAAATCTTGCCGGTGAACTGAATAAAATTTTTAATGAATCAATTATTATTGTAAAACTTGGAACAATCAATTGCCCTCCGTGTAAAAAATTATAATATAATAACGAGCCATACAAACTACTAGTCGATAAAATTACAATCAATAATAAATAGAGTATTTTTTTTGATTTTAAATTAATAAATGATAACGATACTAAACAAACAGCTGGAATACCGACTAAAGGATGAATAAATGCCGCAGCTAAAGCGATTGGTACCGCGGTCAACTTACTATCTTTTTCATCCATGGCGACCAATATCACAACAATAACCAATAACAACAATCCATAATTATATGGGACCGTAAATGTTAAAGGTGCAAATAGCATTAAACCAACAACCCAATAATCCGGTTTATTTAATTTATAAAATTCTTTTAAGCTAGTAGCCAACAAAATCGCCGATAAAATTGGCAAGAACCAAAACTGCAATAAATTAATTTTTATCCTAAAAATCTCCAACCAAGGCAAAAGACTCAAGTATTGACCTATGTAAAATGGCTGTTTTGGCAAAATTTTACCATGAGCAAAAATATAATTTAAAGTCGCTTCATGCACAAAAAAATCATAACCAAAACCTAATTTATAAATAATAGCTATCAAACTAAAAGCAATTACATATTGTACAATCGCTAACAACCAACCATGTACAACATTTAAATATCTCCAAGCTATTATTGAATATACCCATGATAAACCATAAAACACAAAACAGATTGGCGGTAACAAATTCCATGGTGAAATTAATGTAACATCAGTCCTTAAAGACATTGCAAAAAAAACCAACACAGCATTAAAACACAAAGCCACCAAAGCAAAACCAATTCCCCAATATTCATTTTTATCAAAATGTACAATTCGCCTAAACAAACTTAAAAAACATTTCCTACTCCTAATAAACCAATATAAATTACCAACAACAAAAACAAACGTAGCCAAACCCTTTGGCATCAACCATAAAAAATATATTAAAGATAAAAAAACTACTATGGAGCTATTAATAATTAAAAACTCAAAATAGCTTTGTCGATTTGTCATGTTTTATCATCACCCTTCCACTCTTTTATTACGTCAGTAATATCTTTCACCTCAACACGTGGAGCATCTGTTTTACAAATATCTTTTACCTTTTTTGATGCTGCATGCACCACACCTAAATAGGCAGCATTTTTTGCAGGAACTGTTTCTAAAGAAACTTTTGCACATGCTTCATCAATAAGATCAAATGCCTTATCCGGTAAAAATCTATCTTTAACATATTTAATTGATTGATCCACCGCGGCCTCTATAGATTCCTGAGGTAAACACACCCCATGAAAATTTTCATACTCGCTCTTAACACCTCTTAAGATCTCTACAGCATTTTCTCTTGATGGTTCGTGTATCAAAATTGGCTGAAACCTTCTATCCAATGCCGTATCAAGTTTAATATATTTCTCATATTCCCTCCAAGTAGTTGCGCCTATAACGTTCAGGTCCCCCCTAGCAAGTGCTGGTTTAAGTATATCCGCAATATCCAAAGAGCCTTCAGAACCACGAGCCTGCTCCAGCATATGAATCTCATCGATAAATAATATATTTTGTCTAGGATTTTTTTCCAAATCAACTAACAATTGCCTCAATCTAGCCTCCAACTCGCCACGATACCTAGTACCACTCATGACTTCTGCTAAATTTAATGAAAAAATCTTTTTATTTAAAAATTGTTTTGGCACTTCTTTATCAACAATCATTTGCGCTAGACCTTCTATAACCGCAGTCTTCCCTACGCCAGGTTCACCTAATAAAAGCGGATTATTCTTTTGTTTTCTAGCTAATACATGCAACAATCTTTGCACGACATCCTCTACCCCTACTACTTTATCAAGCTTTCCCTGCATTGCAAGGTCTGTCATATCTTGTAACATCTGACCGCTGTCATTTGTTTTTGTAATAGCAAACTTTTTCTTGAGAAAGAAAAATACAACTGCTAAAAAAATAACAATTAATATAACAAGACCAATATCTTGCAACATACTTTATTTAGATTTTACGCTGTAGCCAGGAACATAGCCCGCATTATAACCCGGTGTATACCCCGGATTATATCCTGCCGTATTACCACTTACAAAAGGTTTATAAAATTGCTTTCTATCAAAATTTAACTTACCGGTTTTAAAATAAGAAAAACCTATATAGCCAGCTGCCGCAGCAACCGCGATACCACCGCCTATTAGCATGGTAGCGGTCACCACTTTAACTTTAGTCTGAGTCGAAGAAAATGTTTGTTTTTTCATATGGCTCTAATTATAACACAATATATATCTAAAAACAACGCCACTAATTATTAGCAACGTTTTTATTTATTTGAAATTTTTATCTAGGAGCTTCAACTTTCCTAACTTTTGATTCTTCTGAATATACATCCAGTCTATCTCCCACCTGAATCTTTTCTTTTCCGTGATATGAAAGTCCACACTCCTGACCCTGTTGAACATCTTTTACTTTTTCCTTACCAACCTGCAGAGATTCAATCACACCTTCTCCAACCGGCTGTTCTTCATCACCCTCTTTGCGCCAAATTATCATTTTAGCTCCATCTTTAAGTTCACCATGCCTTACCTTGCAACCAACGACCATTCTTTCTTTTTCCGTTCTAAAAATCGCAACCACTTCAGCTTTACCTAAATCAGTCTTAATTACTTCAGGTGGCAATAAAGCATTCAAACGAACAATAACATCATCAATCAACTCGTAAATAATTTTTACTTGCTTTATCTCAACATTACTCTCCCTTGCATGTGCTGCAGCTGCCGGCATGGCAACCGTATTAAAACCATAAACAACACTAGGCTGATTATTAGCAGCTTCTTCTATATCATTTTCCGTAATATTACCTAAACCTTTTTTAATAATATTAACTTCTACCGCTTCATGATCAATCTTTTCCAACATACCCAATATTGCTTCCAAAGAACCCAACACATCCGCTTTAATAACCACATTCAATTCCTTCTTTTTATCCTCCGAATTTTGTTCAGCTTCAGTTTTAATAGATTTAACAGCAGTAAATTGACTTGCTAATTGATAGTTACCCTTTGATTTCTTTTTCTCTAACGATTTTGGATCTTCCGGAACTTCCATGATGTCACCTACCGATGGAGCTACTCTAAAACCTAATATTTTTGCGGGAACTCCAGGAGTCGCCTCAAGAATTTGTTCACCCAACCAATTTCGCATAGAACGAACACGTCCAAAAAGTTCATTTCTGACTGCCAAGAAATCATTTTTATGCAATGTACCTGATTGTATCAAAACAGTGGCAACCGGACCTTCGGCTTTATCAACGTGAGACTCAATAATTGTTCCAAAGGCCAACCTATCGGGATTAGCTTGAATATTATCTGCATTTATATCAGCCAATAACAAAATCATCTCCAATAAATCATCAATACCCTCACCTTTTTTAGCTGAAATTTTTACAATCGGTACTTTGCCACCCCAAGCCTCTGACAAAACTCCCACCTCAGCCAACTGTGCCAAGACACGATCCGGATCAGCACCCTCTTTATCCATTTTATTTAACGCGACCACAAAAGGAATTTTCGCAGCCTTAATAATATCAATAACCTCTTTTGTTTGTGGTTGCACTCCATCATCAACCGCAACAACTAAAACCGCAATATCGGCAACTTTTGCACCACGAGAACGCATTACAGTAAAAGCTTCATGTCCAGGTGTATCAATAAAAGTCATTTGCCTTCCTTTACGCGTAGCCTGATATGCACCAATATGTTGAGTAATTCCACCAGCCTCACCTTCCATCACATTCGTACGTCTTATAGCATCCAAGGTTCTAGTCTTACCATGATCTACATGACCCATGACCACTACGACTGGTGGACGTGACGCTTTTTTACCTTCAGCTTCTTGACTCAATATCTCTTTAATTCGATCTTGCGATTCAACATCTTGCTTTTCACTTTTTTCATCATCCGTTACCTGCGTAGCTTCAAAACCCAACTCATCTGCAATAACTGCCGCAGTCTCATAATCCAACCTCTCATTTTGAGAAGCTAAGATACCTGCACGCATTAATTCCTGAATCACACGCGTAACCGGCAAACCCAAAACACCCGCCAATTCACGAACCACAATTATAGATGGAATTGATACTTGTTTCTTTTCACCATCTTCACCAACACCAGGTCCATCATTTTTTGATGAAACAAGTAACTGGCCTCTTAACCTTTCTCTTCGTTTTACCTCCATCCATTTGCGAAAAATCTTTTCGGCCATCTGATTATCAATTTTGATGGCTTTTTGGCCTATATCAAAACCAAGCTCTGGTAATTTTTCCAAAAGCTCTTGAGGCGTTATTTTTAAACGTCTAGCTAAATCACTTACATTCATGCCAACAAGCTTAGTATTTTTTGGCTAAAAAGTCAAGAAAAAAGCCCATGTCAAGACTAACACGAGCTGATTTTATCCAGTAAGATTTTACAAAGAACATCTCAAACATCGTATAAGCTTAATCCGTATCAACCCTGCATTCACAACTGCGACAAATATAACTCTCTTTTTTAGATACTCCCAATAAACAAGCTCCGCAAAAACCATTCAAATGACGGACGCCAGCATCATGATTTACTGTAAAAAACTCATCCTCCCATGAATCATCTGCCACCCAAAATGTCACAGGTAGATCATTTCTTTTTACCGACCGCAAATTTCTATAACAAGGTCGTTTTGATGAACGATACTTTGCAAACCTAAACATTTACACCTCCGATAAATAAAGAAATACCATAAAACTTTATTATTGTACATGCTGCACCAACACATCAAAGTATTTACTTTGTTGAATCGTTCGTTATAGTATATTCACATGATACCCGAAGAAGGCATTTTGCTATTAGTAGACAAACCCGTTGATTTTACATCACATGATGTTGTTAATGTTATTCGTAAAAAATTCAACACTCGCCGAGTTGGCCACGGTGGCACCTTAGATCCATTTGCAACCGGTCTATTAATTATTGGCATTGGCCGAGCCACCAAAAAACTTACTGAAATTGTTGGCCTTGATAAAACTTACGAAGCTACCGCCATGCTCGGAGCAACTTCGGACACTTATGATCTAACTGGAGAAATCATTGTTCATCGTTCGTTCAGCATTCCGCGTCAAGACGATATCGAAAAAGCATTGGAAAATTTTCGCGGCACTATCGAACAAAAAGCCCCGGCATATTCGGCAAAAAAAGTCGGCGGTAAAAAACTCTATGAACTTGCACGCGCCGGAGAAAACGTCGAACATCTACGTCCAACCAAAAAAGTTGACATCACTGAATTGAAAATTACATCTTATGAATACCCAATTTTAAAATTCTACGTCACCTGTTCATCCGGTACCTATATTCGATCATTGGCAAATGACATTGGCGACCAACTCGGTTGCGGAGCCTACCTAACCGATCTTAGACGTACACGTATCGGTGAATTCACAATCGAACAAGCAAAAAAACTAGAAGATCTATAATTGACCGCCATCAACTATCTTGATATAAAAAAATTCTAAAGTTTTGCACCTTGCACAAGCATAGGAGCCTTGTCATGAAAAAGCCCTATCATACTTTTGGACAAGAGTTTTTACTGCTTAAAAACAAAGACATCCGACTAAAATGTCGAATCACCCTTCCTCTAGAGAGATGGATTATTCGTTTGTTATTGATTTTTAGCACAATCCCCGCCTCATTCATCCTGCTTTTTTTCGCAAAAACCATTACACAAATTTCTTTCTGCGGTATTTCTCTTTTGATTTCATTATTATTGTTATTTGTGATAGAAGTTAAGAATTTAAAAATAATTCGACGCAAAATATTACTTCACGCTCTACATGCTCATCGGGCAAAAATAAAACGTCGACATCTAGATTCAAAAATCGCCGAATTCAATTCGCTGCTACCCGAGCCCAGATATCGTGTAAAAGCCTTGCCAAAGGCAACACGCAAATCTCAACTCGTAATAAAAAAAGCCTTGGATGACAAATCCCTTCCTCCTAATTTAGAAAAACAAGCGAAAAAACTTCTTCGGGCTTATACTGAACTCAAAGCCGAAGAAGATACTATCGCTCAAATGGAACAAAAACGACTCGCCTCCTAAACTGGGAGGTTATTATTTTTATGTTCGTTTGGTGCGATTATCTCAAAGATGGCCAATAGTAAAACTCTATTCATAGTCGCCTTCATAGGTTTTGGTATTATTGGAGAATTATTATTCCTTGCCCTAGGACTGCCACTCGAACTTCTCTGGGAGTTAATTTTTGACTTACAAACAATCCTAAATTACTCTACGCCTCCAATCAAGAGGTTTTATTCTTATATATACTGTATCTTGCCAATCAACCTAATTACTGATAAAGTAGACTCACAGAAATTAACGTTATTAACCGCCTCGGATGTACTAGTTCGTCATGTAATATCATAATAATTTTTTACGGTTTCCACTAGTTAGAAATTCCCCGAAACAATTGATAAAATCCGCTAAACAAAACAACTAAAGACGGATTAGACTGCAAATCAGAGTCGTAAGATTTTAATACAAAACGAACAGTAAACCCGAGCGTACCAAACTTATGTACGTATTTATCGCATTGGCACTTGGTATAATAGCCGGTGTCAGCGCTACTGCCATTTTTTACGCTCAACAGGCTCGTAAAGCCAAAATCAGCGTTCAAGAAGCAAGCGCCAAATCAGAAAAAATAGTTAATGATGCTGAAGCTAAAGAGCAAAGCATATTGGTTCGTGCCAAAGAAAAAGCTATTAAGATTTTAGAGGACGCTCGTGCCGAAGAAAAACGCATGAACGATGATCTTAAGAAGCAACAAAATCAACTCATAGAACGTGAAGCTACTTTTAGTAATAAAATGCTTGAGATTGATGAAATTAAAAATCAAATGGAAGAAAGATCCATTAAAATGAGCGAAAAAGAAAAACAAATTGATGAGATGAAATTGGAAGAAGTAAAAAAATTAGAAGAAGTCGCCAAACTCAATCAAGAACAAGCTTTGGAAAGGATTCTCTCATTGGTCGAGGAACAACATCAAGACACTCTCATTTCCCGAACTCGTAAACTAGAACAATTAGAATCCGATGAAATAGAACGCAAAGCCAAAAACATTTTAGGTGTCGCTATTCAACGTATCGCAGCATCACATGTTGTAGAAACAACAACTACCCATGTAGAGCTTCCTAGTGATGAAATGAAGGGTCGTGTCATAGGTCGTGAAGGACGAAATATTAAAGCCATAGAACTTTTAACGGGTTGCGAACTGATTATAGATGATACGCCAAACATGATAACGGTTTCCGGTTTTTCACCAATACGTCGTCAAGTTGCAAGTCGCGCACTAAGTAAGTTGATTGCCGATGGACGTATCCATCCAGGGCGCATAGAAGAAGCAGTTGATGAAGCTAAAAAAGATTTAGCTCTTGATATCAAAAAAGCCGGTGAGGATGCACTATTTCAACTTGGCATTTCCATGGCCGGTATCGATCCTAAACTGGTTCAAATTTTAGGTCGCCTTAAATACCGAACTTCATACGGACAAAATATTCTTCAGCACTCTATCGAAGTTGCCATGATTGCATCTGCCTTGGGTGAAGAATTGGGTGCCGACGTTTCTGTTTGTAATAAAGGTGGCTTGTTCCACGATATTGGTAAAGCCGTTGACCATGATTTGCAAGGTGGACATCCGGAACTTGGTGTACAAATTCTTAAAAAATTCGGCTTCCCTGAAGAAATCTGGTACCAATCAATTGGTCATCACGAAGACAAACCAAAAACCTTGGAAGCTGTTATCGTAAAGGCTGCCGATGCAATCAGTGGTGCCAGACCAGGCGCACGCAAAGATACTTTAGAACAATACGTTAAACGCTTAGAAGAACTAGAAGCTGTTGCATCGGAATTCAGTGGCATCGAAAAAGTTTATGCCATTCAAGCTGGTCGTGAAATTCGAGTGTTTGTAAATCCAATGGAAATTGATGACTTTGCCGCTAATAACTTGGCTCGCGAAATTGCAGCAAAAATTGAAGCTCAACTCAAATATCCTGGTGAAATTAGAGTTACGCTAATCCGCGAAACAAGAATCACCGAATACGCTAGATAAACAAATTTACATCTCAGATAACATCTCCCTCGTATGCCAAACGAGGGTTTTTGTTATCTGATAAATGTTACAAGTTATAAGCTACATGCTATAATATTCACCGTATGAAAAACATGATCCCCATATTTAAATCACTTGGATTTTTAGAAAGTGAAATTAAAACCTACCTTGCCGCTTTAGAGCTGGGTCCAAGTACTGTAATAGAAATTACGGCCAAAACAGGCATATCACGCCAAGCGATTTACACTGCAATTGAATCTTTAATTAAACAGGGCATGATGACCTCCGTAGAAAAAGGTAAAAAAACCTATTACGCTGCCGAATCGCCCGAAAGACTGCGTTCTTTTGCAGAAGCTAAATTAAAAAAAATGGAATCAACGGTTAGAGAAATTAAAACAATCACCAATGAATTAAAATTACTGCAAAAAGGTGAAAAACCTGTCGTAAAACTTTATGAAGGATTTGATGGATACATGAGCCAAATTGCAGATGCCATCAAGACCAAACCGAACAAAGTATTAAACTTTACAAACGAAGACCTCGCCGACACAGCTCATACGGATGACATGCTAAAACCTTTTAAAGACAAACTTGATAAAAGCAATATTCACACGGACATGATATCAATTGCCGAAGGGCAGTATACCTATCGCAACACAACCAAACATCAACGAATAACCCGCAAGGATTTATATTTTGAGGGTGAAGTTACTATTTATAATGATCGCGTCATCCTCTCTACTTTTAAAGGAAAAAGAATAAGTGTCTTTATCGAAAACCAAACGCTGGCTGACACCATGAGTGCTTTATTTAAATTAGCTTGGGAAAATCCCAATAAATAAATCATTTAGTATTATAAAAACAAACCGACCCTCGCAAGAAACGAGGGTCATATTGTGTCCGCCCAGAACGGACACGTGCGGAATCAAATCATTCCGCGAGTACTGGGAAGCGACGAGACAATCTCATCGGTTTAATTTTCAAAGATCTTGTGTCACACGCAGGTTTGGGGCACAAGTCCCCAACCACCGCCTAGTCCTTGTTTAGAGGCTGAGGTGTGTTGACAACGAACCTCGCCATCGCCACCTGACCCGTCGTTGTTGCCTCCGTCCGATCCATTGTCCAACTTTCTGCTCGCGAGTCTGCGCAAGCAAAAAGCCGCATTTTCCATGAAATCTGAATTGAACAAACGACAACCGATCGCTGCCCCCATGACCATCAAAAATCCAACAAATATCAGCTGTCCCGCAACGCCGACGACGCCGTATCCAAGAACCTCGAACATTCGGTCTTGATAGGCAATGCCGGCCATAGACGTAGCCGCAACGTACAAAAACGTCATGGCGACCAATATCGGCCTCAGGGATGCAACGACCTTTGCCGTACGATACAAACTCCTACGGCTAGGCGGCTCCCCTCCATTGGCAATGATCTTGATGTCGCAGGCGAGCTGGCGAAAAAAACGTGAAAAGAACATTTTGTTGAATTCCTCTGTAAAGGGCTTTACGCCCAAACAATGATCTAGTCTCCAGGACACATTCCCCAGAGAACCGTTAAATATAGCAGAAAAAGACCATTTTGTCAATGGTAAGACTACAAAACCAAAATAATCAGTTCCAATAAAAGCTGGTTAATTTTATATTTAAAATGATTATTTAGCTTAAAAATACCTAAATTAAGCTAAAAAATGCCATAATCAAATACTCAATATTTTGTTATGAAACAAACAAATTTTCTGTCATTAGACTCTTGACAAAACAACCTATACATGGTAGTGTTATTTATTCACTAATTAAAAACTCATATGGTGAATAGCAGCAATCTCCCGAAATGCTTGTCCGGAAGATGCATAACAAACATATTTTCTCGAATATACGCAAGTAAAAATCCATTTAATTATGAGGCTTGCCTCAACTCAAGGATACTGAAAGCGTTATTCCGGAGTAAACTGCTAATGACTCTCAGTTTATCGGACTACACCGGCCATCTGCGTCGGAAGCTCGCTCTCATCGCTTTGGAGGAGAGAGAGCGATATAGGAGGGCTTAAAAACATCATATGAGGAGCGAAAGGCTTCGCCTCCTCTTGAGCCGAGATGGCAATCTCTATTCAAGAGGAAGTGCAGCTAAATGCTCAATACGTGTCTTTACGTAAAATACTAACCATGTTAACGTTTTACGCAGAGCCAAGTGTCGCTATCCCCTGGTTCACAAAAAGCCTTAACCGGCATTTTTTATTTGCCAAAAATTGACCTAATGTTGCTTTTTGGATAATCTAAAATAAAGAGAGTATCAGTTAACGTTTCGTACCTTTTAATTACAGAGGAGAATATAAGATGGATATAGAAAAAGAATTACTGAAAGAAACTCACAGCAATCAAGACAATCAATTAGACGATAGTTTTAAAACCATCGAACGTGATCCAAAAAGCATCAGAAAATATCATGTTGATGCTCATGGAAATGTTATTATTGATCATCGAGATGCGCTGGAAAGCAATATTGCTAACCAGCATAACAAGTAAACCGCGCTTTTAGCGCCCTAACCTTTTCTGTCTAACTATGAGCCGCACAAGATTTTATCTCTCTTTGCTTGTGCCTCTGCTTGTCTACCTCATTTAATGGGGTAAAAAAGCGGAAATCACATATGACCAAACAAATAACTATTTGTGTTTTTGGAGATATTGTCGGAAAAATCGGACGTAAAGCATTAACCAAACAATTACCAATAATAAAAAATAAATTCAAACCAGATCTAACCATTGCAAATGTAGAAAACCTTGCACACGGTAGAGGTATTACAGAAAAATCTTTACTAGAAATTTCTGATGCTGGAATTGAGGCTTTCACCTCTGGCCATCATGTTTGGGAAAATAAAATGGGCGCGCCATTATTGAATAGCCCAAAATGGTCTGCTCGTCTTATACGTCCAATGAATGTTGATCCCAAGCTACCAGGCAAAGGCTGGGTAAAGCTTTCAATTAAAAACCAAAACATTTACTTGCTCAACCTTCAAGGTCAGCTATACATGCCACAAAATGGCTCATCGCCATTTCTTACATTTGATAGATTCTGGCAAGAACAACAGCCGAATCCGGATAAAGATATACTAATTATTGACCTTCATGCCGAAACCACGAGTGAAAAAATGGCTTTTGCAAATTACGTCGATGGCAAAGCTACATTAGTCTTTGGTACTCATACCCACGTACCCACAGCCGACCCCAAAATTCTCCCTGGTGGTACAGCGAATATTACGGACGTTGGCATGGTCGGTTCATACGATTCTGTCATCGGATTTGAAAAAAATAGCTCTATTAAGCGATTTTTGAACATTACAGCCGCGCCCTACAAACTTCAAGAAAAAGGTTTAACCGAAATAAATGGACTTATAATCACCGTGAATCTTGACTCACACAAGGTAACCGTGTTAAAGCAAATACGTGAAATAGTTGATATCTAAGCCAAATTATGCTAAGGTATTAGCATAATATCTAATATCTCCATTGCCATAATATGGCAGTTGGGGTAACTAACTAACTTAATATTCAGTATATGAATAAAGCAGAACTCATCAATGTCATCGCAGAACGTGTTGGTGTTACCAAAAAGCAAGCCGAGGACATGATCGAATCCTTTGTAAAGATTGTCACCCAAGAGCTAGTCAAAGATGGTGACGTCACAATCGCAGGTTTTGGACAATTTATGGCCAAGACCCGTGCAGGACGAACAGGCGTTAACCCACAAAACCCAACAGAAAAAATTCAAATCCCACCAGTACGCGTTCCTAAATTCAAAGCTGGCAAAGGATTAAAGGATGCACTTAAAGCTCCTCGTGCAGCAGCTGCTCCAACTCCAGAACCTCCTGCAGCAGCACCAGAGACACCATCATACATGTAAATAAAAATTGAATTAATAAAAACAGGCTTTGAGCCTGTTTTTATTTTTTTCTAACTACTGCAACTAAATTCCTACCCCTAAACCAATTAGTCCAACCCCAACTATCATAACCTCCAATTTTTTCGATCTCCCATTTATCATCACTAAATAACTTTTTAAATTCACTTAGTGTAAAGGCATGAATATAACGATTTTTAGGAATTTTCCCCGCTTTCCAAACATAATACAAATCTCCTTTATCAGCTCCCTTAAAACCCGGAATCCTTAACCAAGCATTTTTAAACATTTGCCATGATAAAAATCTTTTAGCTCTTAAATTCCAAACCGATAAAATCATTACAGCGCCCGGTTTTAATATTCTATTTAATTCATTAATCGATTGTTGACGTTCAGCGATAGAAGCAACATGATGCAAAACTGCGATACAGGTAACCGCATCAACATAGTCATCTGGCAAATCCAATCTTGGTAAACCACCTTCCATCATTTTTGATAATTTATGATTTTCTAATCTTCTCATTGCAAAATCTCGCAAACTAGCACTTGGTTCAATCCCTATATATTCAACCTCTGAAGGAACCACATCTAAAAGACGCGCATTACCCGCACCAACATCAACCAAACGCTGACCCGGTTTTAATCGATCCATAAAATCCAACATCAACTCCCACACATGATGTCGAGTGTGTCCAAAGGCATTGCCCTCAGATTCATAAAAATCATTAACTTCTTTATGAAGTTTGTCCTTTATCTCATTTTCCATGTTTAAATCCTACTTTAACTATCAATTTTGAGCAATACTAAAAGCCTTGATAAAAACTCAATTTTCTGTCATCATAACCCGACATGCAAACCAAACCGCCAGTAGAAATTAGCACAGCCGTGATCAAAGCATTGGCGATTTTTGATGCACCGTCACGAAGAGATGTAATGTTAACTATTCGCAAAATTTTAAAAAACACTCCCTACGCTTTTCCTACTTCTATTGAATTATGGCAAGTTTATCGCCAAATGCTCAAAAATAATTTTCCTGAACATAAAGGTATCGAAAAAGTTTTAAAAATTAAAAACGTTCGTACTGATAGTGGTGTAGCTCCGATCACCGTACTCACAAAACCCTTTCCTTGTCCTGGACGTTGCGTTTATTGCCCCACAGAAGTCCGAATGCCTAAAAGCTACATTTCTAGTGAACCAGCTGCGGCAAGAGCTTTAAGTTTACAATTTGATCCTTATGAACAAGTATTTCAAAGGGTTCAAACATTGGAACGTAATGGCCATACGGCTAATAAAATAGAACTCATCATTAAAGGTGGTACTTGGTCCGCCTATACACAAGAATACAGAGAATGGTTTATTACTCGCTGTTTTGAAGCAGCAAATGAACTAAAAAACCCAATCGCATCACCCAGCTTACAAGAAAATGAAACGAACAGTAATTTAGCTCACGCTCAACAAAAAAACGAATCCGCCGAGTATAGGATCATTGGACTGACTATAGAAACTCGTCCTGATTGGATAAAGCCAAAAGAAATTATTCACTTGCGCAAACTCGGTGTTACCAGAGTAGAACTTGGTTTACAAATAATAAATGACCGTGTTCTCAAACTGACCAAACGCGGAACAACAGTTGCTGATGCGGAAAATGCTATTTCTTTATTAAAAATAGCCGGATTTAAAGTTGATGTTCACATACTCCCCGGTCAACCCGGCGCCTCACGTCAAGATGACTTAGACTCTTTTAAAACTCTATTTGCAGACCCCCGCTTTCGTCCTGACATGATAAAAATCTACCCTTGTGTTGTATTGCCAAATGCAGAAATCACAGAATGGACCGAACGCGGCGATTTTACACCGCTAGAAGGTGATTCTCTTAAAGAATTACTCATAGAAATGCAAACAATGATTCCATATTATTGTCGTGTATCACGCATGATTCGTGATTTTCCTACAAACGATATATCACACGGAAATAAACAATCAAACCTTCGTGAAAATCTGGAAGATGTAATGAAGCGACGAGGCATTCAATGTAAATGCCTACGCTGTCGAGAAGTCGGTCACGTTGCTGGAGATCATACAAATGATAAAACAACGCTCTTCGAGGAGTATTACGAAAACGCTGGAGGAACAGAGGTATTCTTATCTATAGAAAATTTGGATAGATCAGCTGTATTTGGTTTTTGTCGTCTTAGACTCCCCGACTTACCTTTATCTGAAAATGTACAAGAAATAACTGACGCATTCCCCGTCCTAAAAACCGCAGCGCATATCAGAGAACTGCACACATACGGGACTGCTCTAAATATCAACCAACAAGATGGCCAAGCCTCACAACACAAAGGCTACGGACGCAAACTCATGGAGCATGCCGAAAAAATTGCTTCTAACAAAGGTTATAAAAACCTTGCAGTAATTTCCGGTATTGGTGTTAGAGAATACTATAAAAATCTGGGTTATCATGAACAAGACAGCTACATGGTTAAAGAATTGAAAAACGACGAGTAAATCGTCGTTTTATTTATGCAGCCTCTTTGTACTGTCTTCTTAAACTCAATACCTGTCTCTTATCCTCTTCTGCGGTTTTTAACTGTACTTCTAAATCGGTTATATGCTGTTTATCAACTACTCCTTGATTTAATAATTCTTGCATCTGCGTTTGCAAAATGCTTATCTCTTTTTCTTTAAAGTCCAACAAAACCTGATTTTCTACCATAATTGTCATAACTTCCATATCTTGAATCTCTTCTTTCCCCTTTTCATGCAATTGTTCGATTATAAACTCTTTTAATTCTTCCATAATTTTTCTTAAACCTATCGATCGTCCGGCATAATCCCTGGTCCATTCATCAATTTTATCTCTACCTAATTTTCCAAAAATCGCTTTTTCGGAATAGGAAAACAACACCTCCAAATCAGCTGCTTCTTTTTCCTTTTCCTCTTTTGACTGCATACGAGTCATCTGCAAAGATCTCTGCAATAACAAAATAAACCTGTTAACTGCTTTATCAACCTCAACCCTACTGTCTGCCTCATGATTTAATTTATCAGCCGGACCTTTTCTATCTCTACGCCCTTCTTTTTTTGTACCATGCAACTCTGCGTTATAAATCGCAGTCCCGAAATTAAATTGCAATGCTTCCGGCTTATATCTGGATGTAGCTCCCTCCTGCATTGGTATTTCAGCAATCTTCTTTTCCGCTACCTGTTTTATCTCTTTAACAATAAGATCTAAAATTTCTTTTTTATCGGTATTAACGCTCAAAGAAAATTCATCCCCTCCAAGTCTAAATGCTTTTACATCATATTCACTAAACTTATTGGCAACATATTCCATAATAAGCGCAGCTGTAGAAATAGCTTTATCACCAGTCAACCTACCTCCTTCCTTATCAAAATATTTCAAAAAAGCCATATCAATAGCGATCACACCAACAGGTTCGCCTTTGTTGATCCTATCCTCAAGTCGCTGATAATACACACCGCGTTTATCCAAACCCGTTAATTGATCTTTCTGCAAAAGTGTAAAATACAACTCTTTTTCTATAGTCTTAATCTTTCTTTGATTGGGCGGGACTTTAGTTCTCTCCTCATCCAACTCGTTTTTTATTTGTTCAATTAAAATCCTTCCGCTTGTCTTCCCGCCTATTTCATTAAGTCTTTCATCAAACAATTTAGCTAAATCTTTTTCCGTCTCACCAAACTTCGCTTGTTCTGCTGTCTCAATAGGCTTTGCATGTAATCTGACATCAAAACCTTTTCCGATAGCTCTATCTTCAAAATCATCAACCACTCTTTTTTGCAAAGCTTTTTCTTCGTCAACTGAATTTTGATTATAAACCTGAAACTGCTCAAAAGCTCTGTCTTGAGATAACTTTAATATTTTCCTTTGCTTTTGCCTATCGTTCAATTCAATTCCTCCTTCACCTGATAATAACCCCTCTTTTTGCAAAGCTGTTTTAAACTCTTCAAATGATTGCGGACCGCTCTCACCGGGCTCAAGAAATAAATTACCCAAAGATTTTTTTAAAAACTTATCATAAAGATCCCTTGCATCAATCGTATCTTTTTCTGAGGGATTACTTATCTTATCAATTATTCGATTAATCCTATTATTTAATTTTTCAGCATCTCCCAATGTAAGCAACCTTTCTCTTAACAATGTAATCATCTCTGTTTTATCGGTATCAGCTGCATTTTCAATATCATCAGGGCTTACTTGTTCTTGTCCTTGAGCTCTACGGATATGGTTTAACAACTCAAAGCTATCCTTCATTGATATGGAAGCCGTAGAAAGTGGAACCGCTTCTTGTCCGATTTCTTCGGGTAAATCCATACTACCGTTTAACCTTTTGGTGATCTCTGCAACTGTTCTTTCATCCATGCCTTTTAACACCAAACTAAAATCATTACCGGCCGTTCGATAAACCTCGAATTTATCCAATAACTGATCTTTTTCCATTTGAGCAAATTCAACACGCTCTTTTAAAACTTCAATAATCTGATCTTTTATAAAATAATGCACATGTTCTAAACCCTGATCGCCCAAATCATGCTCACCGGACTCATTCAACCTATCCAATTCACCCATATTAACAATTAACAAATGATTCCCTTCCAAAGCTTCCAGATCCTCACAAACCAACTCGCCTTTTTCATTCCTTTTTAAACCATTATCCTCTAACATATCACGCAATTCCATACCAAAAAGTTCACCCTTTTTAGCGCCCGTTGTATCAGTACTAATCTTAAAAATTTCTCTTTCTTGTATAGCCTCTTGCAAATCCAATCTTAACTCCTCCAATTTATCCTTATCAGTTTCGTTTTGAATTTGCTTCATCAAATTTCCGACTCTTTGATCAAGTGCAACTTCTTTTTTTACAAATCTTTGGCTTTCAACTTCGCGTAATGATTCTTCACTCATATTACTAATGATTATAACTCATTTTGAGCAATAAAAAAACGCCCCGGTGAAAAACCAAGACGACGCAGAGTACCCCTCTGATAAATAGACTACAAACCAACGGCTTTCTGAATTTCTGATGACAAATCATATCCATCATCCAATTCGGGCAACAACTCCAGTACACGCAACGCTTGCTGATCGGTCAGTTCCAATAGGCTCGATGGCCCTCTCAAAACCACAGCAATGTTATACCTATTGTAAAGCATATCTCCCAAAATCATGATCAAATATTGTGATGATGAATTGGAACGATTCATAATGTCGAAAAAGCCATCGTATGCACGTCTCTGAGGGATGTTTTGTGAGTTCATACTTCCTCCCATGTACTCTTATAGAGTTACAGATATTTTAACAACTGTCAAGTGGGTTGACATAAAACAATCCAAATAACTTATATTTAGTAGGCTTTTGCAATTATTACTTGAACATCCGACTCTTTTCCACATTTTACACATTTTCCCATTTCCTCGCCTTGATTAAAAGGAATGCATCTAATTGTGGCTTTTGTATCTGCTTTAATCTCTGCTTCACAATCAGCACTTCCGCACCAATAAGTCTTTACAAAATGTCCTTCAATAACCTTTTTAAACTCCTCATAATCAGTAGCACTCACCGTATTTTCGTTTCTAAAATTCAAAGCCTTATCAAATAAATCTTTTTGTATCTGATCCAACAAATCAATAACCGTATCCACTAAAACTTCTTCGGTTAAGGTAGCTTTATCAGCCGTATCTCTGCGCACAGCCACCACAGAACCCGCAGCCAAGTCCTTTGGACCTATTTCTATTCTTACTGGCACACCCTTCTTTTCCCATTCAAAAAATCTTGGACCTGGTCGCATATCACGATCATCAATTTTTACACGAACTCCTTTTTCTTCTAATTGATCT
Organism: Patescibacteria group bacterium; assembly: GCA_018830085.1. Lineage (GTDB taxonomy): Bacteria > Patescibacteriota > Patescibacteriia > 2-12-FULL-60-25 > 2-12-FULL-60-25 > MWCR01. The sequence goes on from JAHJSR010000043.1 coordinate 24,312, forward strand.
TTAATTTCTAGTGCTTTTCCATTTACCGCTTCTTGCTCTTGTTCACTGGCACTAATTGGAACAATAACAACCTGATGAGGCGCCAAACGCGGAGGTAAAACCAATCCCTTATCATCACTATGTGCCATAATCAAACCACCTATCAAGCGAGTGGAAACTCCCCAACTTGTTTGCCAACCATACTTTTCTTCACCATCAGCATCTAAAAATTTCACATCAAATGCTTTGGCAAAATTTTGCCCAAGCATATGTGATGTACCAGATTGTAATGCCTTACCATCTTGCATCATGGCTTCTATACAGTAAGTTCTAACTGCTCCGGCAAATTTTTCTGAATCAGATTTCCTTCCTGTAATCACAGGCAATGCCATTATCTCTTCAGCAAAATCTTTATAAACATCCAACATTTGTTTTGTAAAATCTTCTGCATCATCCTCAGTCGCATGAACAGTATGACCTTCTTGCCACAAAAATTCTGTGGTTCTCAAAAACAATCTAGTTCTCAACTCCCAACGTACAACATTGGCCCACTGATTTATTAAAAGGGGCAAATCACGGTAAGATTGAATCCATTTACTATAGGTAGCATAAATAATAGTCTCTGATGTTGGACGTACAACTAAAGGCTCATCAAGTTTTTCACCACCTGCATGAGTAACAACTGCCAACTCTGGAGCAAAACCCTCCACATGTTGCGCTTCTTTGGTCAAAAAACTCTGAGGTATAAATAATGGAAAATAAGCATTCTGAACTTCCTTAGCTTTAAATCGTTTATCCAAATCTTTTTGCATCAACTCCCAAATTGCATAACCATAAGGCTTAATCACCATACAACCTCTTACCGGTGAATGTTCTGCCAACTCGGCCTGCTCCACAATATCCTGATACCACTCAGAATAATCATCTTCTCGCTTGGTTATTGCCTTTTGTTCAGCTTTATCATTTTTATTACTCATAATTAAAACATTGTTCCATGCAAAAGGCCACTTGTCAAAAATCCACACCAAAGAAAAAAGCCTGCTTTTGGCAGCAGACTTGCAAGAAAGGGAGAACCAATGGCTTATCAGTTCGGACGGAGGTTTTTACCACTGGTTCTCCAGTCGGGACAACACGTTACTTGATCCGGGTAGATCTTTCTCATGGACACCGACCAAAGAGTGCGGAGAACGTACTATAAAGATTTGCTTCACAAAATCCATCTAATACGTCCCCCTGGGAAACGGCAACGAACACATTTCATCGGCAGTACCAACTTCCTGTGAAACGTTCTAACGTCTCCGAGCTTTTACTAGACGAAATTACTTCGTCAAAAACAGCGGAGAGATGGCCATAACTACCAGCAAACATCCTAGGCCCAAAACCGCACCAGTGCTTGGGGGGATTCAAAAGTACGATCTCTTTTCCCTAAGGCATGACCCAAAGGTACTTACTCTCCTAGCCAAAGGTATACCAAAAACCAGCTCAAAGGTCAAGAGTCTTGCCAAAAACAGACTTTTCACTTAAACTAATGCCACAATTAAATACATGGGCGAGTGGCGGAATTGGTAGACGCACAGGACTCAAAATCCTGCGGCCGCAAGGTCATGAGGGTTCGACCCCCTCCCCGCCCACCACAAACTGCTTAAGCAGTTTTTTATTTATAACAAGCCAATTCAATGCTATAATATTTTCACTATGTCAATTGAATCCCCATTTAACTCCATCCCTCCGCAACGCCATGGATTACGTGAAAAAATTATTAGGTTAGGCAGTCGTTTAGAGATGGTAGATCGAGCATTGCGTCAACGGGCGGAATGGATGATAACTGAAACGGGTGTTCAAAAATATCTAGCGCCTAAAATTGTTTATAAAGAACCCGGTGTATTAAAACCTAATAACATTGAAAAAGGGGTGAATGTTCTTTGCATAGGCGCTGGCAAGGGTCATGAAATGGATGAAATAGATCAAGTACTTCCCGGTTCAACTGTACTTGGCCTTGACCCACATGACTACATGACAGAACCTGTCGCACGTCGACTTGATCAGCTGGCTAACGACGCTACCTATCTTAGCGAAAACGTACGCGCAGAACATTTAGAGGGAATAGCTGACAACTCACTGGATGGTGTTACTTTTAACTTTGTCTTGCATCATATAGATAAACAAATTCATGATAAAATTATAGATGAAATTAGAAGGGTGCTTAAAAAAGATGGCTATGTCTTTATGGCAGAGGATCTTGCTGATACCAAGGAAGAAGCCGAGTTGGTAGAAAAAATAGATCGTAAAGTAAACATGGAAATTTGCGACGAAGCTCCCCATAACTATCGTAGCATGGAACAATGGAAAGAATATTTTTTAAAACATGGTTTACAAGTTGTCGAATCACATGAACAAAAGCCAAATAAAGTGAGACATGGATTCTTTGTTTTGCAATTAATCCAAGAATAAAATAATAAAGATATGCAAGATGGCAAAAAAATACTTATAATTCTTGGTCATCCGGATTCTAAAAGTTTTTGTGGCGGTTTAGCTGATGCCTATGAATCAGGCGCAAAACAATCTAAATTTCAAATTAAACGAATTAATCTTGGTAAATTAAAATTTGATCCCATCCTTCATAATGGATACAACAAAATTCAAATTTTAGAACCCGACCTTGTAAAGGCTCAAAAAGATATTTCTTGGGCTGACCACATTGTTTGGATTTTTCCAAGTTGGTGGAGCCTTTACCCTGCAATAATGAAGGGTTTCATTGACCGAATTTTTTTACCGGGTTTTAGTTTTAAATACACCGGATCATATACTTGGAATCGTTTATTGCCCAACAAAACATCCCGCATAATCATGACCATGGGTGGACCTGCTTTTTATTATAATCTCTTTATCGGAGCTCCTGCCATCCAAGCTTTAAAAAAAGGTACTCTGGAATTTTGTGGCATAAAACCCGTTTACACCACCCTTATAGGTCAAATTAGAAAAAATACCGACAAAACAAGGATCGCAAAAATCATCAGCCAAATAAATAAACTCGGAATACACGGCAAATAAAATATTGTACATTGTAGATTATAGGTTGTACGATATATACATGAAGCCATACAATGAATTATCAAAAATTCTTTTAGAATTTTCCATATACCACACAATTAAAGGCGACGCTTTTAAGCCCAGAGCATATGAAATGGCATCCGAATCAATCGCCGTACTTGATGATGAGATTAAACAAACTTGGAAATCAGGTGGCATTAAAGATCTTAAAAAACTTCCCGGCATAGGTGAAAGTATTGCTGAAAAAATAAATGAATATTATAAAACTGGAACCATCAAATCTTATCAAAAAATAAAAAAAGAATTTCCGGTAGAAATGTTTGAACTTTCGCAAATTGAAGGACTAGGACCAAAACATATAGGTGAATTATGGAAATTTTTAAAAATTAAAAATATAGCCGATTTAAGTCAGGCAATACAAAACAATAAACTTAAAAACTTGCCGGGATGGGGAGAAAAAAGTCAGAACAAACTAGCTAAAAGACTTAAATTGTTTAAACAATCCTCCGATCGAATGCTTCTTGGTTATATACTGCCCATTGCTGACGAAATGGTTAATGCATTAAAGCAAATTAAACATGTAAAACGTTGCGCTTACGCCGGGTCGATTCGCCGACGGCAAGAAACCTGCGGTGATATAGACTTAATCGCCACCACCAAACAACCTAAAAAAATTATAGATGCTTTCTGTAAACTGCCTCAAGTAAAATCAATTCATGAAAAAGGCGCCACCAAAGCATCTGTGAGATTAAAAATTGGCGTAGATGCTGATATCAGAGTTGTAAGAGACGAAGTATATGGAGCCACTCTACAATATTTTACCGGAGACAAACGTCACAATGTCTTATTAAGACAATACGCCTTAGATAAAGGATATACATTAAACGAGTATGGCCTTTTTAAACTGTCTAAAAATACAAAAATTCGAGGTAAACTAATCGCCTGCAAAACAGAGGAACAAATCTATAAAAAACTGGGCTTGGACACGCCGCCGCCGGAACTGCGTGTGGGAGATGATGAAATCCAAGCTGCAAAAACACACAAACTCCCCAATCTGATTCCATATGGTTCTGTTAAAGGTGATTTGCAAGTTCAAACGGAATGGTCTGATGGTTCGGCTTCCATAGAATTTATGGCCAAAGCCGCCAAAAAAGCCGGCCTCAGCTACCTTGCTGTAACTGATCATACAAAATCACTTACAATTGCCAATGGTTTAACTGAAAAACGCCTGCTCGAACAAGTCAAAGAAATCGATAAGCTAAATAAAAAAATCTCTGGATTTAAAATATTAAAAGGCACGGAATGCGATATCCTTAAAGACGGCTCCTTGGACTTACCCGATGAATCTCTAAAAAAATTGGATTTTGTTGGAGTTTCAATACATTCTTATTTTGATCTAAACCGCTCAGAACAAACCAAAAGAGTTATTAAAGCTCTTAGCAATCCTCATGTTAACTGTTTTTTTCATCCCACGTGTCGCCTTATTGGCAAACGACATGAAATTAATCTGGACATGGAAAAGGTTATTGCAACAGCAAAAAAATATCATGTGTTACTCGAGATAAACTGCATGCCTGATCGTATGGATTTAAATGACCGCTGGACACGATCCGCAATCAAAGCCGGTGTTAAACTTGTAATCAATACAGACGCACACTCACCCGAACATTTTAATCTCTTATATCTCGGCGAATCCATCGCCCGCCGAGGCTGGGCAACTAAAAAAGATATTTTAAACACTAAAGACGTTAAACAATTATTAAAATATCTGAAAAAGAAAAAATAACTTTATAAGGTTGTTATTGGCCGGGATTGCACTATATAAAATTTCTCTTTTTTATAAGCCCACTCAATATCACAAGGAAAACCGTAATGTTCCTCAATCCAAATTTACAAATCAAATCATAATAATAGTAATTTTCATCATGCAGTGCTACTATCAATTTTAATATGAAAACTATAATTTCTTGTGCCGTAACCGGTGCCATTCATACCCCCAGTCTTTCGCCATACCTCCCAATAAACCCGGAACAAATCGCGGAACAAAGCCTCAATGCTGCAAAATCCGGTGCTTCTATCATCCATTTGCATGCCAGGCAGCCACAAGACGGTAAACCGACTAATGATATTGCAATATTCCGCGAATTTTTATCAAATATAAACGCCAACTCTGATGTAATCTTAAACATTTCCACTGGAGTTGCTCTTGGCATGACGCTCGATGAACGCTTAACAGCCGTTAAAGAATTTCAACCCGAACTCTGCTCTCTTAATATGGGTTCGATCAACTTTAACGTTTCCCGCGCTGCCAAAGCGCATGTAAAATGGAAATATGACTGGGAAAAGGATTTTCTCCTAAAATCCGAAGATGTTGTCTTCCGCAACACTTTTAAAGACATTGATTACATCATTAAAACGGTTAATGATTTTGGAACCAAATTTGAATATGAATGTTATGACGTCGGACACCTCTACAATCTCGCCCACTTTGCTGACCTCGGATTAATTAAACCCCCTTTCTTCATCCAATTCATTTTTGGTGTTATGGGAGGTATCGGCGCAGATGAAGAATCTTTCAACTTCATGAAGCAAACCGCCGACCGTCTCTTCGGTAATAACTATATATTCTCGGTTCTCGGTGCCGGAAAATATCAATTCCCCATGTGCGAACTCTCACTAAAAGCTGGAGGCAACGTCCGCGTCGGTTTGGAAGATA
>JAHJSR010000115.1 GCA_018830085.1 Patescibacteria group bacterium
CCATGGAGGAGGTAGCTTTGGCAAATAAACCTCCGTAAGTTGAAATATCACCATCTGAATAGATACCACCCGGACCGGATAGGATACTGCCGGCTACGTAAAGATCGTCGTTTAAAAATGCATCGTTGTAGACTGTAAAGTTTGTGGCTGCTAAATCTCCGATTTGTGCTGATGGCGCTGTGAAAGTTGGCACATCATAAATCGCTAATGAGTCTCTTAGCGCTCCAACTACGAATACCGAACCGTTGGCTGCTTGAACATGGAAAGCTCCGTCTATTATCAGGTTGTTACTATATGATGTAACGTGTATTGGGTTAGTTGAAGAGGAGATATCGATAACTTCGAGCGCATCATCCGTATAAGATGCGATGTACGCATAATCGCCATAGACTTTTACATCACGAGCGTTCCAAAGCAATGCACCTCCAACATTATCCGCCAATGTACCGACCTGTACAGGATTTGTAGAACTGGTTATATCGATAATACTGAATGCAGAATTATCATAACTGGCAACATAAGCGTAACTACCAATTACATCTATTCCGATTGGTCCATTTAGTAGAGTCGTGCCTCCAACTCCATTCACTACACTACCTTTAATAGTTGGGCTAGTTGGATCTGAAACATCTATAATTGAAACACTGTCCCCTGTATAAGCCGTTACATAGGCGAAATCCCCTTGAACCTCAACATCTATAGCAGCGGACATGCTCGCTACAAATCCCTTAAATGTTGGAGCTGAAGGATTGGAAATGTCTAAAATCAACAAGCCGTTATTACCATATGATGCAATATATGCATATTTACCTGAAACATAGACCCCTTTTGTTTGATTTGTATAACTGGCATTAGTATATTTTGCAACATATGTTGGATTGGTGGGATTAGATACATCCAGAATGGTAAGTCCTTGATCATATGTACTTACATAGGCATAGTTACCGGCTACAAAGATATCTTCCGCACCATTTAAATTTGATGAAGTTATCACTCCCACAGATACAGGCATGCTCGTATCGGAAATATTAAATATTTCTACACTATCTTTTGAATAACCTGCAACATACGCGTAATCCCCACTGACAAAGAAACCGTGCGGATCCTGGATCCAACTCGAACCTTCATTTGCCGTGGGGCAACTATTTATAACATCACAGACATAACCTTCCAGGGTTAAAGATTCAATTGAAAGTGTGTCAAAATACCCCCAAGTTAAATTTCCATCTCCATCGGTTTTAAGAACATCACCATCGTAACCATCACCGCCGGGGAAATAGTATGAAATATTGTTTAACTCCAAAGGACCACCGATAGATACTTTGCCATAGAATTTGGCTTGGTTGGTATTTTCAAAATTTTTGGTTGAAAGTGTACCAATATCCGCAGCCGGAGATACAAATCTTGGTAATTCAAATACATGCAGTGTGTCGTTGGCATCATCAACCTGAAGAAGCAGTCCGGAATCGGTTATGTCTATATCAGCCAAGTTATTTCCTTCAATAAATATTGAGCCGGTATCTCTTATGGAGGCCACATACGACGGGGCGGTGGAACTGCTTACATCAATAACAGCTATACCGTTATCATTACCAGACCAAACATATAAATATCCAGCCGAGTACTCAATGGCCGCAGCCCCATCAAGTTCGTAATGTGTTGGATTTGTGCTTTCACAAACGCTGGTGACTATAGAAATGTTAGTAGGATCTGTTTTATCGATTATGTACACACAATCAAGACTTTCACTTGTACCGTAGATGTAATTACCATGTGTTGTTATATCTTTTGCGAGAGTGATGCCACTAATATAATCAAGCTCTGTAGCATTAAGCGGATCGGAAATATCTAAAATAGAGAAAGCTCCTGATGCACTTGCAGCGACATATAAATAATTCCCATCAACTTCCATATTAAATGGATTATCAATGTGATAAGAGCCGCTAACCGTATAACTTTTAACTACAACCGGCGCTGTTGGATCGGAAACGTCGACTACAACAATGTCTGGTGTGATATAGCCCTGAGCAATGTAAACATATCCATTTCCGGCAGCCAAGGCAGTTGCCCAACCGGCCAAGACGCCAACCGAACCTACATGTCTTAAATTATACGGATCAGAAATATCAACTATTTCCAAAGAATTATCCTCTGACATGATGTAAGCATAATTACCATCAATTTCCATCATTTCCGAAAGCGCCAAAAGTGTACTACCGCCATCAGTTAAAGTATCTAATTCCACGGGATTGGTTGGATCAGAAATATCAAACGAACTAATAGCGCCATCTGCATAACTGATTACATAAGCTATATCACCAACAGCTTGCACGGTGCGAGGGTCATTTAAATACTGGGCTGTACCGCCTGCTTGCGAATCATCACGAATAAGACCCATGAATGTTGGCGTAGCGTAGGTTTGGTAAATTGGATTATCGGTAGTGTAACCAACATCGGTTACAGCTTGTAATGATGCGGCATTGTTTCCCCATGTTAAATTGCCGTTGCCATCAATAGTGAGTACCGTACCATCAGCGCCTGTAGAACTTGGCCAATAATATTCCACGCCGTTAAAGCTGGTTGTGGCTCCAATTACATGCAATTCCTGCCCACGTAAATTACCTCTGGCAATCAAATCGCCGCCGGCAATTATATTATTTGTTGCGTAAGCATTGCTCGTGTAAATTTGCTCGGATACCATTGAGATCGCTTCACTCACAACTGATTTAACACGACTGTTTAATTTTAAAACCTGAATACTATCATCCGTGCGTGAGACTACGTAAAGATATTCACCACCAAGAGCTAGAGCAGTAGCATCGGTGAGATATGTACTTGCACTGTCACTTATTGCCGCTGCGTGTGTTGGGTCAGTCGGATCGGAAATATCTATAACTTCCACGCCATTATCACCATAACCGGTTACATAAGCATAATCTCCATAAACTTGGACATCCCATGCACCATTAAGTTCGGTGCTAGCAGTATCAGCGAGATATCCAACATTAACAGGATTGGTAGATGATGAAACATCAATTACAGTAAATCCACTATCATCATATCCAGCTATGTAAGCATATTCATCTACAACCTCTATACCACCCGGACCATTTAGCGCGCAAGCAGATGCACCGCCTACACAAGTGGAGTCAGTGATATTACCCTTGGCTACCGGATTAGCTGGATCACTGATATCAACTATCTGAACCGAGTCAGAAATTCTGCCTGTAATATATACATAATCACCAACTATAGATAGAGCCTGAGGTTGATCCATTAGGATCGTTGTACCGTTATGTACCAAAGAGCTAACATGCGTTAGGTTACTGGGATCAGAAATGTTTATGATTTCCAATGCATCATCATCTTGTGAAGCTACATAGGCATAATCACCTTTGATTTTGATCGCAAAAGCGCCATCAAGATAAATTCCAGAACCGTTGTTGCTAACAATATCATCAACAAGTGTAATGTTGGTGGAGCTGGAGATATCCAAAACAGTTACCTTATTATCCAACTCTGATGCTATGTATGCATAGTTACCATCTATTTCAAAATTGTATGGTCCATCTGTATAAGAAGCGTCAGCATAGCTACCTAACCGGACAGGATTAGTGGAACTAGCGAGATCCCAAATACTAAACCAATCTAGTTCGTAACCAACGGTATAAGCTAAATTACCAACAATCCTTATATCATAAGCTCCATTAAGATAAGTGGAATCTTGGATATTTCCAACGGCTTGCAAGGCGCTGTGAGTTATTTCTATAGAATCATTAGTAGTGTTGCTGACATCGGTTACATCTTGAAGACCTTGGATAAGACTATAATAGTCTCCACCGTTTTCTGAAACTTGAAATTTATTTAATAAACTATCAAAGTAAATTTGACCGGAACCATATATGGGTAACATTGGCCTATCCGTACCATATTGAATAATGGATTGATAAAGGTTTAAGTCAGGTTCAATAAACGTGCTCTTGAATCCTGTATCAAAAACATAAATGTCATTACTGCTACCGGCGATATAAAGATATCTATCCTTGGAAATGAAATGCCCTAAAGTATGCGATGGTGTATAAACAAGTGTTTTTGTTGGACTTGATGGATTGCTTACATCCCATCTACCTAAATCATTGGCTGCATCACCCTCAGAAACGTAGACATAACCATCTGAGCCAATCACGACATCGTGTCCATCTCCGCTAGTTGCACCTGACCCTAATACACTTGGACTGGTTGGGTCGCTAATATCAACAACATCAAAATCGGCACCACCTCCATCATATTCAGCAAGGAAAGCATAATCCCCCTGAACTGTGACACTTTTATAATCAGCTCCTACAACTCCCCCGGTCAAAGATATATTTAATGGATCGGAAATATCAAGAATGTACATGTCAGGATCGCCAGTGCCATTGGCGACAAATATATAATCTCCCTTCATGTCTATACCAAATGCATAACCACCCGGGTCGTATGTGTTTGCTAGTACCGGACTCGAAGGGTCAGAAATATCTACTACTCGCACTCCTTCTGAATAACAAGGTAAGTATGCATAATTACCTTTAATTTTAACGTCATAGCAAGTTTGACCGGTCATGTCTAGGCTACCTAAAACAACAGGTAGTGCGGAATTTGACACATCTATAATTCTGATACCAGCACTGCCATCGGCAACATAAGCAATATCATCAACAACTGCAACACTTTGAGCATTAATAGTACTCGTAGCGCCTAAGAGAGTTGGATTTAATCTATCAGTAATATCAAAAATATTTAAATTGGTACTATCAACTACATAAAGCAAATCACCAACAACAACACCATCTCCAACACCACTGCCAGTTGTACTGGCGTATCCAACTACACCAATAGGATCTACTGCATCAGCATTGGTTAATTGTAAACTTGTACCATTGTACGTACCGCTAGCATAAATGTCTTTAAAAGCATTACCTTGCAATCCCAAGCTGTAAAGGTTATGAGATTGAGGAACGATATCAGCTAATGTTGAGGTGCCGGAAATATCTAGATATGCGCCATAATAAGTTCCACTGGCATACATATTTTTCCAAGAATTACCAAATGCGCCAATATCTTGCCCATTATTATGACCGGATAACAAAGTTCCTGTATTGGAGATTCTAACTTGAGCAATGTCTTCATTGAGTTCAAAAGAATCAAAGGTACTGGTAATACCGCCACTCCAGCTTTTTACGAATACACCCGCATTAGCAGGATTAAATGGTTGAGTGTATGAACCAGAAGTAATAAAAGTATATCCATCGATTGAATATTCAAAATATATAGTCGTACCGACTCTACGCAACCTCAACCAAAGAGGTAAATCTGTGGCAGTACCGGAAATACCGATACTACTAGCTGCGTCGCTAACAAGTTGCCAAGCATAAAAGCCAGTTGTATTTCTTACCCAGTTAATGGCGTTGTTTCTATCTGTATAAAGAGTCAAGCCAACGTTAGTACTAGCGCCTCCCGTGTAAGTATCAATTTTGGTTGTAACAATAAAGTCGCCACCCGAAAGAGGTTGGTAGATGATAGGCGAAGATTCATTGGCACCGTTATACCAATCACAAATACCAGCACAATAACCTGTTAGATGGTCTCCACTTTCCGTAAACTCACCAACCGGTGTTGAAGTTGTCCAGTATGCTTCGATGTCATCATTATCAAATTCATCCAAGTTGGCTAAACCTCTGTTATCAATTACGAAATCCTGATTATCATCTTGATACAAATCCCAAGTCGATGAACCTATGTGGACCATATTGCCCCAAATATCATCCCAACGATATTGTGAAGTACCCAAATCGTACATTAATGTTGTGGAAGGTCGGAGGTCGCCGGAAGAAGTAGCTCCGGTAAACCACACCCAGTTAGTTGTTGTTGCACCAACATCAGTAACCTCTTGCCAGCTTGGAGTGGAAGCACCTGCCACCGTTTCCCAAGTCAGTGTGCCAGTGCCATCATTTTTTAAGAAAGTATTGGAACCACCTTGTGAAGAAGGCCATACGAAATCAACTCCTCTGATTTTAGCGAGGTTTCCGGTTGAACTAACTTGGAATAAGTCACCATTACCGACTGTAAATAGTGCCAATGGAGATGTATCACCGATGCCGACATTGCCGCTGTTGATTATCGACATCGCATATGTTGGAAGCGAGGCTGTATTATTTGAAAAACCAAAACGAATTGGGCCAGGGGTTGTGGCTTGATAAGAAACGAACTGATAACCATTTGAGGCGTTTGTTGGAGCTGTCAAAAACAATCTGTCACTCCCAGCTGAATTCCTGTGGAACTCAAAGAAGCTAGCCTGGGTTTCGCCGAGGTAATTATACGCGGGTGCTGTGCCTGGAATTACTCTTAAAGCTTGGGATACTGTGCCTTGCGCAGCTACATCCATTATTCCAACTCCTGCATCAACAGTATTCTTAATATCGTATTGACTACCCATTCTTATACTACCGGAATTTAAGTGCAATTTTGCGGTTGGAACTGTTTCGCCGATGCCGACATTACCATCAGCTCGAACTCTGAAATATGTGCTAATAACAGTGCCTGCTGAATTTACTCCCTGAACATCAAATACTCGATTAGCATCTCCAGAGGGCAATGTTGCGCGCCATCCGTAAACTAAACCGTCGTAATTTTTTAAGCCGAAGCGCCAAAAACTGTCGCCTGCATTATAGCGCAAACCATTATACTGACCTGATGCTAATGCAGTTGAAAACAGTACTTCTGAATTCGCCCCACTGATGTCTAGTTTTGCCTGAGGGTTAATGGTGCCGATACCAACGTTGCCACTAGTATCAATCGTCATTCTTTCAGCGCCGCCAGCCTGTGCGATGGTAAAGAAACTGGAAGCATTTTGTCTCAAGTTCCACGTAGAAGTACCTATGTATGTTGATGATGCCCAAATATCTTTCCAACGATTTGAAGTAGAACCCAAATCATAAGTTAATGATGTAGTTGGAAGAATGTTTCCGGTTGTGGAAACACCAGCCACACCGATTGGGTTGTCTGTTATATTGTTTACATCAGTAACGCTTTGAAGATCTCCTGTAAATTGATTTCCATTTAAAAACAAATTCGTGGTGGAAACATATCCCAAAGCATCGATGTTGGTTGA
>JAHJSR010000116.1 GCA_018830085.1 Patescibacteria group bacterium
ATGTAAAAGTAACCGGTGATAGCAATACCACTGGTTGGGAGCGTGTATTTTCCAGTGCAAACGGTTTGGTTACATTAGATACAGCCTACGATGGTGGGGGTTCAGGTGCAGGAAGAACAATTATTACAGATGCCGGGCCAATTTTAATAACAAATACAACAGGGACTCTTGGATTTATGTCTGTAACCCACTCGACAGATGCTGAAGGTTTGTGGGTAGACAACCTTGGAAATGGGGATGCTTTTAGCGCTAGGAATCAGGGTTCGGCAGCCGGTTTTTACTCTAGGAATCAAGGAACCGGTTCTGGTGTAAGAATTGATAACAATACTAACTCCGGAATGGGCTTGTACATAGATAATGCCATCGATGGCTTAGGTTTAAGATTAGATAATGCCGGTGATAATTTTGGAGCAGCTATTTATAACAATGCAGATGGTATTGGTTTACATATTCAAAATAGCTCATCGACTGGCATGGCTATGTATTTGAGGCAGAATGAGGGTCAGGGTTTGGTTTTAGATAATAATACAGTAAATAATGGTATTCATGTTACAAATAATTCAACCGGCAATGGTATTTTTATTGATAATCAAAGCTCTGGCAGAGCTATGCGAATTACTGATGTTGGCAATAAGACTTCATTTCAGATTGATAAAATTGTGAGTGGTGGAAATGCTATTGAAACGTATACTGATAATGGTGCAAAAGCTTTTTATATAACTCATAATGGTGATGGCGAATCATTTTGGATGCGTAATCAAGGCACGGGTGCATCACTTTGGATCGAAGACGCTGCATCTGATTCTACTCCATTTGTTTTAAATTCTGCAGGATATTTAGGGATAGGCACATCAACGCCTACATATTACTTAGATGTAAATGGCGATGCTCGTGTAGCTAGTCAATTTATGCTAGGTCGCTATGCTTCTTTGCCTGGCAGCGGTTATCAATCAGGTTCAATTTTGTATAACACAAGCTCGTCTACAATAAATTATTGGGATGGAACTCAATGGAGAACGGTCGCAACAGCATCTGACGTAAGGAGTTCGCTTTGGGATACGGATCATGATACGGGAGTGCAAGTCGAAGAATCTGCTGATGAAGATTACATACGCTTTGATACTGCTGGAGTTGAAAGAATGTTTATTCAAAATGATGGAAAAATTGGTATTAACACTACCGGTCCATTAACTGCAGGTTTGCAGATTGGTCAAGGTGGTCACATGAATGCTGCGTTATCAGTTAACGGAACTCCTGGTGATACGGGAATCGTTGCATTTAGGGACGAGGACGGTGAGGATATTTTTACAGCATTGGGTAGTTTGGCTAATAACGATTTTGTTTTCATGATGGGTGATATTGGAAACGCTTACGGAAACTCTTATGGTGGAACAACGGGCATTTCAATCAATCAAGCAGAAGAAGCCTATATTTTTGGACGTGCTCCCATTAGATTAATTGATAGCGGTGGAGGAGAATATGTGGGATTTATGGCACCTGCAGCCGTCACGACCAGCACAATTTGGACATTACCTGGTCATGATGGTTCCAACAATCAAGTACTGGTTACCAATGGCTCTGGAACTTTAAGTTGGGCGACTTCCTCGGATATGGTAGAGAATATCTATACTGCGGATGGTGATTTAGCTGGCGACAGAACCGTAAGTGGAGATGGTGTTGGCTTGGGAATTAATACAGTCAATGGAGGTTATTTTGAAGTTGATGTAGAAGATGGGACAGATTATTCTTTCTTACATACTTATCCCGATGAGATGGAACTCAGTTCAGCTAGTGCGGCTGCATATAGTAGTATGGTGTTTAATGCGGGGGGTGCATCCTTTAATCACAGTCAATCGGGGAGTTCGACTCATTTCTACATTGGTTCAACCATGACCTTAACTGATGGAATTAATTTTAGAGGTGTAAATTATGGTGCCGATTATTCCGCAAATTACACAGCAAGAACATTGGTTGATAAAGGATATGTAGATAATGCAATTGTCAGTTCCACGTTATCTTTTGATAATGGCTTGGTTAATAATTCTGGCACAGTTGAGCTTGGAGGTGCTTTAACAAAAAATACAGCGATTGATTTGGCCACATTTGATTTGCAATTTGATTCAACGAATGGTTACTTTAAGACCACTGACGATAGAACGGAGTTTGCTTATGGCGATTCATATTTTACTGCCGAAGATGTTGGTTTTGAGGTAGAGGCAGCCGATGAAAATGAAATAGTAAATTATTACATGCGTAATAATCTTTTCGAAATCAGCGGTTATACCAGCTCTTCATCCATCAATCCAAATTTTCATGGCGCTACTTATGGTGATGATTATTCCGCGTATTTTGTAGATCGTTCTTTAGTTGATAAGGAATACGTTGATAATGCCATTACATCGAGTACAGTCGCTGCAGGTAATGGTTTGACACTTAATTCGGGAGTCATGAATTTGGGTGGTGATTTATTGCATAATACTTACATTGAACATCAAGGATATGATTTGATTATCAGAGAATTTGCCGGTGAGCCAGAAACATTATTCTCTGGAGACAATTTTAAAATCCAAGATGGATCTTATGAAGTTAGGTTTGGCATTGGCGGCCCTTCTAGCATGGGAATTTCTTTTACCAATCCAACGTCCAGTTATGATTTGTTTTCATTCAATAATAACATTGGCATAATTACCGACATTACGGCATTTCAAGGTTTGGTTTATGACAAAGATTATTCCAGTTATTACGTAGATCGTTCTTTAGTTGATAAAGAATATGTTGATGATCATATCAGTTCAGTAACAATGCAAGGAGCCGCTGACAACAGTATTGCCGCAGACGGATACGTGATGTTTGATACGGGCGCTGCCTATTGGGAGGATGATGGCGGAGCGATGAAGATAGAGGCAAAAACCGGAGGTTATGAAATTGCTATGGCGGAAGCGGGTGGTTCGAATCTATATTTTAGATCATCCGCAGGAGTAGGTAATCCAGCGGATATAAAATTTATTGATAATAGAACGTCCGGAGATAAAAGAGGAATTGAGTATCATGCTGATTACTCAGCTGATTATACTTTGCGTTCCTTGGTCGACAAAGCTTATGTTGATAATTCAATTTTTGCAGCAACGACCACCTTAAATCTTTCTTACAATGGTGGTGGTACGGCTTTAGGTAGACGGATATATACAACCGGAAATTCAACACCTGTTGAAATTATCAATCCGGGAACAGATCAATGGGAAACTTCTTTAGCATTAACCAATGGCGCAAATGGAGGTGGTTTGGCAATGCAGACCATGGAGTCGTTTGGAGATTGGGGAAGTCGTTTATATTTTACGGATGATACTTCTGATCCTGTAAATGGAACCGGTGCATATATGTACAACGACAATACGATGGGTGCATTTGAATTTGGTTATCAAACCGCAGGAACAAGAAATTCCAGCTTTTATATTGATTACAGCCAAATGGCTTTAAATATTCCAGGATCTCAAACAAATGGAGCGTTTAGCATAAATGCATCAAATTATAATGTTCCTGTTATGTCATTACGCGTACCAGGTTCAAGTGGAAATAATAACATCACAATTAGTGTGGGTACAAGCACACCAGAAACAAAAGTTACTGCATGGAGTGGTAGCTTGTTTACCAGAACTGATGGTGTTGGTGGTAGCGAACAATTATATGTAAAAACAACTGATGGTGGAAATACGGGTTGGGTGCCTCTTTCGTCATCCGGCTCATTATCTGATTTAGATGGAGATACAAAGATACAGGTCGAAGAATCTTCGGATGAAGATTATATTAGATTTGATACGGCTGGGACCGAAAGAATGTATATTACAAATTCAGGTGAATTGCATTTTGCTGATGGAGGTTATGTAGATGCATATTTTAATATTGATAACCCAAGTAGCCCATATACAGGAGATCCATCACTTGCAGGCATATTTTTAGACAGTGGACATGATAGGGTCTCGTTGTTTGGTACTGAAACCTATGTTTTAAATGATCTTGGAGTTGGTGTTGCTAATCCTAACGCTAAGGTTGATATTGGAGAAGGAATGATTACCAATCCCAGAGGTGATATGTCGGTTCTTTTGTCTGAGGATGGTGGAGATTCTTTCTTTGAAACCGCTTCGGGTGATATGGCAGAAGGCCTGTTAATGTTGGGTAGCCCGGGTAATGGTTGGGATTATGGAGTTATAAGAAATATTTCAAGTAGTGGTTATGCTGCCGGTTGGGATAGAGGTTTGCATATTTTCACAAGCAGTACAGGTTTAACGGATGATCCAATTATTTTTAGCACTGATTCCGCAGAAAGAATGAGAATTTTAGATAATGGCCGCATAGCTATAGGTTCTTCAACTGCAAGTTCTAAATTGTATATAGAAGCTGGTGATGGAGAGGATGCCTTAATCACTGTTAATTCTGATGATGGTAATGGAAATGGTAATGATGCTGGTTTGGTCATTAACTCAGATTACTCCAATGGTTCTGATGCTGCATATGTAAGATTTTTAAATAATGGAACTCAAAGCGGTAAGATGTATTCTAGTCCAGCTGGTTCTGGATTCATTGTGGATGGAGCTCAGTCATATGATGTAACTACAAATGGTCAAACTAGATTATTTATCGCCGGTGCTGGCAATGTCGGTATTTCCACTACAACTCCCGGATATCGTTTGGATGTACAAGGTGATTCACGCGTTAGCGCGCAGTTTATGCTCGGTCGTTATGCGGTAAATCCCGCAAGTGGCAATCAAGCTGGTGCAATAATTTACAATACAGCATCATCTACACCATTTGTATGGGATGGTAGTCAGTGGTTGCCAATAATGACCGGAGGTCTCACAAGTACAGGTTGGATGTTGGCTGGTAATGCGGGTACAAATCCGGGAACTGATTTTATTGGAACAACTGATAATAAGGCATTGTATTTTAAAACTAATAATACGGATGCGATGCTAATTACTGAAGGCGGATTAGTTGGTATCGGCGCTGGTGTGGGGATTCCTTCACACGGTTTAGAAGTAGCTAGTGATGATGGTTTTGGATTTTACGATGGAGCCGGTGACCAGCTTGTAGAGGTGAGTGGTAACTTGGGTAGCGGTACTGCGCGTATTCAATTTGGTGATGCGGGTGGAGTTGATACCGAGACGGCATTTTCCATAGCACCTGCTTCAAGCACATTTACCTTCATGCATGGAGACGTTGGTATTTCAACATCATCTCCAGCTTACCGTTTGGATGTAGTTGGTGATTCTCGTGTTAGCGCTCAGCTCATGTTGGGTCAATATGCTTTAAATCCTGCAAGTGGCAATCAAGCTGGTGCAATGGTTTATAACACAGCTTCATCCACGCCATTTTATTGGGATGGTATCCAGTGGGTAGCATTGGGCGGAGCTGGTGCTACGGCCGGGGCGCTTTGGGACACGGATCATGATACTGGAATTCAAATAGAGGAATCTGCTGATGAAGATATTATAAGATTTGATACAGCGGGAACCGAATACTTTACAATTCAAGGTCCTCGTTTGAGCGTGTTAAATTCCGGTAATTCTGTATTCATGGGTCAAGATGCTGGCAGAGTTGATGATTTAACAACTAACAATAATGTATTCATAGGCCGCTCAGCCGGTTATAGCAACACATCAGGATTCAGTAATGTATATATTGGCTATGAAGCTGGTTACGCTGCCACAACTCAAGAATCAACTGTGGCCATCGGTCGTGAAGCGGGTAGAAATAACACTGGTGCTTTTGGAAATACAATGTTGGGTTATTTTGCCGGTTCAAGTAATACTGGTAATGATAACGTGATGATTGGTTATGAGTCTGGTGTTGGTAATACCGGCGGCGACAACTTTTTTATGGGTCGTGGAACCGGTTGGAATAATACAGGCAGTCAAAATATCATGATGGGCTACTTTACGGGTTATGATAATAAGGGTAGTAGCAATATTTTATTTGGCAGTAATGCTGGATCTAGCAATAAGGGATCTAATGGAATTTTTATGGGCGCAAACGCTGGCTACGATAATATTGGTAATGATAATATTTTCTTGGGTTACAATACAGGTTTTAAAAATGCTACCGGTACCAGGAACTTGTTCTTAGGTCGTGAAGCGGGTCATTCTAACGTTCTTGGAAATGGAAATATCTTCTTGGGTTATCAGGCTGGCTATAGCGAAACAAACTCAGACCGTTTGTATATTGATAATTCAAATACAGCCAGTCCTTTAATCTATGGTGAGTTTGACAACAATGTTGTTAGGGTTAATGGCACCATGCAAGTCAACAATCCTGCAACAACCGGTTATGCATTCCCAACAGCAGATGGAGCATCTTATGGTCTAGTTTTGGCAACAGATGCCAATGGAGCTATGTATTGGTCTACAACAACTCAATCAAATCACTTAAAGAAAGTTACAAACGTATTAAGTCCAATTGATTCAGCTGTTTATCAATTCTCTGTAACAAATAATAGCCCTAGTACTTTAACCGGTTTTAAGGCCGTTAATACTAACGACTTTAACAACTATGCCGGAGCTGTTCTAGAATTAAAGGGTAGTGGCGCTGATTACACAAATAATCTTTACTTTGGCAAATATGGAAATGGTTTTTACATTCCTTCATGGGCAGGTAATGGTGTAGTAGCTACGGATAGAAATTTGGTAATCGGTGCAGTTAGCTCAACATCAATAATTAACTTTCAAGTAGGCGGTACCTACTCTGCTCCTGTATCGAGATTGACTCTGGATACAAATAGTTTGGACCTACAGTCCGGAGTAAATTTAAATGTTGCTGCCAATGCAACGATCTCCGGTCAATTTATGTTAGGCCAATACGCTCTAAATCCAGCCAGCGGAAACCAATCAGGTTCTGTGATTTACAATACTGCATCCTCCACTCCATTTTTCTGGGATGGATCAAATTGGATTGCTTTTGCAACAGGTACGGCTGATGCTTTAAATTTACAACAGGTAACAGATAATGGTTACACAACCGACAATGCAATTGTTTTTGCAGGAGCTACATCATCTGGTGATATTCTTCCATATACACATGATACATATTCTTTAGGTAATTCTGGTTATCGTTGGTCAGATATTTGGGGTTCAAATATCCATATTGGCACATCTACATGGGACTTGGCACAAGCGGCAAACGGTTCTTTTACATTATCAAGCGGAGGGGATGAAAAAATGAGAGTACAATCCAATGGTTATGTAGGTATAGGCACAGATCAACCCGAAAAACTTTTATCTTTAGATGGGGGTGATATGTTGATTGGTCAGTTCAACGGCGCCGTAGCTCCTATTGGTGGCTATAGCAGGCAGATGATTATTAGAGCAACGGATGGCCAGCTTGCCGGTATACAGGGTACGGCATATACAACCTACCAAAGAAACGGGGTTGATATTGCACAAGTTGGTATAGATACATCAAATAATATCGCCTTTAGAAACTACACAACTTCATGGGCAACAAATGTTGTTATTTCTAGTTCTGGTAATATGGGAATTGGAGACACAACTCCAACTAGAAAATTAGATATTCAGGGCAGTACAACTCCTGGAGATAATCTTTTCCGTGTTGGTGGAGGTGTCGATGGTGGCTATTTATCGGTTTATACACCAAGCTCTGATGACCGTAACACAACAATCGAATGGCAAAGAAATTTAAACTTCCATGTTAATGGTAGCGATGCAATGGTAATTGCAAATGATGGTAATGTGGGTATTGGTACTGGCGCTGCAGCTGTAAATTCTAAATTACAATTATCTGCTGATAATTCCGCATCAGACGCTTCGCTTTTAAGATTTCAAGCCAGTAACGACAGTGATATTCAAAGTGAAATATATTTTTCAAATGGAGGCAATGCTACATATTGGGATATTAATTCCAGTGGTGCGGGTGGGGCTTTAATCATGATGAATGAATCTTCGGAAATTGCTAAGTTTACAAATAGTGGTTTTGTAGTAAACGACGGTAGTTTATCCGGAATTGACTTTAGAGTTGAGAGTGATGCTAATACACACGCCATGTTTGTAGATGCCACTAATGGTTATGTTGGGTTTGATCAATCTGTTCCATTGGCAAAACTACATATTGGAAATACAGCAGCCGGTTCGTTGGCGGATTATGATTATTTACGCATGGTGGGCTCGGGTGATGTTAGTCATAGAGTCTACCTTCCTAATGGCAGCAACTTAATGGTTTGGGACTTTAATACAACCGGTAATGGTGGTGCGATTGAGTTTAGAGATCATGGTGCCCGCGTTGGTATGTTTACTAATTCAGGTTTGGTAATTAATGATGGTGCAGCATCCAATATTGGTTTAAGAGTTGAGGGTAGGGATGATGCTAATTTGTTTTATACCGATGCTTCTAATAATAAGGTCGGTATTGGTACCAATTCTCCAGCAGTTAAGTTTCATGTAATTGAATCCGGTGACATTGTTGCCGCTTTCGATAGAACTACGAATGATGGAACTATTATCTCTTTGCGACAAGCGGGTGTTGAGGAAGGAACGATTTCTGTTTCAGCGAACACGGTTTCTTACAACGCCTTCACTGGTTCTCACTATGCTTGGACTGATGATAATATTCAAAAAGGAATGCTGGTTTCTTTAACAGGTCAAAATAAATACTTGCATAATAATCCAATGTCAGAAATTTTATATGGCATTGAGGTTACATCGATTGTAAATGATTCACGCGTCATGGGTTCATACTTAGCACTCCAAGAAGCAGAAGAGGCTCGTGATGAAAACAATCCTCATCTAGTTATGGCTGTTGGTAATGGAGAAGTGTGGGTTACGGACAAAGGTGAGAACATCAACATAGGTGACTATCTAATCTCGTCCGATGTTGCAGGACATGCACAACAGGATACTGGTGAATTTATTGTGAGTCATATAGTTGCTAGAGCTGCGGAGTCCATTGATTGGACACACGTCTCCGAACAATTTGATGGAGTTAAGCATAAAAAGATATCAGTCTTCTTTGAAACATTTGATAAAAATAATATTCATGCATCTGTTGCCGGCACATCTTTGCAGGGTGGCGACAACTTGGATGTAGAGGACTTGATTGTTGGTAGTGCTGTTTTCGAAGGTACAATAACCGTCAAAGAACATGCAGCTTTTGGAAAAGATACGGTTGGTCAAGCCATGATTATGAGCGGTGAAAAACGCGTTAAAATAGACTTTGTTAATGACTACGGAACTTTACCGATTGTCACCCTCACTCCTGCTAACAAAGTTTCCGGAGCTTATTGGGTTGAAAATGCTTCATTGCAAGGATTTGAAATTGTGGTTGATGAATTACAACCTAGTGAGGTAATGTTTAACTGGCACGCATTTGGAAATTTTGAAGGCAGGGTATATGTCTCCAATGGCACAACTCTGGAAATCACAACCAATGATATGGGCTCCTCAGCACTGGAAACAGAGATTCAAGCCAATGGTAGCGCTATCGTACCTGATCCTGTGGAAAATACAGATGTTGAGCCAGATTCAGATCCGCCGGCTACTCAAGAAGCAGAGTCAATAATCCAAGAAGATGCTAGCAATCCAGATGAAGTTAGTACTCCACCAGCTCAACAAGATGAATCACCAGCAGAGGAGCAATCAGAACCAGTAACTCAAAATGAACCAACTGTAGAAGCTCCAACAGATCCAATCCCAGATGTACAAGTCGATGAGCCGGAAGTAATCTCAGAGCCCGTAGAAGAGACGGTGGTTCAAGCCCCAGTCCAAGAACCAGTAGTTGAGACAATTTCAGAGTAACAAATATAATCAGCTCTAAAAGAGCTGATTATATTTTTGAGAGCTTATGATCATGAGCATTATGATTGACATTTTGCTTGTTTTCTGTTCTAATATAATCAAATCAACCGGAGGGAACACCATGTCCCATGAATTCACCAACAGTTCTTTTTTGCCCATTAATAAGCAGATCGAGGAAACTGGCTCTGCTCACGCCAAGCAGCTTTACGCTGCCATGATCGATGCGGCCGCACGCTACGTCGCCTGTAGCAAACGTGCCTGTAACGTTCGTCAGCGCAGTCACGAGGAGAGCGGAGTGTCGACCTTGGATGAGATTCGTGCCCCGATGTACGCTGAACTTTGTATTTCGCGTGCTAACGATCTCCGTAGCATGCATTATCAGCTTCCCTATATTGCGAGTTCCCATGACTTTTGCCATTGGCTGGTCAAGTTGGAATGTCCGGAGATTGATTTCTCTTTGACCGAGCCTGTTGAGGCGGTTGTCTAGCTCAAGGCAACTACTAAGCGCCCCGCGCTTTCTTTTTTTACATTGACACACCTTGATACGCTTTGTATCTTTATTTTAATGGAGGCAGTAAATGGTCAATTCAACAACAGTTGGTTTGATTAAAAGTCTTTTGGAACGTAAACAACCTTTTTCGCCACAACTCAAGAAATCATTAGATGACTTTTGTATTGTTGCTTTGCACTTTCATACTCAAATTGCTACCAGAGCAATCGGCATACCAACCTTTGGTGAACGTAAAGCCTGGCTAAACAGTTCTGATGTTAAGCCTCATATCGATTATTTAAACAATGGATTACAAGTTCTTTCCGAAGCCGGTATCAATCTCAAAGGATTGCCTTTGCTGGATGTCTGCGGAGCCTTTTTGAGCGCCTATCAATCTCAATGACCTATATAGGTCTTTTTTGTTTAAGATGATGTATTGACAAAATCAAAAAAAAGTGCTAAGAAGAGCCTAAGTTTACCCAAGTTGGGTGCTTATGGATCCTTAAAATTTATTATGTGTTTCGCAGAAGTTCTGCAAGGAGGAGATCATGAGTTCGACTCAAGTTAGAGTCAGTGGTTACGTTGTCGGCTACAAAGTTTGTGGCGGTGAGTTGCTTTGGACGGTCAAGGTCAAGGACC
>JAHJSR010000044.1 GCA_018830085.1 Patescibacteria group bacterium
AAAATCATCGAACGCAATTGGCGGTGTAAATTAGGTGAAATAGATTTAATTATAAAAAAAGATTTAGAACTGCGTTTTATTGAAGTAAAGACCAGATCATCTTCCAATTTCGGTTATCCCGAACAAGCTTTAACAGAAACAAAAAAGCGCCATTTTTTTAATGCCATAGAATATTTTTTAAGTAAAAATAAAATTCATGATAACCAAGCTCATGCTGATATCTTGGCTATAATCATCAATCACCAAGAATTCGATATTCGTTGGTTGCCGGATTGTATCTAATTTGACTAATTATATCGGTTATATTATTCTGGTACGCGACGAGCTAAAAAAGAGCTTGTCTGCGCAATCTCGCGATGCAGCAATGCGTCGCAAGGAGGATACCGTCATGGCTGTTTCGAGTTTGATGAATTCGTCGTAGGTACCTGATGCGCAACGGTCTAGCCCTGTACAAGTGAATGTGGCCATAGAGGCCTCGCCAAGCAGTATGCTGACCTTTGTGTCAGGCGAGCTCATCGTCGCAGCCTTGTGCGGGCGTTCTCCCATCTCTGATCAAATCTTGATTGGAGATTTTTTCTTTTTATGCAAAACTATATAATCAACATTGCGTCACCAAAAGAATAAAATCTATAGCCCAACTTAATTGCATGCTCATATGCTTGCAAAATAAATTTTCTACCAGCGTCAGGCTCATTCATCTTGGATTGAGCAAATGCGCTTACCAACATGATTAGTGTTGATTCGGGTAAATGAAAGTTAGTAATCATGGCATCGATCACCATAAAATCATCACCAGGCTTGATAAATAATTTTGTAAAACCGCAATAGGGTTTAAGGGTTCCCACTATTCTTGCTGCAGACTCCAATGATCTTACACTTGTGGTACCAACCGCGATAACACTGCCTCCGTGTAGTTTTGTTTCTTTTATCAAATCAATTGTTTCTTGCGTGACCTCTATCCATTCCTCATGCATATCATGATCTTCAATATTTTCGGTCATGACGGGCCTAAATGTTCCTAAGCCAACATGCAGAGTTACATGTGTAATTTGTATTCCTTTGTTCTTGATCTTGTTAATCAAATCCTCTGTAAAATGGAAACCTGCAGTTGGAGCTGCTGCTGAGCCTGTTTTTTCTGCGTAAATAGTTTGATAGTCTGCAAAATCTGCGGGTGCTTTATCTACATATGGAGGTGTTGGCACTTCTCCATGCTCATTAGCAAAATTAAATACAGAATCATCATTAATCGGAAATTTTATTAATACTGTTCCATCAATATTTTTCTGTTCAATTTTAGCCTCTAAGTCATCCGCAAACTTTATCGTGTCACCAATTTTTAATTTTTTGCCAGGCTTCGCTAAACACGACCACAAACCATCAACCGGCCTCAGTAAGAAAATTTCAAATAATGATTCACCTTTTTTTGCTCTTAGTCTGGCCTTAAAAACCTTGCTATCATTTACAACAATAAGATCACCAGGATTCAAATAATCTACAATATCTGTAAATATTTTATCGTCCATTTGTTGCTTTTTACAGTCTAAAACAAGCAGCTTAGAGCTATCCCTTGGTGTAACAGGGGACTGTGCAATACTTTGCCTTGGTAGGTCATATCGAAAATCTT
This sequence comes from Patescibacteria group bacterium, assembly GCA_018830085.1. Classification (GTDB taxonomy): domain Bacteria; phylum Patescibacteriota; class Patescibacteriia; order 2-12-FULL-60-25; family 2-12-FULL-60-25; genus MWCR01. The sequence goes on from JAHJSR010000044.1 coordinate 1,625, forward strand.
TAGTCAACATAGCCAAATACTAGCTTATATCTACCATCTTGCCAAGAGTCGAGTTATTTGATACCGTATGCCCGTTATGAAATCAGACATTCATCCTACTTATTATAAGGATGCAAAAATCGTTTGCGTCTGTGGTAATGAAATGACCATAGGCTCAACCGTCAAAGAAACTCGAGTTGAATTGTGCTCCAAATGCCATCCTTTTTATACTGGTCTAAAAGTACTAGTTGACACAGAAGGACGCGTTGAGAAATTCAAATCAAAAGCTGCAGCCAAGGCAGACAAGTCAGATGTTTTGGGCAAGAAAGCCAAAACAGCTAAACGCGCAAAAGCCAAAGCGGAAAAGCGTGCTGCCAAAGAGCCAGAGCTTTTAGTTGAAGCTTAACATTTTTAAATACCCCGTAGTTCGTTTTTCGCCATAACTATATTTGTTGTGGACGTAAAGCGGCGTGCGGGGTATTTTTGGTATATGAAAAAACTCGAACAAAGTTTGGCGGAAATAAAAGCCGACTTCATTAAACTGGAAGAGCAAATGGCTGATCCAGAGGTTTTAAGTAATCAGGAAAAACTTAAACAAGCCTCGCGTGCTTACTCTGCTACCAAGCAGGTGATTGAACTTGGTAAAAAATTTGAGGATGCAAAAAAGGCGCTTAATGATGCTCAAGAAACTGCCGCATCTGACGATGCTGATTTTGCCGCCATGGCAACAGCGGAAATACCTGAATTGGAACAATCTTTAGAAAAAACAAGACAAGAATTAGAAATCGCAATAATTCCACCAGGACCTCATGATCATTCCAATGCTATCATCGAAATTCGTGCTGGTGTAGGTGGTGAGGAAGCGGCGATTTTTGCGGCAGATCTATTTCGTATGCTTGTTCGTTATGCTGAACGTAATAACTGGAAAACATCATTGGTTTCAGAGTCGGCCGCCGAGCAAGGTGGCTACAAAGAAGTTGTTTTTACAGTGCAAGGCAGTGGCGCTTATGGCCGTATAAAAACCGAAATGGGAGTGCATCGAGTACAGCGTGTTCCGCTTACAGAAAAACAGGGGCGTATTCATACTTCAACAGCAACAGTCGCAGTTTTGCCTGAGTTGGAAGAAACCGAATTTAAAATTGATAATAAAGATTTACGCATTGATACTTTTTGCGCAGGAGGCAAAGGTGGACAATCTGTTAACACAACTTATTCCGCTGTTCGCATAACACATTTACCGACCAATACAGCAGTGTCCTGTCAGGATGAAAGGTCTCAAGTTCAAAATCGTGAAAGAGCTATGCAGATTTTGCGCGCCAGACTCTGGGAGCAGGAAGAGGAAAAACGTCGCCAAGAATTGGATTCCGAAAGACGTTCTCAGATTGGAACTGCAGACAGATCTGAAAAGATTCGTACTTATAACTATCCTCAAGATCGCATAACAGATCATAGAATTAAAAAATCTTGGCATAACATTGAGCAAATCTTGGATGGAGATCTTGATGCGGTAATAGCAGCGGTTAAAAGTGGCAAAATGGGAAATGAAGCGGATGATGAGTAAAAAATGTCAATTATTTCAATATCAGATAACTAGTTTTTGGCTGGGTTTAGGTAAAAAATACAATTAATGGGGTTGACAAAACCCAAAAAATATGGTTGAGTCATTGTATGACTTTCTTAGCGTTGTACTAATTGTGACGCTGTAAAACTCCCAACCCGGAGGGGACATGAAAGCTCAACAAACCGTTATTTCGTTCATTTCCATATTCGTATTGATGTTGGCAATAGTGGGTTGTTCTCTGGATACTTTTGGCGCAGGTCAGCCGTTTACTTCTTCGCCAGATTCCGCTGATGTTGAACTGGACGCCGGATCTGATTCGGAAACGGGCATTTGGCCCGAAACCGGAGAAGACGTTCAGCCCGACATTCAAGCAGAAGTAGCACCAGACGCACCACTCGACGTGGTCGAGGATGTTGCAATCGAGTCTGATGCCCCAGAAGATGCCCCTGAGGCAGATGCGCCAGAAGACGTTCAGCCCGACATCACACCCGACGTAGTCGAGGATGTGGTTGAGGAGGATGTAGTTGTTGTTGATGCTCCGCCCACGTACTGTGAAATAAACGGTACGGCTGGCATCATCACGATCCCATCCACCTTCTCCATAAACCCGAGCAACTCTTTGGCTCTGTGGGGCAAGGTCACATACCCGCCACTCCCTGACGGAGGGGTATCAAGCCCGGACTTGCCATGGGGCGGCATGTGCTGGAGTACGCCTGGAGATACGTTCTTTGTTTGCTCTCCGGAGTATTCTCCTGGCCAACCTTTGCCCGTAGTCGACGGCGCTGTCATCGAGTTTCAACCGCAGAGAACGGCCGGTTCCGGGCAAAATCCGATCAACTCGCTTTGCGAGGCGGATACTTGTGCCAATGGGACCTACGTCGTTTGTGCTGGAGTCGATGAAGTTTGCCGGGTCACGGGCGGAGTCCTATCCACAACCGCAGAGTACGTGGACCCGGACCAAGATCATAA
>JAHJSR010000045.1 GCA_018830085.1 Patescibacteria group bacterium
CGAAGCCGTCGCCGGTCAAATGAGTAGCAATCCGCGCGCATTTATTGACTATATGAATGGATTAGGAGACCTACAAAAATATTACAGCTCTGCTCTTGGTTTTGCCGGCGTTCCTTACCCATGGACCAACACAATCAACGGCACATTATATTCAGCTGTACAAAAAATAAAAAACTTTCCACGTTCTGTGCTCGTAGAAATGGACTCGGATGGTAGCACCTGTCGTAAAGAAGCTACAGGCAACTATAAAGATTGTTTTACTAAACGCATTGGTGATCAAGGATTTTTTTGTGGTGATTGTGGTTCCACTCTACAACAATACATGTCATGTGTGGGTATGAACCCAAGCAACGAAATGTTTAGCGGCGGCAAAACCAAAACCAGTGCAGCTAAAATCATAAAACAACAAGTCACTTTTTACAACGCTTCGACGGGTGAAAATGAACAAGGCTATATCGAATACGGCTCACCAAACATGCAAGCGCCTGGCGGAGGCGATAAAGCCGCCTTCTTGTTTGTCGCACAAGATGAGGCTGATTGGTTTAAAAAATACTCAGAACCAAGTATAGGTGGACCACAATTTGGAGACCTCCACTTTTCCGACTGCCATAATTACATGTATATCGGCGGACAAGGATTAAAATCTCCTAACGGGATAGAACTAAGCTGGTTTGAAATGGGTGGCGGTGGTGCTCAAGACGGCACATCAAACGATGTTAATGGCGGCATTTCTGGCAAAAGAACCGTTCCAGCTGCCGAAGGTGATGGCGTCATCAACAGCCTAACAGGCGTATCTTCTATCGTAATCGGAGGATTACAAACTCGTTATTGGCCCGATATCACAGCCTTTAGTAAAACTGGTTGTGGATGGCAACGTAGCATGTGGCCAATCTATATCTATCGACCATTTAAGGACGACTTACCACGTTGTAAACCAGAAATTAAAGATTCCTGCCCAACCGGAACTGCTTGTATGCCTAATTATCGTTGCATGACGGTTACCAAAGGTGATATTTGTTTTGACTCACGTAACAGCAGCAAAGCCACAGAAAGTACTTGTGGAGTAGGTTATGAATGTCGCACCTGTACCCGTAAGGAACGGTTTGAATATGGTTGGCTCAAACGCCATAGTATTAGTGGAAACTTAGTAGCAGATGAAGCAGCCATAAACAAAGCATCAGCTCAAAATCAACCATGCGCAATCACAAGCGGTAAAGTTAAATATTGTATGGAAACCAAATCTGCTAATCAAATGGCTGACGAAAATGGCGCTTACCAAAGTTCTTGGGAAAAATAATCCTACCAATTCCACTTATATAACTGCTCTTGCCATAAGCAATTTGCTATTTTAAGCTTAATGTTATGAAAAATCCTCCTGTACATATTTGTTCTAAATGTGATGCTCAATATCCCCGCTGGACCGGCCGATGCGAAGAATGCGGTGCTTGGAGTACCATATCAAAGACACCCGTAGTATTAAGTTTGGAAACAGAAATCCCAAAAAAGCAAATAGATGCAGATAAAATTAAATCATTTAAAAACTTAAACACATCTAACGCCGCCAGCACATCCCCAACCAATCATCCGGCCATGGATTTAGTTTTAGGTGGTGGATTTACAGAAGGTTCTGTAACACTAATCGCTGGTGAACCAGGCATGGGTAAATCCACATTGCTCTCCCAGGTGGCATTATTGGTAGCAAAAAATAATAAACATGTTATCTATGTTGCCGGAGAAGAATCTCCCAAACAAATTCATTTAAGGCTTGTCCGTTTAACACAACAAATTCCTGAAACTTTTGCATATTTAGAAAGCACAAAAATTGATGACATTACGACAGTCGTAGAAACTCAAAAACCCGATCTAATCATAATAGACTCCATTCAATCTGTTTCCACAGAACAAGCAACCGGTGAAGCTGGAAGCATTTCTCAAGTTAAAGCTTGTGCCGCCCTTTTGGCACAAAGCGCTAAAAAATCCGGAACTCCAATCATGATAGTTGGACAAGTCACCAAAGATGGTGACGTCGCCGGACCGAGAGTTTTAGAGCATGTAGTGGACACTGTTCTATCGTTAGAAGGCGACAAACTTCATCGTTATCGAATACTCCGCGCTTACAAACATCGTTTTGGATCTACGGATGAAATCGCTTTATTAGACATGAAAGAAGACGGGCTTCATGTTGTTGCTGATCCTTCTGCAGAAATATTAAATGACAAACCACAGTCAACACCAGGTTCGGCAATAGGCTGCATCTTGGAAGGTCGACGTCCATTATTAGTGGAATTACAAGCATTGGTTACTCCTTCAGGTTATAGCACTCCCACAAGGCGCGCTACTGGATATGACAGCTCAAGGCTAAACATGCTTTTAGCTGTTTTAACTCGCCATGCCGGCATAGCGGTTTATGACAAAGACGTTTATGCTAACGTTGCCGGTGGTCTACCTGTCCGCGACCCGGCAGCCGATCTAGCATTGTCTGCCGCAATTTGGAGTGCCGTAAAAAAACAACCACTCGATCCCAAAACAGCCTACTTTGGCGAGATCGGACTAACCGGAGAACTACGACCAGTCGCTCTGCCTGAATTACGTATCAAAGAATTAACCCGCATGGGCTTTAAAACAATCGTTTGCCCTACCCTAAAAAATATCAAACCACCAAGTGATATTAATATTAAACAAGTTAAAACAATAAACGAAGCATTAAATTAATATCTATTCCCCGTGCGCTGTCTGTCTAATTTCATTAGCCATGTCTCTTAAAATTGGAACCGATGCCAATTCCGGATCTTTTTCCATTAATTCCAACGCCAAATCACGTCCCAACTTCATAATCTGTAAATCATCAGCCGGTCTAAGATATTTAAAAGGAGACTTACCCGACTGTTGCAAACCTAACACATTACCTTGTCCGCGTATCTTAAGATCTTCTTCAGCAATAATAAATCCATCATTAGTCTGTTCCAAAACCCTCAAACGATTTAAAGCAACACTGTCGTCCGTGGCAATCAAAAAACAAGAGCAATCTTTGTCAGATCTGCCTATCCTTCCACGTAACTGATGCAACTGTGCCAAACCAAAACGCTCAGCGCTTTCAATACACATAATTGTGGCATTAGGAATATCGACGCCCACTTCAACAACCGTTGTCGCAATCAACACATCCGCTTTTCCATCTTTAAATTCATTCATGGCAACATCTTTTTCCGCAGCACCCATCTTGCCATGCAATGTTGATAATTTAAGTCCTCTCAACTCCCCAAAGGATAACCTCTTTTTTTCCTCCTCCACACTACGCATACCCAATTTGTCCGAAGGATCAATTAAGGGACAAACAATAAATGCTTGCTCTTTGCGTATTATGGCATTACGAATCGCTTGATACGCCATTTTTCTTCCACTATCCCCCACCAACAGATTTGTCTTTATCGGTTTACGACCTGCTGGTTTGGTTTTTATTATGGATACATCTAAATCACCTAAAAAAGTTAAAGCCAAAGATCTTGGTATGGGTGTCGCTGTCATTGATAACAAATGCGGAACCAAACTATCAGGCCTCTGTATAACCGTTAAAGCCTCACGCTGGGCTACACCAAACCTATGCTGTTCATCAACAACCGCCAAACCTAAATCAGGAGGACATTGTTCAGGTTGAATCAACGCATGCGTACCAACAGCTACAACTCTACCTTGCTTTAATCTTTGTTTGGCTTCTGATAATTTTAATTTAGTTTCTTCTCCATTTTCAAACAAAATTCTGGTTGATGAAGTCATTAACAAAACCGGTATATGATACGCTCCTAAAAATCTTTGTAACGTAATTGCGTGTTGCTTGGCCAAAATCTCTGTTGGGGCCATAAGCGCTGCCGAAAATCCAGCTCTATGTACCAAGGCTACACAAAATGCAGCTACAACAGTTTTACCAGACCCAACATCACCTTGCACCAACCTGCGCATGGGTTTCTCTTTTTCCATATCCTGAGCCGCAGCCCAAACTGCTCTTTTTTGATCAGGTGTTAATTCAAAAGGCAAACCTTTGGTAAATTTTTTTGCAAAATTTTCATCAAATTTTATCTTAGGCGCTCCACCTTGATCTGCCAAATTTTTCGCCATACGCATTGCTAGCTGATACAACAAAACCTCATTAAAAACAAATCTTTGCCTACCGGTTTCCGTATGCTCAATAATTTCTGGCTTATGAACAAACTTGATCGCTTCAAAAAAATCCGGTTGATGTGCACTACGAACCAATCCTTTAGGTAAAGGATCCAGTATCTCATCCAAATCATCCAAAACTATTTTCATTATCTTTCGTAAAGTTTTTTGCGTAACCTGACCCATCAAAGGATAAACAGGGGCAATATTCCCTGCTGCCAACGTTTCTTCAGTCGCTGGCTCCCAAATCGGGCTAGTAAAACCTCTACCAAATTTTGGATGCTGACGCACAGTGCCAGATACAAAAATCTCATCACCAATTTTTAATTGCTGCAACATCCACGGTTGATTAAACCAAGTAATGACTATACTGCCAGTATCATCTTCAACCACTCCGCGTATGATTACAAAACGCTTTCTAAAAGTCGGTAATTTTTTTAAATCCTTAATCCTACACTTAATAGTCACAGACTCACCAATCGGAATATTGACTATTGGAAAAATATTAGAATAATCATCATACCTACGCGGTAAAATACTCAACAACTCTGACACTGTTTCAACATCCAACTTCTTTAAAACTCGCCTCTGTTGAGGCGTTAATCCATGCACATAACTAAGCGGATCGGTCCACGTAAGCATAAAACTATCGTACAACGCGCAACGCCACTAGTCCACAGATTGACAAAATCATATTTTTTTGCTAGGTTTAGCCATTAGTTCTTTCTTAATCTACACCCGCCGCATTTGTCGGCTTCACAGCGCCCAAGGAGGGCAAAATGGATAAC
>JAHJSR010000046.1 GCA_018830085.1 Patescibacteria group bacterium
CTGAGCCATTCAGCTCTGAGCGCCTCCGTCTGAGCCAAACCTAAGTGCTGAGACGCAACCCCTGTCAGGATCGGATCTGAAACGATATCACCAGCACCTGCAACCGCGTGTGTGTCATGAGCTATCAAAATATTTGTGAGTAGCATTACAACAACCGCTGTGCCAATGGCTATTTGAGAGATTAGTTTGAAAAAACTTTTATTCATACTTTATTGTGAGGGTATTGCTTGAGTCTCGGTGTCTTGATTATCCTGAATTTCCTTAACGCTATCATCAAATAATTGTAATAATTGTTCATCTGATATTTTATCTAAATCTTCTTGAGTAACTTTTCCGGAATCCAACAACGCTTTACGAAGAACGACTGGATCACGAGGTATATTGTTTACTCCACTGTAATCGACTGCCTGATCTCCGGCCTCTGCACGATACTCTTGCATGGATGGTGAGTTCATCACGTAATTATTAATTTCGCCTGATACATCAGTCCCCTGCAAATCCACAAACGGAAGAGTGGTTGTTGGTAAATCATAGTTAAGACTTTGAGCCGTACAATCATCACCGGCCTTGCAAAGTGGATTGATGCCCATGGCAATTTTTACATTGTCAGGTACATCATCACCGGCTGTGCTCCAAAGATAGGGAGAGGTTTTGTAAATATTTTCTTCAGACCAATCAGAAAGACTATCACCATCCGTGTCAGTACGTTTATCAATAGCTTCTTGTTCGGCAATAGGATCTTTAAGCAATTCACGATTCTGTTTTATCTCATCGATGTTGGTTAAAAACGGTGAGTAGATGGCCTCTTGTATGCGACTAAAAGTAAAAAAAATAACAAAAATTGCACCAATAGTAAAAGCTATTAGTGCTGCTTTTTTATTTTTTTGCAGCTTGCTCCATTGTCCAACAATGGAAACGCTTACAGGTTGGGTATCCTCCTGCATAATTATGCAAATATATAATATCACAGAAACATGCAAAAAAGAACGCATTTATTGCGTTCATTGTGGGTAATTTTATTGATTTTTTCCTTATTTTCTCTCTGAACTTATCCCCATTTTACTTTTACCTGTTTTCCATCTTTACGTACAGGAATTTTGATTTCTAGCAAGCCATTTTTGATACGAGCTTCCGTGGCATCAGGTGCTACATGATAAGGCAATACGATTGAGCGAGAAAAGCTACCCCAATAACACTCTTGATAAAACCAGTCATCAGCAGTTTCTTGATGGTCCATATGTCTCCTGCCTCTAATTGTAAGCAAATCACCATTTACAGCGATATCCAAATCATCTGGATCAACTCCGGCTACCAAAGCCCTGATGACGAGTGCATCACCCTCACGATAAACGTCTACGGAGAGTTGTCCCTCCTCCATGGAACTCATCCAATCTGATGAAGTATTTTGTCGCATAGCAAGTGCATTATAACACAAATAAAAAATCAGAGTTAACTCTGATTATCATCATCCTGGGTAAGTTATCATTCTTGAGCATTTATTCTATTTGGGGTATCTGCTTGTCCAAATACCCTAATACCCCTTGGAGCTTCGTATTGAGGATGCTTGTCATTCCAAGCGAAGCCGAGGGATCCCTTGAGCTTTCTTCGTCAAGTTTTGTATTGTGTGTGGAAGTTATTCTGCGGCTTTAGCAGACTCGTCCGATAATGATTCAACACCAATTAAACAGACTGCTTGCCAAGGACGATAATGACTATGAAAAGTTTCTTCACGCGTACGGCCATCAGCATAAATTACAGATGATTCAAAATAAGCGTCTGCTCCGCTGTGCGCTGATTCCGTGCATTTCTTTTTTCCGGGTGCGAGGTCTGTTGTTTCTACTAATTTAGTTGGAGGTGGTGCAGTGATATTGTAAATCACAGGTGAAGTGTATTCCACTTGGCGTCCATCATCAGTGCCCCAAAACTCAAATGTTATCTCCGTGCCAACAATATAAGCGTTGATGTAAATGTATTTTTCCGTATCATTTACAAATTTAAAGTCTGGCGCTGGATCATAAATCGTAGCATCGGTGCCCGCTGGTTCGTAATAAGAAACACGATATGAGTGGTTACGGCGCTCTGTAACAGGGAGACCTGTATCAACAGCACCTCTAAACATAGTCGTACCAATTTGACACAAACCACCACCATATTCGGGCAATGTTTTGTTGCCTTTAATTACCAACTCCGGCAACCAACCGTGCGCTCCATCAATCTCTCCCAATGATTGCAACATGGAAAAAGTTTCTCCGGGTGCTAAAAGAGTACCATTAACATGATCATTAACAGCCTTTTTTATATTTTGGGTTCTATTATAAGGTGAGCCGCGAAAATTGGATCTCCCTACGCCAAGCAATTCCTTGATACCAAATTCCTCTAAAGCATCACCAGTTATCTGACCATGCTCCTCTTCGACAACAAGCGGAAAAGTTGAACTTGGAGGCCATGAGTTTAATACGGCTTCCAAGGTTTTTTCTGTATTAATGGATTTACCCATTGTGCCTGCAGTAAAGGATACTATTTCACCATCCTTAACTTCCATGCTTCCACTTTTACTTTCTACTTCAATATCTTTAGCCAACATGTGAATGCTGGAAGCAAATAAATCGTGGTCTATTGTTACAGTATCATCTTCATTTGAAGCTACAAGCCATCCTGCTAAATCTGCCGGCTTGATAGGGTACTCCTTATCATCATAAGTAAATACTATTTGCGGTCGCTTAAGAACCTCCTGAACTTTATCGATTAAAGGTTGAAGTTGATTGGCTCGACGATTAGCGAAAACTTTTTCTACATGTAGTGTAATTGGTTGAAAAGTTACTATCTCGGCTTGCTGGCGTAGTTTGTTATATACGCCCTCCATGTTTAATTTAGACCCATCCTCATCTGGGATAACCCAAACCTCTGGTGTGCCTTGTTCATTAATATTTATTTTAAATGTCGCATCAATAGGATCGGGTAGTTCATCATGGTATTGAGCTTCTAATGACGAGAGAATGCGTACTTCGTCTATTTGAATTTTAACATTTACATTAATTGGACGTATACGTGCTCTTAAAATTTCATAAACAACTTTGTTTACACCACTTGAACGCCCCGTGTTGTAAGCGTCATTGATGGCGCTATCTATATCATATAAAACCAAGTCCGGCAGATCGTTGTTTGATGAAGCCTGCAGTGCAACCTCTTTACCATCAAGGTTAAAAAACAATCCCTTCTCCAAAGCATTATCGGTTGCTTGCTGAATTTTTTGTCTGGCCTCATCTTTTGTTAAGCCATCCAAACGAATGTTGAGAACTTTTACGCCGGGGTAAATTTTGTTTTCATACATGCGAGTGTAGGCATATACACCGCCACCCAACATGGCAACAAACAAAGCAATCACACCTATGGTGATTCCAGCCCAGATCAAAGCTGGTTTTAACATTACTTTGGACTCTGATTTTTTTTCTTTTGATTCCTTGGACATAGATTAAAAAATTAAAACAAATAGTCTATCTATTTATCATTTTCAATAAGTTCATTTAAAAGATTACGTGCAAATTCTTTACCAACTTCCCCTTCTGCGCCCGGTATTGCAATCATTAAATATGCTTTTCCACCCACTTCTGGATTTCCTTTTATCAAAGATAGTGGCACGGTAAGATGTTGACCGTCTGGTAAGCTTATTTGAGCTGAGTTGTTTTCTATTTTAGAAACGTTTACTTGTAACATAATTATAATTGGATAGTATATGGAAAAAGCTAAACTGTAAATCACGGAAATAAACAAAGACCTTAAACAATCTGCATCCAAGAAATCTATTAATAGAGAGTTGCGAGTTCGAAAACCAGCAGAATTCTACAAAGAGATCCCATGCTTGTCGTGGACGCAGATTGTTTAAAGCCTCTGAGTGCTTTATGTATGTGTCTGGAAAAAACGAATAGTAATTTATACCACAGTAAGCCATGTTTGTCAAGGGCTATACTATGAAAACGATTGATTTGCCGGTTAATGACAAGGCGTGCCAAAGGCAATTAAGGCACGATAAAGTACAAAAAAAGTATGACATGCGGCAAAATACGCGTCAAGATGGGGTTTTTTTGCTAATTTTAGTAAAATTCTACTTTTTTAAAACATCAGATAATTTAACCGAAAGTAACTGCGATACACCGTCATCACCCATTGTTACGCCATAGAGTATGTGAGCTCGTTCCATGGTAGCGCGGTTGTGGGTTATAACAACAAATTGAGTCCTGTCGGCTAGAGTGCTGATGATTTCCGCAAATTTACGAGAGTTAGACTCATCTAAAGCTGCATCAACTTCATCTAATACAACAAATGGTGATGGATTTGTTGCCATAATGGCACATATCAAAGCGATGGATACTAAGGCACGTTCACCACCCGAAAGCATGGCTATGGCTTTTAAACGCTTACCAGGAGGAGTGGCTTGAATCTCAATACCAGAAGGCCCCGCAAGACGGTCTATCGCTTGGATAACCTCACCCGTTTCATCAACTTCGGGTTCAGGATAAACCTCGATTAATTTTGCCTCACCGCCACCAAATAGCTTCTTAAAATAGAGACCAAACTCTTGATTAAGCTGACGAAAAGATGTTTTGCTACGCTCGGTGATGGTTTGATCCAGCTCCTTTATTATGGTCTCCAGTGATGCCATGGCTTTAAGCAGGTCCTCACTTTGAGTCGAAAGCTCCACATAACGCTTTTTAGTCTGTTCATATTCTTTTAGAGTTTCCGGATCGATACCGCCAATCCAATCCAATTGAGCGCGTAGTTTTGTTATGCGCTGTAATAATAACTCTGGATTTTCAACTACACCCGCTTTTTTAACCAACTCATCAAGCTGGCTCTCTTGCTCGGGGATATAAGTGCGAACATCTTGTAGGAAGGCGTCAATTTTTGTTTCCACTCTAGCCAACTCTACTGCTGCTTGACTCATATGCCTTTCTGCGGTTTGCACCTCTTGTCTCTTACGAGACAACTCACGCTGAACATCAAAAATGTGCGAACGTTTAGACTGCTCGCGCTTATTCCACTCTTCGGTTTGCTCTTGAACTGCTTGTATCTGATGATTTACATCTTCCATTGCTTGAACCAAATCATGAATCTCTTTTTCTAATTTTGGATCAGTGGAGACCTCTTTATCAGGTTCTGGTGCAGGGCGCTGCAACTTAGAATATAGATCTCCGGTGGAGAATTTTAAATTGTTGGCGAGATTTTTTACTTTATCTAGATCAAATTTATTGTCCTCCAAGGCGGTTATAAGATCTTTTTGCAGGTTTTGGATTTGCTCAATGGTGGAAATTATTTTTGATAATGGCAAAGGTGCCCAAGGTTTTTCGGCACGAATTTTGGCAACCTCACGCGATGCCTCGAGTTTTAATTGACGCTCTCGCAAGCCAGATCTATCATCCATTAATTTCTGCAATGATTGACGTAACTGACTAAACTCTTCTGATGGCGGGATAGCCTTTTCCATTGCAGTAAGTTCGGATTCGCATTTATCTGCGTCTTTGCTAGCAGCTTGAGCTATTTGAGAAGCTGATTCATGAGCACTTTTAGCTGCGCTTAAAGACAGTTGCAATGACTTCCATGTACCTCCATAATATTTAATTTCTAAATCTTTTAATTCTTCCTCTATAAGCTCACGTTGAGAGAGGCGCTTAACTTGGCGCTCTAAAGAACTTAAACGAGGCGCGATTTCTTTTAACAAGGCTTCTGATTGACGAAGATTGTCACGCGAGGCACTAAGTTTATTCATGCTAGATTGGCGCTTGAGTTGAAAAGGACGTAAGCCCGCAGCTTCATCAAAAAAGACCTTACGATCGCTTGGGGTTGCCGAAAGAACCTCATCCACCATACCTTGACCAATAACACTATATGTACGTTGTCCGATACCAGCCTGTGCTAATAGCATCGCCACATCAGTTAGCCTGGCGGATTGTTTGTTAATCTCATACTCTGATTGTCCGTCTCTATACAATCTACGTGTGATGATGATTTCCGAAAAATCTATATCTGATCGATCGTCATTAACCAAAGTCATGGACACCTCTGCAAAGCCGGAGCGCGACTTTTTTTCTGAACCGGAAAAAATAACATCTTCTGATTTCTTGGATCGTAATAAACGCAAGCTCTGCTCACCCATAACCCAACGCACCGCATCGGCAACATTGGATTTACCTGATCCATTTGGCCCAACAACCGATGTCAATCCCCTACGACCATTAGAATCCAATTGAAATTCTAATAAAGTTTTTTGAGCAAATGTCTTAAAACCTTGCAGTTCAAGTCTTTTTAAATACATAAAATACGCTCTTAATAATAGGCTTTTTTCCGCTTAAAAGCAAGGCTTGATAATCCTTGAGTTAACCTGTAAGGTGTTTGTTATATGCAAACCAATGACCAAAGAGTGGATCACTTTAAAGACTCCATGGCAGAAATCCTTAAAAAAAGAGTCGAGTTTCCTCGTGATTGTTTGGTTACGGTTATTGATGCTGAGCTAACCAGTGATTTAAGATTCGCTAAGTTGGTATTAAGCGTTTTGCCAATTAGTTTTGAAGAGCAAGTTTTGGATGCATTAAAAGATTATCATCATGACATTGTAAAAGAGATGGCAAATAGACTAAAAATGAGAAAGATCCCCAAGTTACACTGGGCATTTGATAGGACCGAGCATAAAGCAGAACAGATAGAGACATATATTGAAGAGCTCAAAGAAAAAGGTGAAATATAGAACAAATCAACTCCTTGACACTTTGCTAAAAAATAGCTAAAGTGTGCGATTCCTATGAATAAGGATATTGAGTTTAGGGGGCTAAAAAATGCGCTTTTGCAGGCAGAGCGTATTCTTGTTATTACTCACAAAAAGCCTGATGGAGATGCTTTAGGTTCATCAAGCGGATTATATGAATGGCTAAAAGACCAAAACAAGAATGTAAAATTATTTTGTCGTGATTTACCACCAGCGCATTATGGATATTTGAATGCGTATTTGGATTATACGGATGATACCGATGTTTTTAATCAGGAATTCGATTTAGTTGTTGTGTTGGATTCCGGAGACTTGGGTTATTGTGGAGTTGCTGAACTTATTCCCCTTTTACCAAACAAACCTAAATTGCTAAATATTGACCATCATCCAACAAATAGATTGTATGGTGACGTGAATTTAGTTATCACAAACGCGACTTCAACCGCAGAAGTGATCACAAGGTTTTTTATCGCCAATAAAATTGAAATCAATCAAGCTATGGCGACTTCTTTGCTGACGGGTATTTTAACTGATACCTCTCATTTTTCTAATGCAGCAACATCTTATGATGGGATGAATATTGCCGGTTATCTGATAAGCCGTGGCGCTAGAGTGAATGAGATAACTAAAAATCTCTTAAAAAATAAAGAAACAAATTTATTAAAACTCTGGGGATTGGCAATGAGCCGATTGGTTAAAAATTCCAATTACGATGTGGCTGCGACCTATTTAAAATTAGATGATTTTGAAAGATTTGGTTTGCAAATAAATGACGTTGAGGGAATTATTAATTTTTTAAACAGTGTGGTTGGTGATGCGGAAATGATTGTGTTGTTAGTTGATATGGGAAATCAAAAAATAAAAGGATCATTTAGATCTGTGAAAAGAGATGTTTCTGCGATTGCAAAACTAATCGGTGGAGGTGGGCATAAACTGGCAGCCGGTTTTACGATTGATGGAAGTATCAAAGAGACTGTGGCTGGGTTTAAAATTATATAGATTTTGCTTTACTAAAGAGCTTTGATTGTTTAGCACTCTACCTATTTGACTGCTAAATGGTTTTAGATTATGCTAATACAATGATTTTTAAATTATAAAACTATGAATCCTTATCAAGTTAATTCCATCGCTCCTTCGAGCTATTTAGTCCCTACGGTTATTGAAAAAACACATCAAGGCGAAAGAGCCTATGATATCTATTCTCGGTTGTTAAAGGATAGAATCATTATGCTTGGCACCCCGATTGATGATGATATTGCCAATATTGTTATCGCTCAACTTTTGTTTTTAGAAAGCCAAGATAAAAGTAAAGACATCAAACTTTACATAAACTCTCCGGGTGGATCTGTTAGTGCAGGTTTAGCTATTTATGACACCATGCAACAAATTTCTTGCGATGTTTCTACAATTTGTATTGGCATGGCCGCATCCATGGGCGCTGTACTCTTATCCGGTGGTCAAAAAGGCAAAAGATTCGCTCTCCCCAACTCAGAAATAATGATTCATCAAGTTTTAGGTGGCGTGGAAGGTCAGGCTACTGATATCAAAATTCGTGCCGAAAGAATTTTAAAGATGAAAGATCAATTAAATAAAATTTTAGCCAAGCATACGGGTAAATCTTTTAAGCAAGTGGAAAATGATACTGATCGTGATAATTTCATGGATCCCAAACAAGCAAAAACCTACGGATTGATTGATAAGGTTCTTGAATAATTGATTGAACCTTGATTCACGTGATTAATCAATTAACTTGATAGTAATAAAAACACATGTCTGTTAAAATTACATACTTAGTTCACGGAACTACCACTGATAATGAAAAAGAAATCTCTTCAGGCTGGTATGATGTAGAGTTATCGGAGTTAGGAATTAAACAATCAAAAGAATTGAAGAATCAAATTAAAGAGAAACATTTTGATGTTGTTTTTTGTTCTGATTTGAAAAGAGCTGTGAATTCGGCAGAGTTAACTTTTGGTAAAACTGTGGAAATCGTTCAAGATGAAAGATTGCGTGAGTGTAATTATGGTACTTACAATGCAAAACCATCTGAGATGGTTGAACCTATGCAAGAACAGAATATAAGTAAGCCATTTCCTGAAGGCGAAAGCTATGAAGATGTAAAATCTAGAATAGACAGTTTTTTACAAGATTTAAAAAAAGATTACAACAACAAGCACATCGCGATAGTCGCGCACAAAGCTCCTCAACTTGCGCTGGACGTTTTATTAAAAGGTAAAACTTGGGAAGAAGCTTTTGCGGAAGATTGGCGAAAGAAAAAAGCATGGCAACCCGGATGGGAATATATATTAGACTAGTAATTAAATCCCAAACAATAAAATCGGCTAATCCAGCCGATTTTATTTTCTATGGATGATTCTTGAATTTTATTTGTCTTCCTCGTCTTTACCCACAAACGTCACTGACGAGACGCTGTCCCCGGATTCTTTAAAGCGCATGAGGCGAACACCTTGTGTATCGCGACCAAGAGTTGGCACGCCTTTATAAGCTTGGCGGATTACAACGCCTTTTTTACTTATCATCATTACATCACTCTCCTCATCAGCCAGAGCCAAGAATGCGCCAACAACAGGACCAGTTTTGGCAGTAACCTTCATGGCACGTACACCAGAGCCTCCACGATTTTGAACTTTAAATTCTTTAATATTTGTCTGTTTACCTAAACCAAGTTCGGATAATGTAAATAGGGTATATTTACCTTTTTTGGCCAACTCATTATCAATAATATCCATGCCAATAACTCTGTCATCCTTCTTGAGTTTAATTCCACGTACACCTGACGCGGCACGTCCCATTGCACGAACATCTGACTCTTCAAAGCGGATAGATTGTCCATTTTTGGTAACTATGGAAACTTCATCTTTACCGTTTGTTGGCTTAACCCATTCCAAATCATCACCCTCGTGGAGGTTGATGGCTATTAAGCCACTACGACGAACGTTGGCAAAATCTTCCAAAGCAACTTTTTTGATGGTTCCTAATCCGGTTACCATCATAAAATATTTTGCTTTCTTGGCTTCGTTAGTGGACAAAACCGTTGCAGCACGTTCACCTGGAGCTAATTGTAAAAAGTTTACTATAGCTTGACCTTTGGAAGTTCGAGATCCTTGTGGAACCTCATAGGCCTTGAGCTTAAATACGCGTCCACGGCTGGTAAAGAACAGTAAATCAGCATGTGTATTGGTAGAGAATAGCTGCTCTACCTCATCTTGTTCTTTGGTAGAAAGACCAGCAACGCCTTTGCCTCCACGTCCCTGTGTACGAAATGTATCCGGAGGAAGCCTCTTAATGTAACCGTCCTTGGTAAGCATCACAATTGTAGTTTCATCGGGCACGAGATCGGCCATGGAAAAATCACCAACAGGATGCGGAATAACCAAGGTGCGCCTTTGATCTCCAAATTTTTCCTTAATACCCAAAACCTCATCTTTAATAATGCTAAGCATCTTTTTAACTGACTTGAGAATTGATTCTAACTCTTTGATAAGATCTAATTTTTCCTTATATTCTTGCTCAACCTTTAAACGCTCTAGGTTGGCTAACTGTTGTAAGCGCATCTCTAAAATAGCCGAACTTTGTATTTCGGAGAGCTTGTACTTTTTCATTAGGTTAACCTTGGCATCATCTTTATCTTTAGATTTTTTAATGGTCTCGATAACCTCATTGATCTTAAGCAAGGCAATGCGTAAACCCTCTAAAATATGTGCTCGATCCTTGGCTTTGGTTAAGTCAAATTCAGTCCTGCGTCTAACTACTTCTTGACGATGTTTTATGTACTCAACAAGGATATCTTTAATATTAAGAACGCGAGGCTGACCATCCACCAAAGCTAGCATGTTAACATGAAAAGTTTCTTGCAAAGACGACATCTTAAACAAGTGATTGAGGACTTTTTTAGGATATGAATCTTTTTTAAGATCGACAACAATGCGTACACCATCCTTATTTGATTCATCACGTAGACCTTTTATGCCATCTATCTTCTTTTCTTGAACCAAGGTAGCTATCTTCTCGAGCATGTTTGCCTTGTTAACCGCATAAGGAATTTCTGTAACGATTATTTGGAACTGTCCTGCTTTTTCCTCAAGTATCTCAGTCTTAGCGCGCATCACAATACCACCTTTGCCAGTTGCATAAGCTTGCTTGATAGCATTTTTGTCGTAAATGATTCCACCTGTTGGAAAATCTGGTCCGGTTATTATTTCTTGTAATTCATCAATAGTAATTTCCGCATTATCAATGATGGACATAATTCCATCGCAAAGTTCTGTAAGATTATGCGGTGGAATATTGGTAGCCATACCAACAGCAATTCCCAATGTTCCATTTAACAAAAGATTAGGAATTTTTGCCGGGAGAACGGTCGGCTCTTTTTTACTTCCATCGAAGTTTGGTGCAAAATCAACTGTCTGTTTTTCAATATCAAACAGCATTTCTTCGGCGATGGCTGCAAGTTTAGCTTCTGTGTAACGATAGGCAGCCGCGCTGTCACCATCCATGGAACCAAAGTTACCCTGTCCCCTGACCAAAGGATAGCGAGTGGAAAAGTCTTGAGCCAAGCGTACCATGGAATCATAAACAGCCGAGTCACCATGCGGGTGATAATTACCAAGAACATTACCAACAACGGTTGCTGATTTACGGAATTTGGCAGTAGAACGCAAACCATCTTGCCACATAGCATAAAGAATGCGGCGGTGAACCGGTTTTAAGCCGTCTCTTACATCTGGCAAGGCACGCTGAATGATTACGGACATTGCGTAATCCAAATAGCATTTGCGCATCTCTTCTGAGAGTGATTGGGGTATCACATGCCCAAGTGAGGTATCTTTTCGTTGATCTTTGTCGTCCATATAATTTTATTATTGAGTATCAATTTCTAAACCTTGTGGTATGGGAAATGCGGGTTCTTTGGTCTCCGGCTCTTCCACTGGAATAAATAAACTCGTTTCTGTTGAAGTCGTAACCTGGGTGCTGCTGGCAGATTCTGTGCTGGATGCTTGTTGATTTTGTTGCATTTGCAACATCAGTTCTTGATTATTTTGCTGTTCTAGAGCTTCAAGTTTTTCTAAAGCGGTTTGGAGATTATTATGAAGCTCTTCTTTTGCCTCAAGTGGCGTTAGCGTCTCTTGAATAGCCGTGACTTGAGAGTTTACATCCATAGCATCAACTATGGTCTGGCGCATAGTGTAAAGCCAACCAACTCCAATTGCCATCACACATATAAAAACTCCTGCCCAAAGTGAGAAGCGTTGCATGGAATCAACGGGCTGGCGCATTTCCGCATGTGCCATGATTAGCTGACGCTTTTCCTCTGGACTCAACAAGTATGATTTTTGAGTACCAGCAGTTTGACCAGAAGTAACCGGAGCTTTTCTCCGTCTCTTTGGTGGCGTGCTACTGGTTGAAGTTTTCCTAGGAGGCATAATTAATACAAATGACCAAAGCCTACGATCTCTCTATAACCATAACTAAAATATCATCTGCTGGTAAATCCTTTTTACTGATTTTGAGTTTGTTTACATCTTGCCTTTTGCAAACGCCCATTGCTGTGCAAAATTGATCTACTGTCCCTAGCTCGTTTTTGATGCCAGAGATGTGATAGTTAACGGGAATTACAATTCTAGGTTCTACGGCGGAAATCATCTTTGTTGCCATTTTCGCTTCCAAGGCATCGCCGCCTCCTACAGGCAAAATGAGAATATCAATATTACCCAAATCCTCTATTTCATCGTTGGTGAGCTCACGTTGCAATCCACCTAAAAATGCAATACCAATATCTTCTGCATCAATTCTATAAACCAATGGTCTTTGTTTACCCTCATCTGCTGTTGGGTCCTGAATTCCTGTAACAAACACTCCTCTTACTTCATACTCCCCAGGATCAGATATGACAAAAGGCTTACCAGCCACACCTGATACATTAAACTTTTTTGAATCTTGATTAGACAAAACTAAAATATCCGGTTCAGTAGCTCTAGGAAAACGAATTGACGCTTCGTTTTCAAATGGATCGGTCATTACCGTGCAAGCTATTTCGCCTACCTTGGTTTCGATACGAATTGAGGAATATCCTTGCCAAAAAATTTGCATAAATTTACCTAATATTATAGTTAAAATTTTAACACAGCAACTCGGTTTGAGCAAGGGGAAAGATAGGAATAATTTGCTTGTTTTTTAAGCGTTTTGACGTGATTTTGTCTGAAAAATATATCCTCCAGAAATTGCAATTGCCAGTGCATCGGCCGCATCATCAGGCTTAGGAATTTCGTTCAATCTCAATATTTTTTTTACCATGGCTTGAATCTGTTTTTTATCAGCTCCTCCATGGCCAGCAACCGATTGTTTTACTTGATTTGGAGTAAGCTCAACAACAGGAAGACTCGCATCAGCCAAGGTTAAAAGTATCACTCCTCGAGCCATACCAACATTGATTGCTGTTTTTACATTTGTTTGGAAAAATAGCTGTTCCACGGCTGCTACGTTGGGCTGAAAGCGCCGAATTGCCTCCATGATATCATTGCGCACAGTCTGCAGACGATCGGTGAATGGAGCGTCTGACGGTGTGTCGATGCAGGTGTGCCACACATGAAAGATTTTATTTTTAGAAAAATCAACCACACCCAAACCAGTGCGACCGAAGCCCGGATCAATTCCCAACATCCTAAAATTACCTGCATCAACCTTATGCTGAGAATCATTACTAACAGTTTGTTGATTATTCGGCATTTGTATAAACATTAGTCACATCGTCCAAATCTTCTAATTTTTCTATGATACCCCCAAGCTGTTCAGCTAAGGAGTCATCTAAGCTTACATTGATTTTTGGAAGCCATTCCATTTGGGCAGAGTTTACCTTTAATTCGGATAAGACGGCTGCATCATTAATATTTGATAGCTCAGTTATTGGGCAATTGATTATGGTTTGATCTTCTGTATAGTCAATTTCATCGGCGCCTGCTTCAATTAAATTTAACTCAACCTCATCTCGTTTATCAAGCGATATTAAATCAGTTCTAACGACCCCCTTTTGGTCAAAAAGATATGTCACAGAACCAGAATTAGCAAATGTTGCTCCACCCTTACTTAATATAAGCTTAACTTCATTTCCAGTGCGGTTACGATTATCAGTAAGACATTCAATTATTAAAGCCGTCCCCCCTGGGGCATAAGCTTCATATAACAATTCTGCAACCTGAGATCCATCATCAACACCTGATCCACGAGTAATGGCTCGCTCGATGTTATCCTTGGGCATGTTTCCAGCACGTGCACGATCTATTGCCAAACGCAGCTGAAAGTTCATTTCAGGATCAGGTCCTTTTGCACGAACCGCTACCTCAATCTCACGAGCGAGTCGAGTAAAGTTAGCGGATCGCTTGGCATCGGCCATGCCCTTTTTGTGTTTTATGGTTGACCATTTGGAGTGACCAGACATATTAAAATCATCAATAAATAATCTAAAAAATCCTAACTTGATTTGCGCTAATATTACTCAACTGTTCAGTTTTTGTCGAGTTTGCTTAAATAAAAAAGCGCCATTTTTGGCGCTTTTTTATTATTTTTTATTATACCGCGTCAGCTTCAATTGCTTCGGGTTTAATATTATCTACATCCTCGGGATCATATTCCTTATCTTCATCTTCTTCAGATTCTTCATCTTGCTTTTGTAGCTCTGGAAAGAGATCTGGATGATGATAAGAGAAGCCGGTTCCGGCCGGTATAAGACGACCGA
This sequence comes from Patescibacteria group bacterium, assembly GCA_018830085.1. Classification (GTDB taxonomy): domain Bacteria; phylum Patescibacteriota; class Patescibacteriia; order 2-12-FULL-60-25; family 2-12-FULL-60-25; genus MWCR01. Next base: position 14,511 of record JAHJSR010000046.1, read on the forward strand.
TAATAACGTTCTCTTTTAGACCCTCTAAATGATCAACCTTACCTGTTACTGCAGCGTGAATAAGTACACGTGCAGTTTCTTGGAAAGATGCTGACGAGAGGAATGACTCAGTCGTAAGAGCGACCTTGGTAATACCCATAAACAGGTCTTCCAAAATTGCAGGTTTACCACCACGCTCTTCTGTTTTTCTGATTTCATCCAACGCGCGAGCTTTTTCTACAATCTCACCAGGCAAAAGCTCTGTGTCACCAGAATCACGAACATATGCACGTGAGAACATCTGTCTGATAATAACCTCAATATGTTTGGAATTAATCTTTTGACCTTGGGTTGCATAGATGGATAGAATCTCCCGCAACAAGTATTGCATAACATCGTAATGGCCCTTGCTCTTAAACAATAATTGCAAATCCAAGTGGCCTTCTGTGAGCTGATCGCCTGGCTGAACTTCGTCACCTTCTTGTACCAAAATCTTAAAGCCTACTGGTACAGGATACTCATTCTCAGCCTTTCCTTGCCAATTGATAAATAGCTTACGCTTATCAAGTCTAACAACGCCACCATGCTCAGCAGGAATCTCTGTACCATCCTTACGAACGATTATTGTTTCACCTTGATCAACCTTGGATCCTTCTTTTACCTTAACCTCATCTTTTGCAGTTACAACATAAACATCATCTTTCATTTCATCGGATAAAATCTTGATGATTTTACCACTTCTGGCTGGATCAATAAGTTTTTGACCGGTTGTGGTAAATATTTCACGAGCCTCTGGTTCGGCAATAATAACTTTGCCTGCTTGCTCGGCCATAACAGCCTTGTGTTTTGGTATACGAGCCTCAACCAATTCTTCAACACGAGGCAAACCTTGAGTGATATCTGCACCAGTTGCAACACCACCAGTATGGAAGGTACGCATAGTAAGCTGCGTTCCAGGTTCACCGATAGATTGCGCGGCAACAACACCTACAGCTGAACCGAGATCAACCTCTTGGTTGTAGGCCAAGTTATAACCATAACAATGTGTACAAATACCTCTGGTGTTTTTACATGCAATTGGTGAACGCACATGAGCCTCTTGAATTGGTTCATCCAAAGCCTTTAACATGCGGATGTGGTCCTCATTTATAAGTGTATTCTTAGGAATGAGTACTTTCTTTGTTTTGGGATGGACTATATCCTTGATTGAGAACCTACCCAAAATACGAGAGATTAATGGTTCACCAATTTCTTCACACTCTTCATGAGTTAACAATAAGCCATCAGTATCACCACAATTATCAGAAGTAATAATGACGTCTTGCGCAACATCAACCAAACGACGTGTTAAGTGACCAGCATTTGCAGTCTTAAGAGCGGTATCAGTTAAACCTTTACGAGTACCGTGGGAAGATATGAAATATTCCAACACATCCAAACCTTCTCTAAAAGATGACTTGATCGGCAACTCAATGATTTCACCGCTAGGATTGGTCACAAGACCCTTCATGCCAACAACCTGCATAAGCTGAACAACGGAACCACGAGCACCAGACTCGATCATGGCAGAAACTGAACCGGTTGCCTCAAGAGAGTTTTTAGATAGATTCTTAATTCGATCCTGAATATCAGACCAGACTTTGATAATCTGAGTATAACGCTCACGCTTGGTAAGTAAACCATCTTTGTATTGAGCTTCGATAATCTTAACGCGCTCACCAGCTTCGTCCATAATTTCCGCTTTTCCTTTAAGGTCAGGTAAATCACCAATACCGTAGGAAAAACCAGAACGAGTAACATATTTGTAACCAGCTTCCTTAATGTTATCTAGGAATTTCGCTGTTTCTGCAAAACCATAATCCTCGATACACTGCTGTGTGATTTCACTAAGTTGTTTTTTACCAAGACGTTCGTTGATATAAGGCATACCTTCCGGTAAAACCTTATTAATAAGCATACGTCCAACTGTGGTTTCCATTATTGGTCCACCGACCTCAAGACGAACTTTGATTCTATCGCGAGCAGTGATGGTTCCGTAGTTGTATGCGTATATAGCCTCTTGCTCAGTACCAAATGCTTTTACTTGATCATCCGGTCTATCTAACATGCTGGTCATGTAGAACACACCCCAGACAATATCTTGAGTTGGAGTTGTAACAGGTGTACCAGTAGCAGGTTTAAGCAAGTTCTTGGTAGAGAGCATGATGTCTCGAGCTTCTTGCTGAGCTTCGTTTGTAAGTGGCACGTGAACAGCCATTTGGTCACCGTCAAAGTCAGCATTAAACGCCGAACAAACAAGAGGATGAATTTGAATTGCTTTACCCTCGATAAGTACAGGTTGAAAACCTTGGATACCAAGACGATGCAAGGTTGGTGCGCGGTTAAGCAACACAACCGCTTGACTAGCAATGCGCTCAAGAATATCCCAAACCTCAGGATGATCAGCCTCAATAAATCTGTTAGCCGAACGGATGTTATGAACTATTTCTTGTTTAATAAGTTCGCTAATAATAAACGGCCTAAATAATTCTAAAGCCATTATTTTAGGCAAACCACATTGATGCATTTTTAAACGTGGGCCAACAACGATAACCGAACGACCGGAATAATCTACACGTTTTCCAAGTAAGTTTTGACGGAAGCGTCCTTGCTTACCTTTTAAAAAGTCTGCCAATGATTTTAGTTGGCGTTTTTTGCCGGTTGATGCCAAAACTGTTTTTGCATGACGAGCGTTATTATCGATAAGCGCATCAACTGCCTCTTGGAGCATGCGTTTTTCGTTGCGAGTAATAACTTCTGGAGCATGGAGCTCAACTAAACGTTTTAAACGATTGTTTCGATTGATGACACGACGATATAAGTCATTAAGATCGGATGTTGCAAAACGACCTCCGTCCAAAGCTACCATAGGGCGCAAATCCGGAGGAATGATGGGTACAGCTTTTAGAATCATCCAATGGGGCTCAATTTGTTGGTTGCCAAAAGATTTGAGCAACTTAAGACGTCTTATTATGTGTTCGTATTTTGCACCAGATGCATTTTCCAGTTCAGCTTGTAAAACATCAGCCGTTGCATTGACATCAATATTTTTCAACAACTCATCAATAGCCTCTGCGCCAATCTTAGCTTCAAAGACATGACCAAATTTGAGTGCATATTCATGATATTCGTTTTCAGTGAGAATCTTAAGAGGCTGAAGGGATTTAATTTCCTTTTCGGCTTCTGAAAAATCCATGTCCAGCTCTTTTAACTTTCTCTCCTTATTACCCTGAAAACGATCCAACTCTTTAGTAGCTTCTGGATCAGTTAATTCATCTTTTTGAGCTTTTTCATTGATGCGAGCAACATCACGTTCATAGTCAGCTTCGATTTGTTTTTGTTTACCTTTGTACTCAGTGCGTAATTGTTCTGCGACCTGCTCTTTAAGCTCTTCGTTTACATCAGTAATTACAAAAGCAGCGAAGTAGATTACTTTTTCCAGTGACATCATCGATAGGTCCAACACTGTTCCGATACGAGATGGCACACTGCGTAGAAACCAAATATGTGCGACAGGCGCTGCAAGCTCAACATGACCCATGCGTTCGCGACGAACTAGTGAGTGAGTAACTTCTACTCCGCACTTATCACAAACGATTCCTTTATAGCGAATCTTTTTATACTTACCACAATAGCATTCCCAGTCTTTTGATGGACCAAAAATCTCTTCGGCAAAAAGTCCACTTTTTTCCGGTTTTTGTGTGCGGTAATTTATTGTCTCCGGCTTTGTAACTTCACCGTATGACCAACCGCGGATAATTTCAGGCGATGCGAGCTTCAAGCGCATGCCATTAAAGTCAGTTGTTTTGACGTTTTCAGATTGAAAGAATGACATACATTTGAAATTATAATTTAGGTACTTCGTCCGGATTAGTCTCCCAGGCAAACTCTTCTGTGGCATTTGGTAACACCGGTTTGGCTATATGAGTTGGCTTGGATTCTTCCATTCGTTCACCATCTTTTAACAATTCGACCTCTAAACATAAACCTTTAAGTTCGCGTACTAACACATTAAACGATTCAGGTACGTTAACTTTAGAAATTGGCTCACCTTTAATGATGGCTTCATAGGCTTTTGAACGACCCGGGACATCATCGGATTTGATAGTCAATATTTCTTGTAGAGTATGAGCTGCTCCGTATGCTTCCAAAGACCAAACTTCCATTTCTCCAAAACGCTGGCCACCTGATTGTGCTTTACCACCCAATGGTTGTTGAGTAATGAGTGAGTATGGACCGATGGAACGTTGGTGAATTTTATCTTCCACCATATGGCTCAATTTAATAATATAATTGTAGCCAACCGTTGGATCGTGCTCATATCTTTCACCTGTACGGCCATCATATAATGGTATTTTACCGGTTTTAGCATATCCAGCTTTTTCCAGTTCTTCTTTAATAGTTGTTTCTGAAATTCCGTCAAAAACAGGTGTTGCTACATGATAACCCAATGCATTGGCTGCCAGACCCATATGAGTTTCCAATATCTGACCCAGGTTCATACGAGAGACAACGCCAAGAGGAGAAAGAATAACATCAACCGGAGTGCCATCTTCCAAGAAAGGAAGATCTTCGACAGGAACGATTCGAGAAATAACACCTTTGTTACCATGGCGACCAGCGAGTTTATCACCAACTTGAATTTTACGAAGATCGGCAACAGCAACCACGATGCGTTTTAAAACACCTGGCTGTAATTTATCTCCATTTTCACGTGTAAATGTAGTTACACCAACCACCTTACCGCGAGCGCCATGCTGTAGATATAATGATGTATCGCGAACATCGCGAGCTTTTTCACCAAAGATAGCACGCAAAAGTTTTTCTTCAGCAGAAAGATCGGTTTCACCTTTTGGTGTAATTTTACCAACCAATATATCACCGGATCTTACTTCTGCTCCGATACGTACTACACCATTTTCATCTAGGTTCTTAAGCTTTTCTTCGGAGACATTTGGAATATCATTAGTTACCTGTTCAGGACCAAGCTTTGTGTCGCGAACGTCTACATTAAAGTGCTCAATGTGTACTGAAGTAAATCTATCATGATGAACTAAACGCTCGGATAAAATAATTGCATCTTCAAAGTTGTAACCATCCCAAGAAAGGAAAGTGCAAAGAAGATTTTGTCCGAGTGCAATCTCACCATTTTCACAAGATGATCCATCTGATAAAACTTCACCTGCATAAACTTTTTGTCCTTTGTTGACGCGAACATGTTGGTTTAAACAAGTCGACTGGTTAGATCTTTGGAATTTAATCAGATCATAACGTCTAATTCTTCCATCTTCACTTTGCAGTTCAATATGGTTTGCTGATACGGAAACAATCTCACCATCATCAGGAGCTAGCAATGCGTGACCAGAATCAACCGCTGCGCGACGCTCTACACCCGTACCAACGATTGGAGCATCTGGTTTGATACAAGGTACAGCCTGGCGTTGCATGTTTGATCCCATAAGAGCACGCTGGCCATCATCGTGTTCCACAAACGGAATAAGCGAAGTACTAATGGAAAGAATTTGTTTTGAGGAAACATCTACGTAATCGATTTCATGTACATCAACAACTGTTGGCTCACCATTTTTACGAGCCGGAGTACGATCAACCAAAAATTTACCATCTTTGCCAATAGGACTTGTGGCCGGTGCTGTTGTGCCTCGTTCTTCGGTAAAGGCGTTTAGGTATTCAATTTCTCCGGTAACAATCGGTATAATCGGAATATTTGTTATTGATACTGATTGCAATTTCTTGGCTAGATCTTTATCAATTTCCTGATTAGCTTTGCCAACCAATTTACCTTGCCCATCATTAATATCTACACGCAAAGTTTGACCAATGCCATCTTTACCGTCATTAGCTGCCCAATTTTTTACTTTTCTGTATGGAGTTTCGATGAAGCCATAATTATTGATACGAGCATAACTACTCATATGACCGACCAAACCGATACTAGGGCCTTCGGGAGATTGGATAGGACAAATACGACCATAGTGAGTTCTGTGCACATCGCGAACTTCGAATCCAGCCCGTTCACGCGTAAGACCACCCGGACCTGTAGCAGACAAACGTCTTTTATGCTCTAACTCTGACAATGGATTGGTTTGATCCATGAATTGCGAAAGTTGTGAAGACATAAAAAATTCACGAACAGCTGCAATAACAGGACGAGCATTAACCAAACGACCTGGAGTTAATATATTGATATCTTGCGTGGACATTCTGTCTTTAACAATGCGTTCCATACGAGCCAAACCGATGCGAAAACGGCTTTGAATAAGTTCGCCAATTGCGCGCACGCGACGATTACCCAAGTGGTCGATGTCATCAGGATCTTCTTGAGTGTTGTTAAGACGAATAATTTCTTTGAGAATGGAAACCAAATCATCCTTGGATAAAATTCTGTTTTCTTCTTTAACAACCATTTCATGATCCCAAGGCAATCCAAAACGTTGATTAAACTTGTAGCGTCCAACAGGACCTAAATCATAACGCTCAAATTTAAAGAACATTGAGTGGATCAATGACTTGGCATTATCTGCGGTTGCTAAATCACCAGGACGAATGCGTTTATAAACTTCGATATAACCATCATCCTCACTCTTTGATACATCTTTAGCCAAAGTTGACTCAATATATTTATTCATTGGATGGACATCAACATCCTCAAAAGCGGTGCGGATTTCATCATCATCATATAAACCAAAAGTTCTGAGCAAGGCAGTTGCCGCAACTTTACGTTTGCGATCGATCTTTACCCAGATGACGTGATTGGAGTCTGTTTCGAATTCCAACCAAGCACCGCGATTAGGAATGACTTTTGCTCCATAATTACGGCGGCCTCGAGAGGCTTCTGCAATAAAGAAAGCACCGGCGGAACGAACAAGTTGAGAAATAACAACACGTTCAACACCATTGATTACAAAAGTGCCCCTATCGGTCATTACCGGTAGGTCACCTAAATAAATCTCTTGTTCTTTTTGCTCACCAGTTCTCTTGTTGATGAGTCTGGTTTTGACACGCAACGGCGCCTCGTATGTGATACTTTTAGTTTTTGATGTTTTTTCATCAAATTTGGGTTCATCCAAAAAATAATCTACGAACCAAAGTTCCAGATCGCGGCCAATAAAATCTTTGATTGGCGATATCTCTTGAAACAACTCCCTGATGCCGGTTTCTAGAAACCAGCGATAGCTATACTTTTGGACTTCGATTAAATCGGGCAAGGCCATGGCATCACGTGATGCCGTAAAGTATCGGCGCTCCAGGTCTTTGACTGGTTGACGCCTAAATACAGTGGGATTCATGTCGAGCGAGGACTTAGAGATGAACCATTTCCCTTCCGAACCTACCACTTATGGACAAATCGGGTGGAGCGCGGGGGTGACGGTGAGAACAGGAACATCTACTGATGTGAGTAAATATCGCGAAGCGTGAAACAAAGAAACAAAAACCCTCCGAAAATCTTTTCAGAGGGATCGTTTAACTTGTTTTAAATATTAATAAACATTATTTGAAAACGATTTTTACCAACTCTTAAAATCAAGAGTTTTACAGCCTAGAGGAGCGACCTCTTTTTTGCTGTGTGTCTTCACACTTACGCGCGCGACTATCTCATTTTTTCAATGGGTTGTCAAGTTTTTACATGTGGATTACTGATAAGTGTGTCCACTTATTTGTCAGTTATGTATAAACATAATTATTTAAATATTAATGGACTTTTTTTATCAAAGAGCTGATTTTAGCCAAAAAGTCTTGACATTTTGAGTATTTCATGATTAGCTGGTCTATTCCGCACATTTCACCAACTGTTATTTAGACCCCCTTTTGGGGATAGGGAGAAAGAAACATGGAAGACCCTAGAACCAGGGGGGCAAAAAGTCCCCGCGAAGCAGCAAAGAGAGCGCGGGGGGCGCTTGATCTAATCCCTCGCTTGTTGCTCAGGGGGATCGGAGAAGTGGAGCTGAAGATTCTTAAGGAATCAACCCACCCCAAAACATGGAGGGAAAGGGGCTGGGATAAGCACATCCAGGTTGGCAACAGTCTGGATAGGGCTTCCCTGGAAGCGCTCCGAGATCTGGGCGAATTGCTTAGAACTGTGGTTGCTGTAGCCTTTCTTTGGGAAAGGAAATACGGGCCACAGGTAGCCGCACTCAAAAAGCAAGCCAAGGAGTTGAATGCTTGGTGGATGAGCTTGACGCATGAACAGCAAAGAGTGGGCGTCAGAGCGGTTGAAACCTACGGTAAAGCAGCTTTTTCCGAGTTGCGCCAAAAGGCGGGTCTTGAAGAAAAGGTCTTGTACTTGGAAATCGCCAAGTATGAGATTGAGAAAGCATTCCCACCCAAGATCCGGCGAAAAGTTGGATCCGGACATCAAAAACCTCAGCCTGTTCGTGAGTCGGGACCTCCGGGCAGCATCGGCCGACGTAAAGACTAACGTCGGCTTTATTTTTTTTGCTTATTTAACACATTTTTTGTTAACTACTGTAAGATTTGGCTTAACTTAGCCAATTTTTTTTTGCTTATTTTAGCCAAAAAATACTGCCTATTACTCTTGACAAAATCGTCATTTTGTGGTATAGTTATTTGTTCATTAAATAGAGAATTGTCATGACAGACATAGAGGAGGGACCTCATTCGGCACCCGAACACGGGCAATGCCGATGAGTGAGGAGGAAATTATAGCAATCCGGTTTCGACTGGAATGCTATAAGAGTACAAATCTGGGTCAGCCGCGTGCTTGCACTACGGTTGATTACCCACTCTATATCTGTCCTGATAATCAGGACAACTTTACAAAATACAGGCAATGCCCTGACAAACGTGGAGGAGAGATTGAGCTCTCCATGGACTCGAGTAATCGATGGACCATGGGTGTGGTAAAGAAAACTATGCTGCCTGGTGCAAACTGGGCTTACATAATTAGTATTTGCTGCGGATTGTTTGTAGATTTATCAAACAAATGATCCCCTCCGCATTTGTCAGGGTATTTGTTTATTGGTCATGTGTAGTGCTAAAATAAAAAAACATATGGCTAAGCAAAGATCAAAACCCACAATTATTAAAAAGATTGAAGATGATATTATTGTAATTAATCCTTTTGAGATAGAAAAAAAGATAAGGAAATCACTCCCCCCACCGGCACAAACTCATAAGAATAAAATTAAATATAATAGAAAATCAAAACATCCAAAGAAATTTGATGATTAATTGAGATTTGCTTTAAGGCATTAACCGATGCTTTAAATCAGACCTACAAAATTGCATAAAACCAAGCTTTTTAAGCCTGGTTTTTTGTTATCATCAAAATCCAGATACTGCGCTTAACCTTGACAAAAACCCAGTTTTCTGCTAAGGTCATTCATCCTTTGAAAACGTGAATCCAATCGGAGGGGATAGCGATAACCTAACTTTATTGTTAGGAAGTGCTCTGACCAACCAAACCCCGGCCATGCTGGGCTTTGGTGATTAGTGTGCAATCTTGGCTCGCGTGCGGCTATTGCCAAAACGCGAGCTACCTCCTATTGGATTTATGTTTAAAGGGACTTTGAACTTTTGATATTTAAACAAGCAAGGGCAATATTTCAGAAACCCAAGCAACAGTGTGCGGACTGGTGCCGCGCTTTCAACTAACCGAGCAACTCAACTACAGACCTGCGAAGAATACGGAAGGAAGATGACCATGTCGAACAGCGAAAACAAAGAAACTACCAAACTCGCTCGTGCCGTAGATGTTTCGCATAAAGCGGAACAACTTGGTCTCCCGGATTACATGTCTCAGTTCGCGTTCCGCGACCTGAACATGGATGCCGAGGGAGTGGACGAGGACAATCCGCCGGTTCCGTTGGCTCGGTTTATTGTGCAACCAACACACAACAGCTGGGGGATGCGACTGTGTATGGGGGGGCTATACCTAAGTTTCTCAAACATGGTCCACATCAACCCCAACACTGGCCGGGCACAGTTTGTGCCCAGAGACTTCGTCGATTGGGTTGAGGCTGACGAGGAAGAGGCTGACGAGGATGAAATCCTGTCAGACTCGAGTGCTACGGTCGAGGACTTGAGCGACGACGAGGACGTGAGCGACGACGAGGATGAGGAATCGGATGATGAGGAAGAAGAAGTGGAGGAGGAATCGGACGAGGACGTAAGCGACGATGAAGATGACCAAGTCGACGGAGGAGACAAGGTTGCTTACATGCACGACCTCAAACTCCATGCATTGGTTGGACCTCGGAACTACGTTCAGCCTGCGGATTTCAAAAAGGTCTGCAAACCCTTTCTCAAGGGACTGCAGCCCGACCTCAAGCGGATGTGCCTCGACGGAAGCGTGGATGTGTTCATGCTCGATGAAAACGAGCGCGGTTACGCACCCCAAGAGGACCACAGCGAAATGTGGTCCATGTCCTTCCCCCGAATGGTTCGGGAGATGAAGAACGGGACGCTCTCAACGTCAATCTCGAACCTCCGTGTCAACAACGATCGGGGGAGGCCCATCTGGGGCTTCACAGGCACCAAGGACTCACGTCGCGGAGAAACCAAGCTGACCGGATGCTTCTTTGGCAAACTGGAACGCGAAGGATCGCGCTACAGAAGCCAAGTTGTGTTCATGAAACTGGGCGTGTTTCACCTGGTCCTCACGGCATACGTCTCGTTCTTCAGGAGCATGGCGAGCAACGCGCTCTTGAACACACTGGTCATGACCCTCATGACCCTCGTGAGCAAGATTTCCCCCAAGACTAAAAACAATCTCGTGGGGAAAATTGGCAAGGCTATTCGAGGAATCCTGAGCGACTCTCTCCGAGGCGTCGCAGCGAAGGAGTTCTTCCGACGCTGCGGTTGCCTGATCCCGTCTGCTGCCTTCTACGAGGAGGACGCGGCCGAGGAAGCCGCTGAACGCAAGCTCGCCAAAGCTGAGGCTCTCCGCAAGGAGAAGGAAGCCGAACTAGCTCGCCGTCAAAAGCGAGCGGAAAGAGACGAGCGCAAGCGCGCCGCGAGAGCGGAGCGTAGAGCTGAGGCTGCAGCAAAGGCTGCAACCGAGGCCAAGGAAGAGTCACAAGATGAATCCGCTCCCCCTCCCAGCGAACCCGCTCCGGATGCCGCGGAGTCCGAATCTCCGGAAGAAATTCCTGAGATGAAGGTGGTGGATGAGGAGACCCCTTCGTCAACCATGCCTGCGCCCGAGTTGGGCGAGGGCAAGCCTTCACAAGGACCTCGAGTGAGCATCGTCGAACCAGAAGCTTCTCCGGAATCGGACGAGAACGACTCCCTGTTCACGGACGAGGAGTTGGAGGAGCAATCCGAAGAGTCGGAAGATCAGGAGTCCGAAGATGAAACTTCGGATGACAAAGATTCGGATGAAGAGGAGCAGGAAGACGACGATCTCGACGACGAGGCTGAAACAGCGGTCCCGCCCGAAGTCTCCGAATCCACCCCTCCCGAAGCAGAGGTTGCGGACGATGATGCCATCAAGGCCATCGCCAACAAGCTCTCACCAGCAGAGCTGGAAGCTCTCAAAGCCTCCATGCTTGCCAACGCAATCAAACCCTCCGAGCCCGCAAAGGACCAGGAGGAACCCGGCGACGAGGAGTAGTCAACTCCGAACGCCACTCTCACAGTGTAAACA
>JAHJSR010000047.1 GCA_018830085.1 Patescibacteria group bacterium
ACATTGAATCCAAAACCATTTTATTATATTGGTCAATATGTTTTTGTTACTTGGCTAAGCCGTATAACACAAATAAGTCTTGTTGATATAAGTAAATGGCTAGTTCCTTTAGCCGCAGCTTTTTTAATTCCAATTTGTTTGGCCTTTGCTTATCATAGATTTAGTCCTAAGGCCGGAGCAGCACTAGTACTTATTTTATTGCCTTTGAGTTTGTTTGTCGGATCAACACCTCAAGGATTTTCTTTGGTTTTGGGTATTACGGCAGTTATATGCGCCATTGGTGTAACAAGGAAGGATATTGGTTTAAGGGCACCCATATGGATAGGACTTTGGAGTGTGGCCGTTCATCCATTATCGGGTTTACCTTTACTGGGAATATCTATTTCCGTTGTGCTGGCTGGGCAGTCAAAAAAATGGTTACAAATTCTTGCTTGGCCTGCAGCAATTTTATCCGGCATTTCTGTACCTGTGGCTTTTTATATGGCAAGTAACTTTACGTCCGGCTTAAAAATAGATTGGAGTTTGCAACAAATATTGCATCTTTCTAATTGGATCAACCCCATACTAAATCTTATACCTTGGTTATCAAATAAATATGTTTTATGGCCAGCATGGGCAAGTTTAATTGGTTTGAGTCTTCCTTTATTAGGACTACTCCTATCCATCTTGTCATTTTATCTTGTTAAACAGGAAAGAAAACTAATTGGCGTATTAATATTATCTGCATTTATTTTAATCTTTAGTGCAGGGTTCTTAGAAAATGTTAGCGACTTTGCATTTTTAATTCAGTATGAACGTGGTGATTATGCATTACGCTTGGTACAAATAGCTGTGTTTATACTTTTATTAGGTGGCGCTTCTGCTATGGGATTCGTGGTGGAAAGAATTCGTAAAGCGCCAGCGATTGTTTCTTTGCTAGCCATATTGATGATAGGCGGGATTGGCGCCGCTAATGCCCATAATACATTACCAAGACATGACGCTGCCCAAGCGAGTCGTGGCTGGAGCACAGGTCAGGCAGACGTTGATGCGGTTCATTGGATAGATAGGACGGCGTCGGGTCGGGAGTATACAGTTTTATCAAATCAAAGCGTCTCGGCTGCGGCTATTAGAGAATTTGGTTTTAAACGTTATGCTGATGATGTATTTTTTTACCCAATCCCTACCGGTGGACCGTTATATGCAACTTATCTACGCATGACTTACGAGGATCCTTCTGTGGATACGGTTAGAGAAGCTGCGAAATTAGGTAAGAGCGATTTAGTTTTTGTGGTCATTAATGACTATTGGTGGAAGGCTAGTGAATTAAATGAGCAAATATCATTATTAGCCGATCAGGAATGGTCGATAAAGGATGGCAAAATAATGATTTATGTGTTTGATTTTAAAGAGTAGCTTATAGCGACTCTATTATTTCTATCCATTGACGCATGATCTTATTATGATCATGTGTTTTTATTAGTTCAGAACATTTTGCAGTATTTGGTGGATTTTGCATTGACAATACTAATGCTTGTTTTAACTGAGCCGAATCTCCCGGAGGTACAATATATCCATATCCATTTAATAATTCAGCAACTCCGCCAACATCATTTGCTACAATATTTTTACGCAATGAAATTGCCTCTAATAATACAGTCGGATAATTTTCTAATAAACGCGACGTAAAAACCAAAACATTTGCAGTTTTTAGTTGTTCCATAACTTGATTATGCTCCAGCTCTCCACAAAATATTATTCTGGGATCATCCTTGGTTAGTAAATATCTCAAACTCCCCGTGCCTATAACTTTAAGCTTGCAGTTTGGAACAGATTTTTGAACGCTATTCCAAGCTTGTAAAAGCAAATCAAATCCTTTATCAAATTCCAATCTTCCAACGAAGACTACTGTTGGTTGTTCATCTATTTCCGCATTTTCGAAGCCATTAACATCTGGCAAAGGGTTGGGTACAACTTGGTATTTTGATTGAGTAAAAAATCTTTGTTTAATATGCTCAGATAAAAGCCAATTTGAAGGCGATACCACTAGATCCGGGCTTCCCATTGAAGCCTTTCTGCGCGATGACCAAAACCATCGCCAAATAGCTTTTAAAAAACTTGTTTTTTCATTATAAAAAATTTGTCCGGAGGGTTCAAAAGCTTGGACATCATGCAATAAATGGACCCACTTAATTCCTGTTTTCTGTAAAATTTTCGCAGTGGACCAACCACAACCTGTGAGATTGTGAGTTATTATTATATCAGGTTTCCAATTACGTATTTCTTCGACAGCATTTAAATTAGCTCCCAAATCCTCTATATGAAAAATCAAACGATACAGCCTTGGAGTATGGTTTAAATCTACAAACTTAAAGGTTGTCTGCGGTTTAAATGTTTTTATATTTAAAATATCTTCATGTGTATTGTAGGGCTCTGGTAACCATACGCAAACCTCAAAACCCTGTTCTTGTAATCCGACAGCTTGTTCACGGGCTATTTTAGCTGCACCGCCCAAGGATTGTGGAGGAAATGAATTGGCTAATATTGCTATACGCATAATTTTTGATAGCGCTCTGTCAAAATATCTATATGCCTATTCCAACTATATTGTAATGCTTTAGCTCTGGCCGAAGAAGCTAATTTTTCACATAGAACTGTATCCTGCATACAGCCATTACAAGCATTTATCAGAGCCTGAAGATCATTGGGAGGGATAATAATACCAGCGTCTTTAGCTACAGATCTTACACCGGGCAAGTCACTGGCAATCACAGGAACCTGGCAAGCCATAGCTTCCAGCATGGCTAGACCAAATGCCTCTGCTCCGTTTTTACTTGGAAATGCGAACACATTTAAAGATTGCAAAGCCCTTATCAAACGAGCTCTATCTGTAAAACCAATAAAATGTGCCCTATTGGATACACCAAATTTTTGTGCCATTTTTTTATAAAAACTTAACAATTCTCCCCCGCCCACGATAAGCAAATGAGCTCTTTCTGGTAATTGAGCTAAAGCTTTTACTAAAAGGTCAATTCCTTTGAAATCATGCGCTTTATCTAAAACACTAACAGATCCTATTAAATATGCATCGTCCGGAACACCAAATTCTGATCGTGATGGATGCGCTGGAAAAAAAGCATCAACATCTACACCAAATGGCAATTCAAGAACACGTTTATCTTGATTGGTTATTAGGTCAGAAAATGATGAAGAAGCAGCATAATCGTTAGAAGAAACGTACAGCTCATCTGCAGCCTTTAATATTTGAGGTTGCATGTATTTGCGGTGCAAATTAAAAATCCAACCTTTTAAACCTTTTGCTGTTGCATCCATGTGCAAAGTGATAACCAAACGTTTAATTTTACCTGTCATTCTTAAACGAGCAATCAAACCTGCAGTTCCATAGTATGGATAATGCAAATGAACAATATCCGCATCCTCTAATCGTTCTAATAAGCCCTGCAAACGTGAAGCATTACCCAAACGAAGAGAAGGTAGCTTTATTACATGCTCATACGATGTATCACATTTTTGTGGACAGATAAGCCAAGCCTCCACACCCTTTTTAATCAACAATCTGACTTCCTTGTCGGCTACTTTTCCCATTCCCCCACCCTGGGGACCAACGCAACAGATGTGTACAACTCTCATATATTTATTTAATAATGATTCTTGTAGCTGTATAAAGTGCTTTCCAAAATGGATTGGCTATTTTTTCTGCCAAGCCGCTACGTAATTCCTGATACTCTATTTTATATGTCATTATACTTAAAATATTTGCATCACTAACTTTGCGGATTTGTTTGATGTGCAGTCTACCATTAATTATGTATTTCCAAGATGAAGGTTTTAAAAACCAGCTCATGGCTTTTACTTTTTGCCAAAACCAACCACCTTTTAAAGAAAATGTCCAAATTGCAGCATCGGTTGCAATCAGCGATGGTAACAATATCAGCAACGTGAAAAAAGAATAATTTTTTAAAACGACTATCCAACGATTACGCTCCATCAACATCCACTTTTGAATCGAACGACTGAACTCATAAAAATGATAAACCACGCTATCAGGGGCAAAAATATTTTTATATCCAGCCAACATAATACGCCAACCCAAATCCAAATCTTCATGGTAAGAAAACAAAGTTTCATCTAAAAGACCAACTTCTGACAGAACCTTTTGAGATATAAGTACACCAGCACCTGATGAATAACCAATTTCTTGCGGCTCTGTTGGTACATGGGATATGTCTTGCATGTCACCACCGCAATAACCAAAACCTAAAAAATGCAATTTGTTGCCGATTGAATTTATATACTCGGGGGTGTTGCCACGTAACAATAATGACTGCACAGAACCAACTCTTGGATATTTATTAAAAATTTTTATTGCGTTGTTTAAAAAATCCGGATCTACTGTTGTATCAGGATTTAATAAATAGACAAACTCACCATCACGTTGTGCCGACCATGTTATTGCTAAATTATTACCCCCGGAAAAACCCAAGTTGGCATGCGGTTCATGAATTATAAATTCATTTACGTTGGTTAACAGAGTTTTTGCCGACTGAGCCACCTCAAAAGATCCATCACCATCTTTATTTATGACTAAATGAACTCTCAAAAAAGATTTAGGATAATTTACTTTGGAGAGTGATTCAAAAAGTGCTGGCAAAAATTTTGCATGATTCCAAGAGACGATAATAATATCTACCATGGGTTGATTTTCTGAGTCCATATTATTTTTTATCCAGGTCAGTAAGACTGGTATTATTTTTAGGAGATTGTGAACTACCGGTTAGCGCACCATCTTGAACGATTTTAGTGAGGATTCTTTCTAATTTTTCGTTGTTAACAAATAGTTTAAATATTAAAAAGAATTGTATAGCAACGGCTAAGTACAGAATCAAGTCTACGCCACGACCAACCCCAAAGAGCAAGGCAAGACGCTCAGTGATCTTGGGAATCAATGTAACCGATACTCCACCCAACCATAAAATAGACCATAAAATGGCTTCCTTAAGCGAAATTGCATTTTGACCATACCGTTTCCAGGTAATCCAAATGGCGAAGCAAAAACCAAATATAAGTAAGACTTGTATCAACATATATTCATCTTACTTAGTCGGAGCAAACTATTCAACTAGCGGGTAAAAGCACCAATAAATAACTGCCAAGCTATTTTGAGTGCATCTAGATTTTTTTGACCTTTTTTTAGACTTTCTTCTGTATAAAAAACCCTAACTGGAACCTCTTGCCATTTTAAATTTGAACGCGTAACTAAACGAAGAATCTCAGACGCATGCGCCATCCTATCCTGCTTAAAGTTGATCTGATCTGCGATGGTTGCCCTGATTGCTCTAAAGCCACTCTGAGGATCAGTAACTGTACGCGGTATACCTTGTGCAAATGTATTAAACCAACGACCGCACCACAGTAAGATACGTCGAGATTTTGGCATACCTTGTGGCTCGATACCCATAAAACGTGAACCAAAAACAACATCAATTTCATTGTCAACCAATGGTTTTAATAATTCTGGAATTTGCGCAGGGTCATGTTGACCATCCGCATCAAGATGAACAATAATATCTGCTCCCATATTAAGGGCTGCTGTAGTACCCGTTCTAAGCGCCGCACCTTGACCGCGGTTAATCGAGTGGCGCAAATACGTGATATTTTGACTTTCTTCTTGAGCTATATCTTTATTAGATCCATCGTCAACTAAAATAATATAATCAACATACTCTAAACAAGCTTTAGCGGTTGCTAAAGCCTTTTCTCCTTCATTGTACGCAGGAATAATGCCAATCACCTTCATGTGGATAAGCCTACAGAAAAATACAAAAACTGTCTATTAAAATACAAAAACGTTAGGACATCGGCTGATCTGGTGATGGAGCTGTAGGCGCTGCCGTTTTACCAAAATCAGTCATTAAATTTTTATAAGCCATTGTGTAATCAATTATTTTCTTTAATCCCTCATCAAGCGGTACCAAAGGCATCCAACCCAACTTTTCTTTAGCGGAGGATAAATCAGGTAACCCAAGAGGCGTCATAAATAATAGTGATGGCTGAAAAACTATACGACTTTGAGATTGAGTCATCTCCAAAATATGACGCACAACCTCTACCAAAGGCATATCTATATCACTACCAATATTAACAGGCCCAATGTCACTATCGTTGGCCATGAGTTTTAATAAACCATCAACAACATCCGTTACATAACAAAGAGATGTCGTAAAAGTCTCATCACCATAAATTTCGATATCCTTGCCATCTAAAGCGTTAACAATAAAATCTGGAACCATCTCCCCAGAAAACAATCTTTCACGTGGACCATACGTGCGGAATATGCGCGCTATTTTTGTATTAACCCCATGAACTGATTGATAAGTCATGCAAGCGGTTTCTGAAAAACGCTTTCCTTCATCATACATGGCACGCGCGCCATGTACATCAACAGCTCCAAGCTCTGATTCTTTGAGCTTATGATTATCACTAGGACGAGGGCCGTAAATTGTAGACGACGATGTATGTAGAAATTTAGCTTTATACTTTACAGCCACGTCCAACATATTCTTTATACCTATACTGTTTGCATAAAGAGTTTGCATTCTTGTTTGCTCAAACCCTTTTGGACTCATGGGACAAGCTAAATTATATATCTCCTGAACTCCTTGGAACGATATTTTAAATCTCTCAAGTTCGGGGTATTGTTCGGGATTAAATGGCGTATTTATATCATGACGAATAAATTCAAAATCCGGATTTTTAAGTAAAAAATCAATATTGTTAAGTGACGAGGAAATAAGATTATCAATACAGATTACTCTAGCACCTTCGGCTAAAAGTTTTTCGCATAAGTGAGAGCCGATAAAACCAACACCTCCTGTAACGATTACGTTTTTTTTATCAAATATCGCAGACATAACTATATAAATTTATTATTAAAAAGATACAAGGTTTTTATTGGAGTTTGCGTATTCAATCATCTCCCGCAAGCCTTGATCTATTTGAACTAGCGGCACCCAGCCTAACAGATCTTTGGCGCGTGAAATATCCGGCAATCCAGCATCAATGTAATTTGGAACATGAGGCTCGAATCTAACCCTTGATTCTGAACCCGTGATTTCTAAGATTTTCTGCGCGATTCCAACCAAACGAACTTGTTTATCTGATCCTAGATTTACTAAAGTGATATCGATAGGCGAAGACATCAAACGCAATAAACCATCAACGACATCTTTTACATTAGCAAGTGATGTGTGAGTTTCTTCATCTCCTGAAATTATAATATCATTACCATCCAAAGCGTTTAAAATCATATCCGGAATAAGATTACCATCAAAAATTTTCATTCTTGTGCCATATGTACGAAATATTCTTGAAATTTTAACATCTAAACCGTATACATCAGCATAAGTCTGCAAGATGGCCTCGGAAAATCTTTTACCCTCATCGTATGCACCCCTTGTAGTTAGGTGGTTAAGACGGCACTCATCAGTTTCTTTAACCAAACCTGGCTCATCACGCCTGTCACCATATAAAACACTAGATGAGGCATAAAGAACTTTTGACTGATGCGCGACAGCTACGTCTAGCACATTTTTGACACCAATTGAATTGGTTAAAACTGTAGCTATTTTAAAATCATTAAAATGCCTTTTTGAAATTGGACAAGCTAAATGATAAATCTCCTGAATACCGTTGTAAGCAACCTTAAAACGCTCAAGTTCCGGATATCTTTCTAGATGTAATGGCTGAGTAATGTCGTGATTGATGAACTCAAAACTCGGCTCTCTCAATAAATGATCTATGTTGGCAACCGAGCTAGTTATAAAATTGTCGATACAAATAACATTTGCATCTTTTATTAGAGCATCGCAAAGATGTGATCCAATAAAACCAGCACCGCCGGTAATTAGAATATTTTTACGTTCTGAGTGATTGTTTCCTCCCATAATGACTTGTATTATACAGAATTGACACGCTTACGTACAATCTTGTCGAATAGACTTTTTGGAGCATGGTGAAATGTGTAAATACGATGAGCGATAAAGGTATAGATTGGATATAATAAACCTGTGATTATCATTACCAATAGGTCATATATGTTTAAAATATGGTGTAAAAAATAAAAGACAACCGAGTTTAAACAGTAACCGATAATAAGAACATTAACGAATCGCCTAGCCGTGCCTTGTGCCATACGTTGATCTTTAAATGTCCAAGTTCTGTGCATGGAATAATTTTGAATTGCCGTGATGGCAATTGCGAGCATGTAGGAAGCTATAGCCGGTACATCAGTAAAAAGCATTCTTGTGAAGACGAAGTAGATAGTCGTTTGTATTAAAAAACTTGTTATTCCTACTATAAAAAATCTAAATGCCTTGAGAACTTCTTGTTTAATATTCATAGGGTTCACCCCCTCACTTCTTACGTTATCGCGGCCAAGTATCGTATAAAAGTCGATCTATTTGTTTATTAATTTCAATCCCTAAAGGTGCTTGTAGGTATCGCC
>JAHJSR010000128.1 GCA_018830085.1 Patescibacteria group bacterium
CCATGGGGATTGATTGTGCATCAATATTAAAGTCTTGCAACACATAGGAAGGGGTCCAGTTATGGCGATAAACCTCACTCGTACCATATCCCTTTGTTGTAAAGTTTGTTTTATTTTCATCCGGTTCATCAAAATTGTAGTTTTTATGCATCTCAGTCCATGATTCCCACGGATTTATACCTGCGGTAACACCAACAGGATTATTATAACTTGTTGGATCTTCAGACCAAAACGGTCGACCGACTGCCGGACCCAGAGGAATATCGTCAGCATCCAGCTTGCCCTGAGATGCTACTGACATAATATCCATCAGATTACCGGAAATTGTATCTATGTCAGTACCTCCCTGAGGCGGTTCACAGTGACCAGGAATAAACACATAAAAACTATCCTTGTATTGTGAATTCATGTCCGGATTAGGTACAGCGGCAGGAACCGCTCCTGGGAAAAGCTGTAATTTGGGTTCATCTGGTTTCATAAATGTACCCCAACCAGTCTTATCAAAGAATTCTTCCTTAAGATCAATCATGTATTGATCATAATACTTTTGTCTCGCTCTCTCTTGTTCTTTAGCATCGGTAATTGTTCCGTTATAACTATCAATATAACCCTGGAATAACTCAATTAATTTTTCTGACATCCCATAACCTGCCCAGATATCATTGAATGCCATCCAACTTTCCCAGTTACCAAAACCCCAAGAAGCATTCTTTAATGGAACAGGATTATTGTAGCTATCATTAATGAGTGGGAAGATACTAGTAAAATATAATCTGGAAGAATCCCAAGGGAATGGTGTGTTTAGATATTTTCTATCGTTTGTGGCATCGGTTGCTTGTCCAATTCTTTGATTTAGCTCACCCCCTGGCTCATTAGGATCAACTTGATTATAAAAGTGACTAGCAGCAATATTGCTGACAATCGGAGTATCTGGGAAAGCCGTCCCCATTTGGTAAGGATCATCACCAGGTTCAACATCTTTACCGCCGAACGCCCCCCTAAACAGAATACCTTTCAACCAATGCGCGTGATATAAATCTGCTATTTGACCAGGGATTGGAAAACCGCCAGGAAACACTAAGCTCCAAACACTCATGGATTTTAAATTTTGTGGCAATGGATTTACAGCAAAAGGAGCAACAGCAGCTGCACGATACCTGCCAGGATTCAAAGCTTCTGCATAGGCGGTATCTTCTATACCAGCGGCATAACTATTTGGAACAAGGAATGCGCTTGCCTTGCACCACTGAAGACATGTTAAGTATGAATCCTCTATATTGTCATCCGAACTTGAAAAAATTTGATTAGGATCATCGGAAAACATTGCTTCACACAGATATTGGAACGCGCGGTTGGGGCATTTAGTACTAGGATTAAACATCCCATTATCCATCGAGATTTTCTTACCATTATCAAGAACATACAAAGAACCAAAGTTTGTCAGCACGGCTGGGAAAAAGTATTCTGCATTTAATCCGGTCAGTGTTGGTAATCTCACATCAGGAACTCTAGGCGTTGGGTCAAATGTAAACTGAGTATCATTATTGTAATAAATCAATTCTCCATTAGCATCAACCCAATCTGAGCCGGTTGCATCGCCATTATCATGCGCACCCCAGAATTCAAAATCAGTGAACACACAATCACTATTCTCTTCACAACGTGAGAGTGGGTTAAAGCCTTGGCAATAACCTGTTCCGGGATAGAGTTTACGATTATTGGCATCCCCCGGATCTGTTTTAACACACTTACTACAAGCCGGTGTTCCATCAGGATAGTAATCAGCATTTCCGGAAGCAACCTGTGGGCATGGCTTACCCTGTCCGCAAACAGCATCCTTGTGTGCCTGTGATCCACAAACCGCTATTTCTCTTGGACAATCTGGAGATTCGGAACTTGGTACGCCACAACGTTCACCAGGATTAACAGCTCGGGATCCGCAGGTGTTAACACGCAATGGATTTATGCGATCATTATCCCAGAAACCTAATTCAAACCCCAAAGGATAATCCTTTTGTGCTAAGAATTCATTTGCTACATCTTCTATCCTGCCAACTACTTGATTTGCGTTAATATCCCAAATATCACCCTGAAAGACGGTATTAGTTTTAACTATATCAGGGAATATCCCTGCAATTTTTTCAGCATTACAATTTGCAGTGTGTTTAGTGTAATCCAAATCAGTAGTTGCGGCAGAAATATTGACTAACATAAAATTGGCAGCAACTTCCCACATAGGCCAGTAGTTAACCGTCGCTGAGCCAGCCGGCGCATTATCATTTACCTGCCCCTTCATTGGTACAACAAATGACCTATCAATGTTGGTACATTTGAAAACTTCAAATGGCAATACGGCTGTATCATCGTCCCATCCCCAACTAGAATCAACGTCCATTTTACACTCAAATTTCCAAGTTCTTCCACCTGCTGTTATAAATTCAGCGCAATAGCCAAAGTCTTTTAGCGGGATCTTGAATGAGGCTTTATAACCCTCGACACAAGCATCATACAGCGGAGTCAAAATAGGATCATTAAGATTTTCGGGATTTTCTTTGTAAGCAACAGCTGCATTGTGGCAGATTGGATCCGTATTACGTGCTGGGTAAGTCTCTTTACCACAACTTAAACCACGGTTTACACCGGATAAGGTATTACAACGCCAGTTTTGATTTTTAAGATCAGGATCAATATCTGTATTACAAGTCGAATAGCCTCCGCAAGCGCGCAAACCATTATAAGCATTTGACCAAGGGTCACAAAGTTTACCTTTTAGAGGACCATCAACACAGGCCCAATCATATTTTGAGACAGTGCTTGGCTCCCAACGCCATATCTTATAGACACGAGCAAAAAGATTGGTTAAAGGAACCCAGTTATTTTGTGGATTTAAATATGGAGCCACGCCAGTACCAGAATCAACAAAGGTTGGCATTTTACCATTAGCTCCGGAAGTTGGAACCGATGCGCCCATAAGCATTGGCTCGCTACCAATTTTACCTGTGGCCAGAGCTGATCCGGATGGCTCATGTCTCGATGTGTACTCAAGACCTAATACCGGTAATAAGAAGTTGCCACGCGACCAGACACGATCAGCAAAAGCTGTGCTCTCGCGGGTATTTGGTGCGATGACCTGACCCACTTCGTGACAAACATCGGCGATAACCTCGTCCATGCGCATGTACAACCAAGCTGGATTACTTGGACGGCTGGTAGGCATACAAGTCGTCATCCAGAATCCTACAAATTGCCATGGACCATCAAATTCAGAATTACTTACCTCTTCTGGGTTCAATGCGTTCTCTTTTGGATCAACATTTTGGAACATGGCGCGAATTCCAAAGTAAGGCTCACTGGTGCGACACTCCTTAGCATAATATGATTTGTACTGTTCGCGGAAATTAAACTTTTCCGTATCATTGCTGTTAACTGTTTCGGGCCATGAGAAAGAGTCTTGATTTTCATCATTATAACCAGTATCCCAATATTTATAAAAACAAGAATCTTGACCAGGTATTGCACATTTTAATTTAATTGGACGACCTTCGGCTGTTGAATAAAGTTGTTCAGATGTCCTATCTACAATTCCATCAAAATCAGTGTTGAATTTACTTACAAATTGTTGTGATGATGATTGGATTTGTTGCAAATAAGATTCACATGAGAAATCCATGCCCTCGGATTGGGTAACTGCCGGGAAGTCTAAACCTGCCCAGCCTGGATTCCACTTACAAGCTGTGCCCACATCAGATTGTTGCAAGCTGAATTTAAATAGACCAAAACGATAATCATAATATTTTTCATTCACAGAACTAATACCATAACCAGCCGGAATAAAATATTCCATGTATGAGTTGGTAATCGAGTTGCCGGTCATGATCCAGCG
>JAHJSR010000005.1 GCA_018830085.1 Patescibacteria group bacterium
GTTGTGGCGCACTCCGCAAAGGCACTGTCGTCACAACAAACGGACAACACGTCGTCGGTTATCTCAATGGGTGGAGACCTCAAGATGGACTCACTCCTATCGATATGACTCTAAACGACGGTAGTCAGAGCGATGGACCCGTCGCCGCACAGATTCACGACGGAGTTCTGTATGTGCTCAACTCCGGCTCACCAATGATTCCGAGGCCGAATCCCAACAGCCCTCCATTCCCAGGAAGACCGAATCTGGTCAAAAAAAACCTGGATCCACTGTACGTTATGATGTGCTTGTAGCACTCGCCGGATAGGCGTCTATCCATTCCTCCGACCAACTTTAGGTCGGTTTTATTTTTTTTAAAATAATACCCCGCTTACAAAAGCGAGGCAGATGAGAAAGTTCGATTTTTTTTGAGATAATCCTGCAATTCAGCAAAAGCCTGTGCCGCACCTGCACCCAGCCTAACATCATCAGCCAAAAGAGATGTTTCCTGCGCACACTTACTAAAGTCTTCCATAATAGCCATATCCACTTCTTTTATTTTGTCCCAAAAACCTTTTTTCCAGGCTTCTGTGGCTCCTGTGTGCTTAATACCTTTGCAACACCTATCAAGCAACTCTCTGAATTCACCAATAGTGGCCATTAAAAACCTCCTTATAAATACAATTAACATATCCTAAAACAACAATCAATCTATTTAAAAAAATAAACTCGCCTTATTCAAGACGAGTCGAGCAGCTAACCACCAACAGGCGCGTAATAATGATCGGCAACAAGCTCACACCATCTATTGTACAAACTTCGCTGTCTTGCCAATCGCACCATTTCAACGCGCAATTTTACAAATCCACCCGCATCCAACATACCAATGATATACTCAGGAGCAGAAATCACACGATCTTCTTTCTCAAGAAAATCACCAACCTTCCTAATGTCACCCTCCTTAACGGCTGCGAGCACCTCTTCGTTACCCGGATAGAGCAACTTTATTTGTTGATAAAAATCCGCGGGAAACTTCATTTGAACACCTCCTCCAATATTGATGGCTTGTCTATATAACAATCACAAATCCACAAAAAAGTCAAGTATGATACAATAAATTTACTATGAACCAAACTTTTATAATACTTGGATACGGCATACCAAAAAACTTCTTTAAAGATGATAATTACCGTTTTTATTTAAACATGGTATTCAATAAAATTTGGGATATCAGCTCATTATCAAACTCAAAACCGCTTATAATTGCAACGGGTGGAAAAACTGATTGTTTTAAACCTTACAAACGCACAGAAGCGCAAGAAATCATCAAATATCTTAAAATTTTAGCCAACAGAAGCTTTGTTAAAGCCAAAACCAAGTCCTGGAAATTTATCCCTGAAAATAAATCCTTATCCAGTCTTGAAAATATCATTTTTTGTAAAAAACTCTTAGAAAAAATCCCCGATCATGGAAAAATTAACATTTTTTGTGAGCAAACCAGAGTTCCAAGAGTAACAAAAATAGCCAACAAATTACTCAAAGGTTCATTTAAGATTATACCTATGGATTTTGATGTCACCTCAAACCGTTATCATGACCCTGAGTTTATAAATAAAAAAGAACAAACTGAGCTAAAACATATCAAGTGGGCATTGCAAAGTCCCGAAAATCTAAAAAAACACCATCAAGTCTTTAAAGAAAAAATGGATTTCTTAAGGAAAGAGGGGACGAAAAATCATCCAGAAGCAGTTAAAAAATGGTGGGAAATGAAATTAAAGGAATTCAATGTTTGACCCATCGGTTATGATTATCTAAGATCAATTAATGAAAACTTTAAACATAAAAGATAGACTATACGGAGAATGCTTAATCGATAATCCGGTACTTATTGAAATAATTAATTCTCAAGCTCTAAATCGTCTAAAAAAAATTAATCAACTCGGAGTCCCGGACAAATATTATCACAAAAAAGGTTTTCCAAGATACGAACACACAGTCGGTGTGATGCTTTTATTGCGTTTATTAGGAGCTGATGAAAAAAACCAACTAGCCGGCCTGTTGCACGACGCACCGCACATGGCTTTTTCTCATGTTTACGACTTTTTGGATCCAAACACAATTGCCAAAGAAAACTATCACGACCAACACGCCATAAAAATATTAAGCCAAAGTGATGTGCCATCCATTTTGTTAAAACATGGTTATGACTTGGAAGACGTATTAAATCATGATCAATTTCCTTTATTAAAATCAGAAAACAACAATCTCTCTGCCGACCGTATTGATTACTCATTGCGTGAAATGGCGAGTGAAAAAGTACCGAAATTTTTAGAAGACCTGTCTATCCATGATAATCAAATAACTTTCACCGATCAAAAAACAGCTCGTAAATTCTCTGAAGAAGTTTTAAATATACAAAAAACACACTGGGGCGCATCAGAGGGTACAAATAGATATTATTATTTTGCCAAAGCTTTAAAAATAGCCATTAAACTTGGCTATATTACTAATCAAGACTTTTTAAATGACGACAATCATGTTACTAAAAAATTAGAAAATATCAACAACTCAGAAATAAGATCTATTCTGAGAGCGCTAACAAAATTGGATTTTAGCAATCTTCCTGAAACTGACCTGATTTTACCTAAAAAATTTCGTCATGTTGATCCGCATGTGCTGATTAATAATGAAATCTTTAAACTAAGTGATATTGACCATGAATTTAAAGAAATTCTAGACATCGCAAAGCACATTAACAGCCGAGGCATCAAAATCTTAAAAATTGACTAAAATTACACAAAACTGTATCTTTTTTGCATATCGAATATAAAAAATTGTTATGAAGTATTACATCACTACCCCAATTTATTACGTCAACGACAAGCCACATATCGGCTCAACTTATACAACGGTTGCCGCTGACATATTGGCACGAGCTCATCGCCTAAGAGGGGATAATACTTTCTTTTTGACCGGTACTGACGAAAACAGTCAAAAAAGTGTTGTAGCTGCAGAAAAATCAGGTAAAAATCTGGATGTATATTTAAATGAAATGGCAGCAATCTGGGAGAATACCTGGAAGGAACTCGGCGTATCATTTGATGATTTTATTCGCACGACCGAAGAGCGACATCACAAAGCTGTGGATCGTTTTTGGAAAGCAGTCGAAAAATCCGGTGATATTTATAAAGATACTTACGAGCGCCACTACTGCGTAGGATGCGAAGATTTTAAAACCGATTCAGAACTCAACAAAGACGATAGATGTCCGCTTCATCCCAATAAAGATTTAGACCTTGTTCAAGAAGAAAATTATTTTTTTAAAGCATCTGCCTACAAAGATGACATCCTCCAGCTTTTTCATAATCATCAAAACTTTATCCAACCGCCAAAACGCCTCAACGAAATTCGCAGCTACGTAAAAAATGGCTTTGCTGATTTTTCCATCTCGCGCGAGGCTAAAAAAGTTACATGCGGCATCCCTGTCCCAGGAGATGACTCTCAACGCATTTATGTTTGGTTCGACGCTCTAATCAACTACATGTCTGCTGTTGGCTATGGAACCGACGATGAGCTTTTTAAAAAATGGTGGCCTGCGAACTTACACCTTGTTGGTAAAGACATAATTAAATTCCATTGTGCTCTTTGGCCGGCAATGATCATGTCTGCGGCTAAAAACGACCCACTTCTACAAAACGATGATGGATCACCAAAACTCCCGGAACAAATCTTTGCTCACGGCTTTTTTACAATCGAAGGGCAAAAAATGAGTAAATCTTTAGGCAATGTTATTGATCCTCTAGAATTAGCCAAAGAATATCCCTTTGATGCTATCCGATATTTCTTTTTCCGCGAAATTGGCTTTGGCAACGACGGCAACTTTGATCGTGCCCGTATTGCTGAACGTTATCAATCCGACTTGGCAAACACGCTCGGTAATCTGCTCAACCGAGCCGTAAACATGTCCCGTAAATATTTTGACGGCAAAGTCCCGTTGGTCAGCTTAGATTCTCAGATTCATAAATTATCAGATTCTTCCTGGGGTGACGTAGAGGCGGTAGAAACGCTCTGGCAACAAGTTGATGAATATTATAAAACTGCCCGCATTGACTTAGCTTTAGAAGCCATTTGGAATGGTGAAGGCGCTTCACTAATTCTTGCCAACCGCTTAGTCGAAGAGACAAAACCTTTTAAATTAATAAAAGAAGATCCAGAAAAAACAGCTCTCGTGCTTTATACGCTACTAGAATTCTGTCGCAATGTTGCTTGGATGATCGAGCCGGTCATGCCAAAAATTTCTGCAGACATCATCAAACAGCTTGGTCAAAATCCAAACATCATCCACCAAACTAAATTCACGGATCTTAAAAAATGGGGCGGTTTAGAACCCGGGTCAGATTTACCGGAGCCAAAGATCTTATTTCCAAGATTGGGGGAGTAGAGACATATAGATACATTATGACCGCAACAGAACTCAACTTAGAAGAGGCTAAATTTTTTTTGGGTAAACTTAAAGAAAATAGATTCGCTAAAAAATTTGATCACTACATAAATGCATATTTAAACTCTGCAAGGAGTGTCACGTGAGTAATACGTAATAAATTTAGTAAAAAAGGTATTTGTATTTCGAATAATTATTGATAAGTTCGACATATGTTTTTAGTAGAAAAAGAAAACGATTCAGTAGAGGTCTGTAAAGAATATTATTCTATTTTAGATAATCTAGTTAAAGAATGTATAAAAAAAATTGAATTAAATTAAAATCCGTATGCTATAATATAAACAATCATCATGATTACTCAATCCCAACCCGTAAATTATGACTCTATTTAACTTGGTTCTTCTCTTGCTCCTCCTCGCCTTTATTGGTTTAGGACTCAAAGATGGCTTTATTGTTGCACTTGGACGCATCGTTGGTGCAGTAATCGGCTTTGTTGCCGCCCGTGCTTGGTACGTGGCAGCAGCACCGCTTTTAACATGGTTGATGCCCGAGGGTTGGGCTAAGATAGCAATGTTTTTGATAATCTTTGTCTTGGTTGACCGCTTGATGGGCTGGATTTTTAGCGCTTTGGACAAAACCTACGACTTCCTCGCTAAAATCCCTTTCATGAAATCTGCCAATCATCTGATTGGAGCATTGGTTGGTCTTATCGAAGGCATAGTCGTCATGGGTGGTGTTATCTGGGTAATAAAAACTTTTAAAATCATACCTTTTGTTGTAACTTATCTCGACCAATCAATCATAGCTACAGCAATTTATAAAGTCTTTCTTGGATTGCTGGGAATACTTTTATAACATCCAAACATCAAATAACATGACTATTAAAAATAGTTATAATATTTATTATCATCGCGTTTAACCAAGATTCAGACATATTATGTTAATAGACACTCATTCACATCTTCATTTTGCAAAATTCAATGATGATAGATCCGAAGTCCATTCTCGCATGGCTGAATTTGATGTTAAAACAATTACCGTGGGAACGGCTATCAATACCAGCCGTAATGCGATTTTATACGCAGATCAACATCCTGATACTTGGGCATCGGTTGGCTATCATCCGGAACATGTTACCAGTGAACACGAAGATGAAGATGAAATAGGATCTAAAGATGAACCGTTTGATATAAATATCATGGAAGAACTAGTTAAATCATCGCCCCGCGTACTGGCAATAGGGGAGTGTGGACTTGACTACCATCGCATAAACGAAGATTGCTCTGACGTAGAAAAAGGCAAAGCCGATCAACAAAAAGTTTTTCAAGATCAAATAGACTTGGCGGCAAAACTCGACAAGGCTCTCATCGTTCACATGCGCGATGCCGAAGAGGATATGTTGAACATGATAAAAAAAGCACGAACCGATCATCCAAATTTAAGAATCACTATGCATTCCTTTACCAGTACTTGGAAGCAAGCCCAAGCACTTTTGGATCTAGAATGTTTTTTAGGCATAGGTGGGATAGTAACCTTTAAACCACGCAAAACCACAGAACAAGAAGATATTCTCTCAAGTATCGTAAAAAACATGCCCCTTGATAAAATTCTTGTGGAAACAGATTGCCCATGGCTCGCACCCGTACCAGTTCGTGGTGAACGTAATGAGCCGACACATGTCAGGCATACAGCTCAATTCATTGCCGACATAAAAGGCATTACCTACGAAGAAATTTGCAAAATCACTACCGAAAACGCACAAAAATGCTTTAAGTGCGAATTTAAATAAAAAACACTCAGAATTCTTGAGTGTATCAGATGAGCTTTGTCGGAATTCTTCTCATGGACAAACTATTATGATTTTCGAGCAAAGGGCGTGTCGCTTCACTGCTCAGTAATTGATCAGAAAGCCTTTTAGCAAGCTCAGGATCAGAATCCGCAATTTGAGCAATCGCGTGTAATGTTGTATTCACAGATTCACGATAATAGAGCTACCGTGTTGACAGTGAGGCAAAAAGCAAACATAATGCCCCTGCTCTTTTTACGGGAGGTAACTAATGGTTGGTGAAATTTTCCAAAAAATTGCCAAAGCCTTTGCCACAACTTCCAAATTTATAAAACTGAACCAAACGACTCAATATAGAATCTTAATAGGAATCAGGATTCTAATTGGTAGCAGCGTACCCATCCTAACCATGTTCATTTTGGTGGATCCGTCAGCTTTTAATTTGGAACCCGATGCAATCACAATCCTTGCACTTGGATCTCTTGGCGCGGCGTTGTTTTACTTCTTAGGTAAGCAACTGCACTTCCTATATGATGACAAAACCAAAATCCAGGATGTAATTAATCAAAAATTCATCGATGAAGTGCCTGCTAAAAAGTATCTCAAGTTGCGTATTGGTCAGATGTGTGAATGGTTGATTCTATCGATGATATTAGCTACCGGCTTTTGGCTTGGGTGCAGCAAACTCCATTCCCTGTACCTATTGCTAGGTTTACCTGCTTTTGCAGACACTTTGGTCGTTATAACCATAGTAAGTTGGGAATATAATCAAATTACAGAAAAAGCCACAAACGGCTTGTCAAAGAGCTTGTCTCAATAAACGTCTTATGACGTTTTTTTTATTGACCAAAAACACGCCGTTTGATAAATACAATGCATCAAAGCGAGGTAGTGATGGAAAAAAACGACAGACTGAAGGGCAAGATCTTTAGACCACTAGATTTTCGCAGCTTCATCCCATTCACTGACAGTTTTGAAATAACAAAAGATATCCCA
>JAHJSR010000048.1 GCA_018830085.1 Patescibacteria group bacterium
CATTTGAGGCAGACGACATGCGACGATTGGATGAAAACCGCCCCATGGTTGATGCTTGGAGTAGAAATTGGCCTCCGTCATTAGCAGAGCGTTTTAGTCCAACCGGTCCGCCGATTGACTATCCCAAAACAGAAGCTCAGCCAAACATTCAACCAACAGATATTGCGAATCTTGCTTTTCAAGATAAAAATATCAAACAAAAAATAGAATCTGCTGTTGTGGCCGATGTATTGAATCAAGTCCAGGGTTCGCAAAGGTCAGAAGTTTTTCAGGAAGTTGAAAATGTTTTAAGACCACGAAATATCTCTGGTTTGATTACACTTGATGCAAAACAAGATAAAGTAAAACAAGCTCCCGAATCAGATCCGAAAAGTTTTTCATTTGATGATAGGGTAGATTCTTTATTAAATGGTTTGCTCACAATAAATCAAGACACAGCTGATCACAATTTAGAACTTATTAATCAAGTTATTAGCACAATGCCTTCTGAGCAAGGTGCGATTTACCAAAAAGATCTACGGTTTTTGATTGTATCAAATCAACACTCATCAAGATTTATCGGCAGAGTTGATGATTTTCAAATTATTTTACCAATACCAATCCCGGATCCCAATATTGATAAAGAAGTGTGGCACGCGATAGAAATAGGCGAGCACATAGAACCAAAGATTTGGAAAAAAATGACTGATCAACAAAAAGAGGAAAACATTAAATTAATGAAAATACGAATTTTATCGCAACGTCAAAAACTTATCGATGAAGCTAAAGAGGCTAAATTGCAAAGCATAAACAAAGCCATGGAAATGTATTTGGTTTTTGTTCAAGCACACTTAGCTAAAAAATACGGAAAAGAAAAGGCTCAGCAAATGTTGACTCGTGAATCTCACGTCCTAGGAACTGAGGTTGATTATGATTTTAGATTTACACGTTTGGGTCAAGGTAACGCGATGATGATTTTACATCTAAATGTTCATAATCCATTAATAGAACCAGAACAATAATATGAATACAGAGTTTATTATCAAAGTTGTACCAAATGCAGATCCTGAGTTTTTAAAGGTTATGGAGCAAATCCCGGATCCATCTAAACAAACTCAAGAAAAAGTAATGAGTTTTTTACAACAACTCCACGACTTATTTTTACAAAAACGCAAAGCAGCCGAAAGCGGTGATCATGATTTATTTATTCAAATAATGGAAAAAGAAATGAGGATCATCGCCGAGTTGGACAATAATTAAAAATATTTTTTAACATTTTAAAAATTTTTGTATGATAAATAATAAAAATAGCTCCTTGATTTTTCCGGCAGCCATCATAGCGACCATACTTTCGGTGGTCTTGATAGCTGTAATTACTATTGTGTATGGTTTATATGAATTAAAAAAGCCAATCATGGAAGCTCATATCAATATGGTATCCCCGCATGAGAACAATGCGACAGGCATAGCAAACCCCGCATCTGTTTATTGCTCAGAACAAGGGGGTGTTTTAGAGATCAAAACCGCAAAAGATGGTAGTCAAATCGGCTATTGTGAGTTACCTCATGGTGTCACCTGCGAGGAGTGGGCATTTTTTAGAAAAGAATGCGGAGCACTTGATGAAAAACAATCAATGGATGATACGTGCGGCGACTTGACCATTGGTCAAGCTAAAGAAATAGCACAAAATAGTGAGTGTATAAACGAGGGAACCCTGAAACAAAAATATTACTGCGACAATGATGGCGATATTTGGATTGAACTTGATGTTGGTGAATTAAAAGGTGAAATGAGTGGATGTAAACCAGCTTGTGTAATATTTTCTGCTGATAAAACAGCAAAAATTAATTGGCGTTGTACCGGCCTTTGGGGTGACCAAAATAAAAAAGTGCCCGCTCCGATTTCCCGTGTTGATTCGGATGATGACGAACGTGGTTTTTTGGCTAGCTTGATCTCGGCTGCACATGCCCAGCAAAATGATGCAAGGATAGATCCGGTCTCTGCACTACTCGACAAGTACCATAGTATTTTAAATTCAATTAAAAAAACAACCTATGCCCATCATTATGAAGTCACTGATGGCATGAATGAGTCAGATGGGCATTATTCCACAGATTGTTCTGGTCTAGGAGGCTATGCGATTAATCAAGGTTTACCGGATTATTATTATTCACCAATAGAGGCGGATCGCAAACAGCACGACAAGGCAAATCGACCGTTGGCTTCAGATTTTTATCGATTTTTTAAAAAACAGGACACGAGTATCGATAGTTATGATCAGTGCTGGATCAAGATAGAGCACATGTCCGATGCGCAACCCGGAGATATGATTATTTCCAAATACAATCACGATAAGTCGTGCTACAGTGAGGGCTCAACCGGCCATGTAATGTTTATTGATTCTAAACCGGAGCCGTCAAAAGTTCATGGATACACGCAATATTCTGTTTATGTAATCGACTCGGCTAACGATGGGCACGCACATGATACCCGAGACAGTGGTGATTACGAGAGCTATGATTGCAAGCACAAAGATAAGCCATGCGGTGTTGGTCGTGGAAAGATATATTTTGGAGCAAACGACAACGATGAACCGATTTATTACCGTTGGAGGGATGAGACAGCAAATAAAGGCAAATGGTGTATTTGTGGAGATAAAGATTGTGATGGAGAAGCGACCAACGCTCTACAGGGAATCGTTATCGGTCGTCCAGTACCTTGTGATAAAGTCGCCAAACAAGATCAAATAATTCCGGTTCAAGATTATCCTATCAATAATGTTATTTATAATGGCCCACCTATTAATAATGTAACCGAAAATTCAGATGTGCCAATAAATAATGTTACAGAAGGTAGCGGATCTATTCCTCAACCGCCTTCACCACCGGCTCCGATTAACAATGTAGTCCCTCCACCAACAATGACCGCACCTTAAAGGACTTATTTTTTGTTTCCCGATGTATTCACGGGTGTTGTTTCACCGTTATTTTCTTTAATCACAAAATACCTTGCAGCTAAATAAGTGGAAATTGGTATGGCAACCGCCAATCCCAGACTGCCAACTAACGTTCTTACAATTTCACTCGCTATTAGTTCACTGTTTATCACCTGGCTGAACGTTAAAAATGGTGCTTGTTTTATACTAAAGAGCATTAATAACGGCAGTGATGCACCCGCATAAGCTAGAAATAATGTGTTCACCATGGCGCCCAAGTGAGCATTGCCAACTTCAAGAGCTGCTTTAAAAGTTTGAGTCCAAGGTAATTTTGGGCTTATTTTTTTTATTTGCACAACCGCTTCAATTTGAGCTATTACAACATCATCCAAAACACCCAGTGCACCAATTAACAATCCGGCCAAAAATAAACCTTTAAAATCAATCGCCTTAGCGCCAATTCCTATCAAAAACAAAGTCTCTTCACTAGCAGTCCCTGTAATCCTAGTTAAATGCGTAAACAATGCCGAAAGCAGGGCAACGATTACTAAACTTATAACCAAGCTCGCAACTGCTAGGTGTGATTTTTGATTCCAACCGTCTGTTAAATAAATAATTGCCAAAAAAATTATTATACAAGTAATCACGCCCACAATTAATGGCGGCCATCCGGCAAGAATCAATGGGATGGTTCCTTTAAGAATTATTAAAAAACTTAAGATTAATGCAAACAGCGAGCGTAGACCTTTTACTTTACCTATAATTGTAATAGCCAATGCAAATATTATTGCCAGTAAATACAATGGCCAACGTCTAACAAAATCAACAACATAAAAAACATCATTATTATCCAAGTCGGTTTGATAGTTAACGATAACCCGATCTCCTTTTTTATAAACATTGGCACTAACCGCATCTATCTCTGATATACCATCAAATTCAAATTCTTTTCCTTTCCAACTACCTTCAAGCCCTTTTAGTTTTAAATTTTGCTGAATAC
>JAHJSR010000049.1 GCA_018830085.1 Patescibacteria group bacterium
CTCGATGCGGTTACGTGCTGCATCGAGTGCAGCTTGCGTCGCCTGCATCTCAAGCTCTAGTTCGGTTCGCGCGCCCAGCTCGGTTTCGAGCTGAGCACGGAGACCTTCGAGCTGTTGCTCTTGCTCATCACCTTGCTGGTTCAGAGCATCCTTCAACTCGCCCTCGAGCTCCAAGATACGCATTCGAGCCTCCTCAAGCTCCACGCGCAGTGAACGGTCCTCCACGGCCATTGTCGTTTGTTCGACTTTGACCGCATTGGGGGATGTCGCCGGCTTGGCCGACGGCTTCTTGCCGATGTTGCCCGGAGGTCCTCCCTTTTTGGGAGTCACCGGGGCTGAAGGTTTCGCGGCCTTGGAGGTCGCGGGTTTTGCCGACGAAGAACTCGCCGACGGCTTCTTGCCGATGTTTCCGGGTGCGGGCATCTAAATTTCCTTCCTTCACGAAACTGTTAAGCGGCTCGCAGGCCGCTGATATCCAATTGTCACGGTGCTTCATCATTAAAGATGAATGCAATAAAATAGCATAATTTAGCCAATTTGTCAAGATATAATAACGCTTTTTTGCTTATAAAAATGTCAATTTCATAACACCTCGTAACCTAGCTAAATTTTGTAAAATTCTTTTGTTGATAACTTTAAGACAAAGTTGGTTATATTATGGCTTTTTATAGCCAAAAAAATGAGTTTTTCACTTGTTATCTGCTTACAAAGGTTGTATTATCTTAATCAAATATGACCCTAATCAATTTAAAAACTTATTTAAATATTTTGAGTTATTTTTTGGTAATTTATGAACTCTAAAATCAGTAAAAGATTATCAGAAGGGCCGGTTGTTTTACTGGTTTGGGATGGCTTTGGATTATCAAAACGCAAATTAGGCAACCCGATTTATGGTTCCAAAATGCCTGTTTGGCGTAAGTTATGGAAACAATATCCGCACGCTCAATTACGCGCAGATGGTTCAGCGGTGGGCTTACCTCCCGACGAAGTAGGGAATAGTGAAGCAGGTCATGAAACCATTGGCGCCGGCCGGCCTATCTTATCTGATAAAGTTATAATTAATAATGCAATCAAGTCAGGGTCGTTTAATAAAAATCCAGCGTTTGCAAAGGCTGTCGCGCATGCCAAAAAAAATAAAAGCACACTTCATTTAATAGGCATGTTAGCCAATCATCAAAGCGCCCATGCTGACTTTGGGCACTTGATCGCTTTATGCAAGTTGGTCAAATCTTTAAAAGCGCCCAAGGTTGCTTTA
Organism: Patescibacteria group bacterium; assembly: GCA_018830085.1. Classification (GTDB taxonomy): domain Bacteria; phylum Patescibacteriota; class Patescibacteriia; order 2-12-FULL-60-25; family 2-12-FULL-60-25; genus MWCR01. The sequence continues at coordinate 1,256 of JAHJSR010000049.1, forward strand.
CATCTTTTTACTGACGGTAGAGATGCAGCTCCTCATCACTCGATAAAATTATTGGAAGATTTGGAAAAAGTCATGTGTCCAAACGTTAAAGTTGCAACAATCATTGGCCGCTTTTATGCCATGGATAGAAATAGAAACTGGAAAAGAACCGAGGCGGCTTATAAGGCCATGGTTAATGGTGTGGGCGTTAAAGCAAATTCACCGGCCGAGGCCATTGAACAAGCTTATGATTCGGGAGTTAGTGATGAGTTTATTCCACCCACCGTTATTACAAACAAAGATCAAAAACCAATCACCGTTAAAGATAATGATGCAGTAATTTTTTGGAATTTAAGATCAGACAGAGCTAGACAAATGGTTAAGCCGTTTATACAAGAATCTTTTAACAAAAAAAATAAAAACTCTTTTGAGCGTAAGCATCGATTAAAGAATTTACTGTTTGTAACAATGACTGAATTTGGTCGTCAAATAGATGATGCAATTGCCGCTTATCCTCACCACGAAACCTCGGGTACAATCGTAGAGGCATTAAGAAGTTACAAACAAGTTTACATAGCCGAATCCGAAAAATATGCGCATGTTACATATTTCTTAAACGGTGGTTATGACACGCCTCGATTTCATGAGAGTCGTGTGCGCATTCCATCCTCAAAGGTGGTCACATTTGATCAGAATCCTAAAATGCAAGCAGAACAAATCGCAAAAAAAATAATAGAATCAATTAAAAAAGATTTTGATTTTATTTGTGCTAATTTTGCCAATGCTGACATGGTGGCGCATACAGGTAATTACAAGGCAACTGTAAAAGCTTGTGAGGCGCTGGATAAAACACTCAAACGTATCTGGCAGGCGGTAGAAAAAGCGGAAGGAACTTTAATCGTAACGGCTGACCATGGCAATGCAGAGGAGGTTCTCGACAATTCTGGTGGCATGGACACTCATCATAATGCCAATCCTGTGCCAGTATTAATCTTAAATAAACAACTCGGAAAAAAGCGTTTGCATAATGGAACTCTTGCTGATATAGCTCCAACAGTGCTAGAACTTTTAGGCGCACCAATGCCTAAAGAAATGACTGGGCGCAAACTTTTTGTAAAATAACTTATGGCCAGACCTAAACCAGTGATTTTATTAATATTTGATGGCTTCGGTATCGCTCCTGATTCCGAAGGAAATGCGGTTACACGTGCTAACATGCCCGTTTTTAAACGTATCATCGAAAGTTACCCAGCAATGACAATAAGAGCATCCGGTGAAGCTGTAGGTCTTTCGTGGGGACAGATGGGTAACTCTGAGGTAGGGCACTTAACAATTGGAGCAGGAAGGATCTTTTTTCAGAGTTTACCGCGTATAAACATGAGCATCGAAGATCAAACCTTTTTTGAAAAACAAAGTTTTCTTTCGGCAATTGAACATGCAAGGAGCAATAAAGGTACTCTGCATCTTATGGGGTTATGTTCACCAGGCGGTGTACATGCTCATACAGATCATCTCTATGCTTTGTTAGAGCTATGCAAACGACAAAAATTCGATGATGTTGCCATTCATGCATTCTTGGATGGTAGAGACACGATTTTTAATAGCGCGGTCAATTTTATAGCAGAGTTAGAAGAAAAGATTAAAGACTTAAAAGTTGGTAAAATCGCAACAATTGGTGGACGTTATTATGCCATGGATCGTGATAACCGTTGGGATCGTATTCAGAAAATGTATGATGCCATGGTAAAGGGGGAAGGACCTACTGCAAAATCAGCGATAGAAGCTATAAAAGCATCATATGAACAAGGTGTATATGATGAGGAAATAATCCCAACAGTAATTACCAAAGGCAATAGTCCAATAGCCACAATAAAAACCGGTGATGCATGTATATTTTTTAATTTTAGACCTGATCGTGCTCGTGAAATCACAAAGGCCTTATGCTTGCCCGATTTTGATAAATTTCCAAGAGCTGAAATTAGTAACATCTACATGGTGACCATGATGGAATATGAAAAAGATCTTCCGGTAGAAGTCGCTTTTCCTGTTCAGATCATTGATACTTGCTTGTCTCAAGTGATATCAGATGCAGGTTTAAGGCAGTTGCATATAGCCGAGACAGAAAAATATGCGCACGTCACTTTCTTTTTAAATGGCATGCGAGAAGATGAGTTTCCGGGTGAAGATAGGGTAATTATTCCATCACCGCGCGTCTCCACCTACGACAAGGCTCCGGAAATGGCCACAGCGCAAATTGCTGATAGAATTGTTAAAGAGATTGCCAATGCGGACTATGATTTTATTGTAGCTAATTTCGCTAACCCCGACATGGTAGCTCATACAGGTAATTTTGAAGCAACAGTTAAAGCCCATGAGTCAGTGGACAAGGCTCTGGGAAGAATTATAGAAGCTGCAATTGCTGTTGATGGCGTGGTTTTGATAACAGCGGACCATGGCAATTCTGAAGAACTTACAAATTTAACAACCGGAGCTGTTGATAAAGAACATTCGACAAATCCAATACCATTCTTAATTGTAGGCAAGCAATTCGAGGGACTTAGGGCGCCAACGGGAGATATAATTGGAGGTGACTTAAGCCTTTCTCCGCCAGCCGGTATGCTCTCAGATGTTGCACCGACAATTTTAAAAATTATGGAGCTACAACAGCCGGAGCAAATAACAGGCAGGACGTTAATATAAAATCCAGACGCACTACGGTGTGTCTCTTTATTTATGCAACAACAACAAGCTTCGATAATTTCAACTTTAAAAATTCTCAAAAAATTATATCCGCAAAAACCGGACATGGATTTAGGCAATCCAGAAGATTCTTTATTAGCAACCATAATGAGCGCGCGTACCACGGATGCGCAAGTTCTTAAAATGTTCCCCGATTTTAGAAAAAAATTTCCTAATTGGAAAAAATTAGCTTCCGCGGATTTAATAGACATTGCCAAGTCCATGAATACAATTGGATTGTTTCGCAACAAAGCTAAGTCAATAAAAAGTTTAGCTCAACAAATTCTTAAAGATTACGATGGTAAAGTACCTGATACCATGGAGGACTTGGTTAAGCTTTCCGGAGTCGGTCGTAAAACCGCCAGCTGTGTTTTATCAACTTGCTTTAACAAACCGGCTATCGCGGTTGATACGCATGTTTTTCGTATCAGTAAACGTTTAGGTTGGGCAAAAGGCAAAAATCCCATTATAGTAGAAAAAGAACTCGCAAAACTTGTACCACTTAAATGGTGGTCACACATAAATCATACTTTCGTTCCTTTTGGTAGGGATATCTGCAAACCAGGTAAGCCGCAGTGTTATCGTTGTCCAATCAACAAATACTGCAACTACTCTAATAAAACACAAAAAGCTTAAGTTAAATTTTTAAATTTGAAGTTTAAGGTTTAAAGACATATAATTACTTTGTCATGACCGATCAATACGTTGTGCAAATGTTGCAACAGATTTATACACGCTCCATAATGGGCGAATTTTTAGTTATTGCACTAGCTCGTGTTTGGATTTTTTTATTTGTGCCACTATTATTTTGGTTATGGATATATGGGAACACTAAAGAAAAACATTCAGTAAAAGAAGCTTTGTGGTCAGCTGGGATGAGTATATTATTAGGTGAGATCATTGGTCAGTTTATAATGCGCGAGAGACCCTTTTTAGCAATTTCAGATGTAATATCTCTGATTCCTGCACCATTAACCAGCTCTTTCCCATCCATACACACCGCAACTGCTGTTGCTATTACGGCTGCACTGTATTTTGCAAACCCATTTTTTGGGGCGATTGGCATAATTGTCACTATTGGTATAATCTTTGGTCGCATGTCAGCGGGTGTACATTATCCAACTGATATATTTGGGGGTATTATTTTGGGCTTGCTTTGCTTTGCAATTATCCGGCTTGGCCACAAAGCATTACGTGCAAAAAAGTAATATGAAAAAAATTCTCTTATTTATTAGTTTTTTAATAATCGCGGGTGCGATTTTTTGCGCTTGGTTTTTTCCTTCAGCTTTTGTTGGATCGCCTAGTGAACAGACGATAAAAGTACAACTTCCAGAGGCATCTAGTGTTGCACAAATTTCGCAACTCTTAGAAGAAAAAGGGATTATAACATCTGCTTGGGCATATAAAATTTTTGCCAAATTAGATAAGTCGGCACAAAATGCTAAGTCAGGTTCTTATAACATTGCTCCAGGCACGTCGTTTAAGGACATCGCACGTCAGCTTGCACTTGGGCCAGAGCGTGATGAAATTACCATACGTTTGATTGAGGGCTATTCTTTGCCTGATTTAAAAAGTGAATTACAAAAATACGAAGTTTCCGAAATTTCTTTTCAAGATTTAGTAGGCGATATAAGTTCCAATAAACCTTTTTCGACCGGTCTTCGTGATCAATATGATTTTTTAAAAAATCTTCCTTCGGATGCAACTCTGGAGGGTTATTTGTTTCCCAACACATATCGTGTCTGGAAGGATCAGTTACCACTGGGTTTGGTTATAAAGCTTTTAAACGAATTCCAAAATCAAACTAAAGGATTTGCGGAACAAGCTGTAGATCAAAATCGTGATCTTCATGAAATTGTTATATTGGCGTCTATTGTTGAAAAGGAGGGTAAGACTTCGGAGGAGCGTCGTATGATTGCGGGTATTTATCTCAATCGCCTCAAGATAGGTATGCGTTTGCAATCAGATGCAACTGTTAATTATATTACAAAAGCTGGCAGGGCTAGACCAACACTCGATGATTTAGAGGTTATTTCACCCTACAATACATATCAAAATGATGGATTACCCCCAGGTCCAATTTGCAATCCTGGGTTAGATGCATTACAGGCTACACTAAATCCTACTCCAAATGATTATTATTACTATCTTCATGATGAAGAAGGCAATGTTTACTATGCAAGAAACATAGAAGAGCATAAAGTAAATCGATACAAAGCTTATGGTGAATAAATTAACAGATAGAATTAGGATACAAAAAGCTATCGCCGATTCTGGCTATTGTTCAAGGCGCAAGGCCGAAGAATTAATTCATATTGGCGCTGTAACGATTAATGGCGAGCTTGCTGAAATAGGTCAAAGTGTCCAACAACAGGACGAAATAAAAATTCATGGTGAAAAACTAAAAAGCCAAGGGAAAAAAATATACATAGCTCTGAATAAACCTGTTGGCTATACATGCACCAATCGTTATTTTAAAGGTGAGAAAAATATTTTTGATTTAGTTGATATCGGTGAACGTCTTTTTGTGGTTGGGCGTTTAGATAAGAACAGTCGTGGTTTAGTAATTCTAACCAATGATGGTGATTATGCTCAAAAAACTACTCATCCACGTTATGAACATGAAAAAGTGTATGTGGTTACAGTTCAAGATAAAAAAGGATTTGATTATAAAGGCGTTACTAAATCAATAACAAACGGTATCACGGATGACGAAGATTTTTTAATAGCCAAAAAAGTAACTTATCTTGGTGATGGAAAGTTTCGCGTGTCTTTAACTCAAGGTAAAAAGCGTCAATTACGTCGTATGTTTGCTGCACTTGGCCTTAGAGTTGTAGATTTGGAACGTATACAAATTAATGATATAAAACTTGGAGATATTAAAGAAGGTGATTGGCAGACCATAAAAATTAAATAAAAAAATAAACTCCATATTTAGAGATATGGAGTCAGAAGATGCCGGGTTTTGATACTTGCCTTATGCGCGTGCGTCCAGATTTTGATAATTTTTCATCATCAGCCTTCCTCCCGTGCAGAGCCTTTTCGGCCTCTTTCAAATTACCGCCAAAATAAAACTTTTTAGCCAAAGCGGCTCGTTTATTTTCAGGGTCATTTTCATTATTAAATAAAATTGCAACAATCAATAGGCAACGCGTTAGAGGATTGGTATCCTCAATCAGTCCTGTGTGGCCGCGTATCGCATCAAATATTGCCAATTCCCGCACATCAAGATTCTCAAGAGCCAAGTTCGCACTAGTGGGTCCAATCAAATAACCTCTGGAAAATAGTTTTGGAGGAATACGTGCCATTAATTTTCTCTCTCGTGGCATCAAATACTCAACCATTTGGGCACTCTTCAGTGGAGCTCCTAGATTGTGCAGCAAGCCTGCTACCTTAGCCTGATGAGGATCAAGGCCATATTTGGACGCGGCATTTTGCATACCCTCCATCACATTCATGGCCACTTTTAGATCTTTCGGCTTCAAGTGTCTTTGGACGTATGAAATGTACGTATCGATCATGCTTTACCTCCGATTCGCCATTAAACCATAAATTTTGTCATGAGTCCATAGTTAATATAACCAACCATATTCCACAGTTGTCGCGATCACTACGACTTGGTATGCTCAGGCAATATCAAGACATTAAACACAAACAAAGCATGTCAATTATGAAAAATATTGATTACAGCAAAGAATTAAATCAAGAGCAATTGGATGCGGTTTTGCATGGCGATGGGCCATGTCTTGTTTTAGCTGGCGCTGGATCAGGTAAAACCCGTACAGTTACATATCGGGTAGCATATCTTCTGGAAAAGGGTGTAGATCCTGCATCCATATTGCTACTGACCTTTACCAATAAAGCTGCAAAAGAAATGCTAGCACGCATTGGCAGTTTAGTTGGCCCAGAGGCAAATGGAGTTTGGGGTGGCACATTCCATTCTGTGGCAAACAGAATACTTAGATCTTTTGCAACTGCGGTTGATCATACCTCTAACTTTACAATCCTTGATCAAGAAGATGCTCGCTCACTCATAAAAGCCGTTCTCAAAGAATCAAAAATAGACCCCAAAGCACGTCGTTTTCCATCGGCCTCCGTTATTCAAAATGTTCATTCGTACGCTCGTAATGTCGGTTGGGAGATTGGCGAAGTTATTGAAGTTAAACATCCAAATTTCATGGATTGTTCCAGGGATGTCGAATGGATTATCAGCCAATATACATCAAGAAAGGCTAGTGCCAACGCCATGGATTTCGATGACCTACTAGCCAATTGGTTAAAAATAATGGACCAGCACCCCGAGGCGGCCAATACAATAAGTTCACGCTTCCAATATATTTTGGTAGATGAGTTTCAGGATACTAATTCATTACAATCGCGTCTTGTTGAGCGTCTAGCACAAGTACATAAAAATATTTTTGTTGTTGGTGATGATGCGCAGTCAATTTATGCTTTTAGGGGAGCAGACGTAAAAAATATTTTAGCCTTTCCGGATCAATGGCCGGATTCTAAAATTTTTAAATTAGTCACTAATTATCGCAGCACGCCCCAGATACTAGAAGTTGCTAACGCCTCTTTAAGAAACAATCAGAATCAATTCGAGAAGGATTTAATTGGTTTAAAATCCCCAGGCGTAAAACCAATGGTAATCGCTTGCCCATCTGCAAGGCAAGAAGCGGATTTTGTGGCCGGAAAAATATTAGAATTACGTTCACAGGGTGTCGCGCTCGGTAATATGGCGGTTTTATTTCGTGCATCATCACATTCACAAGCACTGGAGTTTGAACTGATGAAGCGTGACATTCCTTTTGAGTATCGTGGTGGTTTAAAATTTTTCGAAAGAGCTCACATCAAAGATGTATTAGCTTACACAAGATTGCTAATTAACCCCAAAGAAGAGTCAGCCTGGTTAAGAATATTAAACATGCAACAAGGTATTGGCGCCGTTTCGGCTGGTCAAATAATGGCGACCATACGCAATACTGCAAAAGAAGATGTTTTTAACATCAGCCAATCTCAAATACCAGCCCGAGCGTCAGCCGGCTGGCAAGATGCGCAAAATGTATTGCAAGCTTCTAGCTCACAAATAGCAAAACCGGGATTTGCCATCCGATCCATAGCCGCCTCGGATTTATATAGATTACACCTGGAGCGCGAATATCCTGATTGGAAAGATAGATTAGAAGATTTGGAACAATTGGCATTGTTTGCTGATGCATACCCTGATGTGGCTACTTTTTTAGCAGATGCCGTCTTGGATGATACGGCGTTTACCAAACAAAAAGGTTCATCTTACGATAATGAAAGAATTGTTCTCTCAACCATCCATCAAGCAAAAGGATTGGAGTGGGACACTGTTTTTATTATTCACCTTACCAATATGGGTTTCCCTAGCCCACGTGCTGTGGAAGAGGATGACGGCCTAGAAGAGGAAAGAAGATTGTTTTACGTTGCCACAACAAGAGCACGCAACAATCTCTATTTAACATATCCCCAAACAGTCGGATTTGATTCTTTAGCTTTTTGTAGGCCTTCCATGTTTTTAGAAGAATTACCTTCTGGGTTAACTGAGCAGATGACAATCGGGCGCCAATCAGGGTTTGGAGGACTTAGATCCAGCTCTCATGACTCTTGGTCAGATGAGGCCGCTTCTTCTTGGAACGACGATGTTATTGAGCTTGATTCTTACGGTAACTATAAAAAACGAAAAGAAGAGCCTAAATCAACATCGGTTTGGAAAAAACCTGATACAAAAAAACAGGCTCCCAGACTTTCTTTTTTACGCGATGTGGACGATCTGTAAACTATTTTTGACCATTGACCGATAACTGTTTTTTCAGCTAAGGTTTGCGCATGAGATACGCATATCAACCACTTCCGGGTGAGCCAAATCAGCTTTGTAATATCATAGCTGCTAGTATTATTGATGAATATGAGCGTCGTGATACTACAACCGCAATCAGATGCTCTGTTAATGGAGGACATGGTGCACTCTTTGTTTCGGGGCAGGTCTTGTCGCAGGCCGATTTTGACGTCACTGCGCTGGTAAAGCGTGTTTTATCATCAAATGATATTCATGAAGGAATTGAGCCATTTATTGCCATCGAGCCAATTGCTAGCGAAAATGTTGGAACTGCAAGACAAGCTTGTGATAAACCGGTTGTTGCTTTTGGCTATGCAACTAAAGAAACACCAGAATTTTTACCTTTACCGGTTGTGATAGCACGCAATGTTGCTAAATGGTTATCAGAAAAAAGACAAAACGATCCAGAGTGGTTTTGGTTGGGAGCTTCTGGTTGGGTGACCTGTGGATCAAAGGATTCAGCGCCAGATCAATTAATGATTAAAATTGATCATGGTAATCAAGAGATCGCTTTAGCCAGACGCGCAATTATAAATTCTTTGGTCAAAGAAGGTATTACAAACATTAAAAATGTAGAGATAAATCCCTTGGGCGAAAGCAAATCAGAAAATCTTGTAAAATCTCTTGGTCAGTCGTCAACTCTCTCCCAGGCTTATGGCAACTTTTTACCAGCTGTTGCTAATTTTTCTGGGAAACAAAGTTGGCACGCAGAAGTTCTAGGTCGAGTCATCGCACGCGATTTAGCTATAGAATTATTAAAAAACAATAAGTCACAAGCAATAATGACTCGTTTACTTTATACTCCGGGTCAAACTAAACCAGCTCAGATCTGGTGCAAGGATGAGCGCGGCAATGACTTGTCTTCACAAATACATATTACTGATTTGGATTTAGAAAATGCTAAGTCCGAAAAAGCTTTATCCGGTAAACTTACAGAAATGTTGCGTTGGGGTTTGCAAGAATCTTCTGCACTATAAATGACTTTCAAGTAGTCTAAACGATTTATCCACTGGAAGCTCTTCTACAACATGCTACAATCACCGAACTATGCGTAAACTGATTTTTACTATACCTTTTCTTACAATACTTATAACTGTCGGCCTTGGTTGTAATTCAGCCGATTCACCGGTATCGTTAGACAAATATGAAGTTCCAAAAACGCAAAACCAACAGCAAAATTATGAGGAGTCTCAATTAACCCAAACTGACTCATCAACTACAGCCTTAATTCAGGCCACATCTACTCCTACTGAGACCGCATCTCAACCAGAGGCGACCACTACAGCCGCAGTAGATGAACCTAGTCAGACTAAAGAACCACAACCAGAAACTATGCCTACTTCAAACGAACCAAAAACTTATGCTTTTCCAGGTGTTTTACCAAAGGAGCGTACTGCTAATAAACAAGTTCGCATTAAAACAAATAAAGGTGAAATAGTATTCGAGCTTTTGCCTAGCGAAGGTCCAAATGCAGCTTCTAATTTTGTTTATTTGGCTGAGCAAGATTTTTATAACGGTTTAAAATTTCACCGTGTTGTTCCGGGTTTTGTTATCCAGGGTGGAGATCCACTTAGTCGCAACGATGATCCACGCGTAGGCACAGGCGATCCGGGCTATAAATTTGAAGATGATGAAGTCAAACTTCCGTACAACCAAGGTATAGTAGCAATGGCAAATTCCGGACCTAATACTAATGGTTCACAGTTTTTTATTATGCTTGATGACAATCACCTTCCTCCAAATTACTCAGTATTTGGTCGTGTTATCTCTGGTATGGATGTAGTAAGTCAGATCCAAGTTGGAGATATAATGAGCTCGGTTGTTATTGAAGCAAAACAATAAAAAAGATACTAAAAATGCAAAGACGTCCGAATGGGCGTCTTTTTGATTATGCGGTTTGTCCATAGAAAGTTTTTTTGCTACTATAAGCTTAATTATGAAGAAGAAAATTGTTATTATTTTTGGCGTTATAGTTCTGCTCGGTATATCGCTATACTTTAGTCGTCATTGGTTATTAGATGTATACGAAGGACTCAATAAACCAAGTTTACCTACGCCGGTTGCTTATGATGATCAAAAGCAAGAAGTTGGACAAGCTGGTAGGATCGCTGATCCACCGCCATCACCAATTGAAGGCGGTATGGCGACCTCGGAACATTTTGTTTTAGAATCTAGCCCACAAAATACACAACCAAAAACTGAACCGGTTGATCCTTTGGCCGTAGAAGTTCAGATTCCTACCGAACTTAATCTTGATGTACCTTGGATGAGTCAAGCGCCTAATTCAAACTGGGATTATCCATATCAAGAAGCTTGCGAAGAAGCATCGATGATAATGGTAGATCGTTTTTACAAAAAGCAAACTGGTCGCATTGATCCTGACGATGCTGATAAAGCCATACTAGATCTTGTTGACTATGAAAAAGAATCATTGGGAATGTATGAAGATACAAACGCCGAGGAAACTGCAAAAATAATTAGTGATTATTTTGGTTACAAAGACGTACGCGTTTTGCCATTAACTTCAGCCTTGGATATCAAGAGTGTGCTTGCGCGCGGTTATCCCGTAATTGTTCCTTTTTCTGGCAAGGATTTAAAAAATCCCAATTATAAAAACGGTGGTCCGCTGTACCATATGATGGTGATCAAGGGTTATACCAATGACGAACAATTCATAACCGGTGATCCGGGTACTCGTAAAGGACAAGACTATATTTATCCATATGACCGCATCATGGAAGCGGCCCATGATTGGAACGGAGGTAATGTTTCACAAGGTGCAAAGTACATGATTATAGTATTGCCCAATCTTGAGTAAATTTTATGAAAAACTTGGTTAGTGTTGTTGGTCTAATATTACTGATATTAGGTTTGGCTGCTTTAGTTTGGCTTGCACAGATTTCTTGGCAAGCAAAAACAAAAATACAAACTTCATCAACGCCAGTAGTCTCAACAATCCAAAAGCTAGATTCAGTAACAACGACAAATATATGGGCAACAAATCCAGTATCCACCTCAACTGATGACAAAGAAGAAAAAACTCAAACCATAGAGATATTCGTTTTTTCATCAAGTTCAAACCTTGGCGATGAGCTTACAATAGAGTGCAGCGAAGTTATTCCTCTTAAAAGAAACATACCTTGGACAGGAGGCGATAAGCTTGTTTACTATCAAGTGGTCATGGCCGAGCTTTTAAAAGGCTTAACAGAGCAAGAATTAAATCTTGGTTATGTTTCTTATATACCTAAGCGTGTGGAGCTTTTATCTGTCATACAAGCCGAAAATGGACGTTATACAGCTGATTTCTCTGATTCACTCAATTTAATCACCAACCCATGTACAAGAAGGGCTATTAAGTCACAAGTTCAATCCACATTGGCTCATGTCCCATTGCAAGGTAAAACCCTCTTAGGATCAATGACCATTAATGGACAAATAATTAATTGGTAAAACAATATGAAAAAAGAATTTAGCTTTAGTCTCGCCGCATTGATCGTATTAATAATGACAGGATTGGGTTTTTGGTATTTGGTTAATTTAAGTAACAAGCGGGAAATTTATCCGCCAGCACCAAATCATACAGCAACTCAGGATGATATAAATTCTTTTGTATCATCAACTCCCATACTAGTTAATGATACTCGATACAACCTTCCATCCGGATGCGAATACACCAGCGCTGATAATAAAACTTCCTTAGATCTATGCGATGATATGGACTTGGGAGAGGCTTTGCCAGGCTTATCAAATCCTTTTATTTTAACAGGTACAACAACCGTATTTGAAAATCAATTTAGTTATGAAGTAATTGACGAGCTCGATAATTTAATTATCCAAGGCCAAGCTTACGCAAATAGTCCCGATATGGGTCTACCGGGTCCTTTTGTAATTAGTGATTATTTTGATAAAAATCCCGCAACATCAACGGGTAGGATTGAGTTGATCGAATATTCTGCAAAGGATGGCGAGAGGATCGTGCTCTTGGCTGTTCCTGTACATTTTTATCCTGTTACAGATAAAGATTTTTCAATATATTTCAACAATAATAAAAAAGATCCAGAAATGCTTGATTGCTCCAATACTTACTCTGTTAAACGTGATATTCAATCTATGGATTTTGATGTAAGCGTGGCAATTCATTCATTATTACAAGGCCCGACTAATGAAGAGATAGAACAGGGATTTTTCTCTAATCTTCCAGACAATGTAAATGACCCCACTGTAACTTATGAGAAAGATCGTGTAATTTTAGATTTTGATGAGACTCTTGAGTCTGGTGTTGGTGGGTCTTGTCGTGTCACGGCAATAAGATCTCAAATAGAACAGACTGCGGAATCAGCTGATCCTTATCGTCGTGAAATAGTAATTTCCATTGACGGAAGAACCGAAGATATATTACAACCATAATTAATGAAACATTCCATCTGGATAACAGCATTAGCTGCATTTGTACTCACAACTTCTCTGGTGGCTGTCTTATCGATTGTGTTTTATACCCGAGTAGACACAAATCCGACCCTGGCTTCGTTTGGTGAAATTTTAAATATTAATGCAGATGATTTTAAGTCGAATACTTTACCCACAAGATTTATAGACAACAAAGCGCCTCAGTTAGTTGATCAAGCTTTTGAAACCAAATACGATTGGACAGTTCCAAAAGATAGTAGAATTATACTTGTCCCGCATCACATGGTAGCTGCTCGTGAAGTGGCTTCACTACTCAAAGCTACACCTGAGCCAAAAATCATATATTTTTTAATGCCTGATCATTTTTCGGCCGGACGATCTGCATTAACAACATCAGAATCAAATTGGCAAACATCGTCTGGTAAATTGGAAATTGATTATTCAAAAATTCAACAACTCACAGCTTCATTACCAGAACTTGGAATTAATGATCAAGCCATGTCTCAAGAAATCGCTTCGCAAGCTCTTTTTCCTTACATTGTTAAAGCTTGGCCTGACGCAAAAATAGTTCCCATTATGTTTAATAATGATCTTACACCCGATATCCGTGTCTCCTTGGCCAATGCCTTGGTTCAAGAATTAGAAAATGATCAAGATGCTATATTGTTGGCCACGGTTGATTTTTCTCACTATATGCCGGTTCAGGTTGCGGATTTTCATGATGAATTAGCTAATGATGTTTTACAAAGCTTAGCTGACTTAGAGGTTGATAAAATCGAGCTGGATTCGGCTAACGTATTGGGGACAGCATTAAAAGTTGCCAGAACAATGCAGCTCGGCCAAGTTACAATTTACGATCATACAAACTCATTAAAATTATTAAATCTTGATGATCCAGCAGATGGGACTAGTCATTTCTTTGTATCTTTTTCGCCGGGTGAAATTAATACTCAACAAACTGTTTCACTCTTATTTTTAGGTGACATGATGTTTGATAGAACGGTCGCGACTCGTAGTAATGCATCAGGTTCACTGTCTTACCCATTCGCAAAAATTAGCGGTCAGGAAGATAGATTTTTCAAGGGCCAAGATTTTGTTATTGGTAATCTCGAGGGTCCAGTAACCGATCAACGCAGAGCTCCGGATAAAGGTGAAGTCGATTTTATGTTTAATCCAAAGATAGCTAGTGTTCTAAAAAATGTTGGTATTGATGCCGTGTCTCAAGCAAATAATCATACATTGGATCAAGGCCGTCTGGGTGCAGAACAGTCGCATCAATATTTGAATGAAGCCGGTTTGGTTGCTTTTGGCGATCAGGTCAATGATGACGCAGAATCATCCTTAGCCATTCTAGAAAGCCGTGGTCAAAAAGTCGCCGTCTTGGGTTTTAATATAACGGACAATGCTTTGGACAAACAAGACGCTTTGGAGGCTTTACGCATAGCCAAAGAAAAATCTGACTATCAGGTCGTCTATATACACTGGGGTGCAGAGTATCAAGCTAAACCCAATCAATCGCAAATTGATCTGGCACACTGGTTTATTGATAATAGCGTAGACGCTGTTATCGGAGCGCATCCTCACTGGATGCAATCCGTCGAAGTTTATAATAATTCACCGATTGTTTATTCTTTGGGTAATTTTATCTTTGATCAGGACTGGTCGGTCGAAACTAATAAAGGTTTAACGGTTGGTTTGGTTTTTTCCGAAAAGGGGACTGCGGTTCATTTAATGCCCATTCAAATAACCAAGAGTCAGCCGGCTATTCTTGTTGGATTAGAACGTCAAAATCGTTTAAATAGACTTGCCGAAATTTCTGACGAAAGTATAGCGGAACAAATCAAATCAGGCATTTTAAAAAATTATAAGTAAAAAAATAACCGCAGTTTGCGGTCGAGCTACAGCTCCCAGCCCAAGGCTTGGATCTGTTGTTCGTAGGCCGAGAGTTCGTCGGCAACAACATCATCATCCGTACCTTCTGGTTCGTAAACAGCCTCTCCTCCCTCAAAAGGTACATAGGCATACCACATCTCATTGTATGCATCAATGAGATGTTGCCTCAGTTCATCCATGGAATAGCAACAAGGGGTGTGGCTATGTTCGGTTTCAGCCTCCATCCAAACGCAACCACCACCATTGTCCCAAGTTGCGGTCTTCAGAAGATATTCAACACGTTCCCGTGCCTGAATCTCCCAATCCATATCATTTTCTTCGCTACTAACGATTCCCGACTGAGTCATGTGAAACCTCCAAAGTAATGAGGATTTAATATACCAGTGATTTTTTACACTGTAAACCCCATGAGTTGGCTGTCATACAATAGAACAAATTGCGTTAAATAAGCGATAAATGATAAACTATATATTAATATATGCAAAATTCTTCACAAAATGCGTCCAATCAAACGCAAAAAAACAAAGTCCCGGCATACATCTACGGGATTATTGGTTTGGTTTTAATAATGGGGCTTGGAGCAGGCATCCTAATAGGTTGGGTTATTACTCATCAAAATCAGAATGATTCCATGTCAAAAATCATCAGTCCACCAGCCATGGATAATAATCAGAATCCACCAAACATAACTCAGATTCCAACCGATACAGAGACTGTGGTTGATGAAAAGATAGAGGATGATTGGAGTTCTGGAAATTTTGTTGGCGAAGAAACTTCGGAAAAAGCATCTCTCAATGTCACATGGCTAAAAATTCCTGTTAAATTAACTTGGGCAGAAATGATTCAGTTGGCCAAAGATCATAGCGATTTAACAGATAAAAATATTGATGAATTAACAGGTTTTTATTTAGGGTCTGGGGTGAACGCGGAATATGAAAATCTAGAAATATGGGAAAGAGGTGAGGTTAACGGTGGTAAATTTGATGGGTCTAAAATATATTTATTAAAA
>JAHJSR010000050.1 GCA_018830085.1 Patescibacteria group bacterium
AGATTTTCCTTACAAAATGCAAATGCGGTTATTTTTGCTACATCTGGTGCGGGTAAGTCTTATGCTGTTAAGCTCGAGATTTTACGCTCAATGATGCTTGGTGTTGATGTTATAGTTATCGATCCGGAGAAAGAATATAAGTATCTATCTGATGCGGTAAATGGCACATATATAAATATTTCACTAGCATCTCAGGCTAAAATTAATCCGTTTGATTTACCGAAACCCATGGAAGGCGGAGAGTTTTCGGTGGAAGATATTATTCGCAGTGCTGTTATAACCTTAAAAGGATTATTGCGTTTGATGTTGGGTAAAGTTACGGTGGCTGAGGATTCTATATTGGACAGAGCGTTACTTGAAACTTTTGCTAAAAAGGATATTGTCCCGGGCGCTGATTTGACAGCCATTGAGCCACCTATTTTGCAAGATTTTCAGGATATATTAGAGGGCATGGAGGGAACAGAAGATTTGGTTATTAGGTTGAAAAAGTTTACAGAAGGTACATTCGCTGGATTGTTGAATTCTCCGACGACAGTTAAGATGAATAATCAATTAGTTGTATTCTCTGTTCGTGATCTTGAGGATGAACTCCGTCCGATTGCTATTTATACGATTGTTAATTTTATTTGGAATGCTGTAAGATCTGAGCGTAAAAAACGCATCTTGGTGGTTGATGAGGCTTGGTGGTTGATGCAATATGAGGATTCGGCTAAGTTTATGCATGCACTTGTAAAACGTTGTCGTAAATATTATCTTGGTGTAACGACGATTACGCAGGATGTGAATGACTTTTTGACCTCTCCATACGGACAAGCGATCGTGACTAATTCCTCTATACAGTTATTGCTCAAGCAAAGTCCGGCTTCTATTGATTTGATTGCTCGTGTGTTTTTACTTACGCAGTCAGAGAAGTATTTATTACTTGAGGCTGGTAAAGGTGAGGGGATATTTTTTGCGGGTAGTAAACATGCGGCCATACAAGTTGTCGCTTCTTATGCCGAGGATCAAATTGTTACTACAGATCCAAAACAATTGCTAAAAATTGAAAAAGAAAGAAAGGCTTTTGCAGATCAAGCCGGTGAATAATAAAATTTTATGAAGTTAACTACACGACGAAATATTGCCATATTACTGATTCTTATAGGGTTGGTTGCTTTGGGTTTTGGTTTGTGGATTTTGTGGCAATCTTTTTTTTCTAAACCATCGGGAGATTTAAATTTACCCGGTAAAGGAGATTTGGTTACCACATCAAAAGATAAACCAGAGCCAAAAATAATTGAGTTACCAACGACTATTGAAGGAACTTCTACATTAACAGCTACTGATCAAGCGTCTGATATAACGGAAGCGATTAATAAGGCTCGTGATGTAATTGGGCGTATGGGATCTGGAATGAGCCAAGATGGTTTTAAGGGGTATGAGGATGCTTTGTTATATGGAACGCAGAGATTTAAGACATATGTCTTACAAGAACAACAAAGGATGAGGATAGAACACCCGGCAGAAGGTCCTGCTTATGGAATGACTACAAGGATTGTTTCAGCTGATTTAGTTAGAGGACAAAATGGTGGCGATGAGATTGTGGTTAAAATACAATCACAGGTAACTATTGATGCTGGGGATAGGGGTAAACCCATGTCGGTTTATTATGAAGAAAAAAATGTTACTTTAACTAGGCAAGTAAATGGGGAATATTTAGTGGATTACATGGAAACCAAAAGTTTAAATTAATGATATTTTGCCCCCTTTAATAAAGGGGGCTTTTATTAAATAATTTGGGTGACTATGACGATGAAGAACTATTTAAAAGATTTATTGGCTGATATATTTTTTCCGGCTTTTTGTATTAGTTGTAATATTCCTGGTGAATGGTGGTGTGTCGATTGTCGATCAAAAGTTCACAAGGTTAATGAAAAAATTTGTTCAAAGTGCTTAAAAGTTGGTGAACATGAGTGTGAGGGGGTATTGCCTTTTGCATGTGTACAAGCTTTTGGTTTTTACCATGATCCCAATTTACGTTCCGTGATTACGAATATTAAATTTAAAGGAGCTTATGCATTGGAAGGAGTAGTTAAAGAATTTATTAAGGAAAACAGGCGTTTGTTGCAGTTTCGTAATGTTGATTGCCTGGTTCCTTTACCATTGTCAGAAAAAAGATTGAAAGATAGGGGGTTTAATCAAGCTTTAATTGTAGCTGAGGTTTTGAAACAAGTATGTTGTATTGATAAACCCTTGCGAAAGAATTTATTAAAACGTGTATTGCATAGTGAACCACAATCATCCTTGAGTAATGATTATAAACTTAGGAGTTGTAATATTTTGGATAGTTTTTACTGTGATAGCGAAGTACCGGAACGGGTTTTATTGGTTGATGATGTTGTTACAACCGGTGCAACGGCAGGTGAGGCGGCAAGGGTTTTACTTAAAAATGGTGCCAAAGAAGTGCATTTGATTTGTTTGGCAATTGGAGCCTAATAGGTAAACGGTTATTCGTTGGATGAATTTTCTATGGGGATAGAATTATGTGGTTAATCTGGACGGTAGTATCCTTTTTGCTATTAACCTTGAATTATTTTCGTCTTATTGCTAGACTCTTGCTACATATAGAGATATTGATGTTTTTAGCTTTATGGAGAGGTACCCAAGAGGCTGAAGGGGGGAGATTGCTAATCTCCTAGGGGTGTAAAAGCCCGCGAGGGTTCGAATCCCTCTCTCTCCGCCATAAAAAAACGTCCCACCTTTCAGGCGGGGCGATTTTTTAGTTTAGGGTGTGTTTGGTATTTGATAAGTATTAAAAAACTCCTTGATCAATGCTTATAATCAAGGAGTGTGGAGTGCTTTGTGGACGCAGCTTTTTAGTTCACCTAAATCGAATGGCTTTTCGATTTTGTCAAAAAAACCGTAGTCAGAAGGTTGTACCATGGCTTTGTCTTGCACGTAGCCGCTAACCACGATGATTTTAGCAGAAGGCTCTTTGGCTCGTATGGCCAGTGACAAGCTTGTACCGGGAATGTCTGGAAGATCAAGGTCGGTCATGACCAGGTCAAAATGTTCTCCTCGGGACAAGTGCTCTTGATGAAGTTGGAGCGCCTGATCACCAGATCTCGCTATGATCATCCTGTATTCTGGGGATCTGAAGATGATTTTGTATGTCCTCAGAATCATCTCGCAGTCTTCGACGATCAGAATGTTGATAGGTTTGTCTTTGTTAGTCGTTTCCCACCCCCAGTGTTTTGACCTTTACTAATAAAGATCAGATGTAAGGTTACTAAAATTTTTATAAAATTACAAATACAAATAATATTTTTCGGAAATATTGCAAACTGTCATATTTTGGCTCGGTTGCGTTATAAAAGTATTGTAAAAACGTGATATAATGTTTATGAATATGAAAAAGTTGAAAAAACAACAAAAAAGCCTTGTAAAATGGCCATTTTTTATAGTTATAATCCTTACGGGTGTTGCATCTTGTTTGATTGCTCTACTAGCAACTGTATTGGTTGTTAGATGGCCTGATATTGGCGCTACGGGGAATAAGATGTCACCCAAGGTCACTTATGTTTCTTTTAAGGACAAGAGGCCAATAGGAGTTGCTGAGACATGGAATCCAGAGATTCCGGTTAATGAGTATTGGGATTATGGAGTTTTAGATGGTTTGCATCTTTATGTGAATAATACGGATCGTAATGTTGTTTATGCTTTAGATGATGCTGGTAAAATTGTTTGGATCATTAATGGTCAGGATTATGGCTGGCAGGGTTTTCAGATTTCGATGACCGAAAATCATTTGTTTATACATAATTCAGCCTCAGATGAAGATTTGGAAGTTTTACGTGTTTTTGATGCTAATGGGCGTTTGGCTTGGCAACATACGTTTTACGGCTATCTAGATATACCTCAGATGAAGATAATTAATGGCGAAACAGTTATTTTAGAGAATAGAGCCAGTACGACTTGCAATAAGGGTGCCGGTATATTGGCAGAGAATCAAGAGTTAAGTGATAACTGCACCAAGCATGAGTTATGGGCTTTTGATTTAAAAACAGGTAATGTTTTGTGGGTTAATAATACCGGTAATTTTTACGGTCATTATATGAGTATTTTACCGGATGGTAATATTAGTTCCAACGGCGGAGGTTGGGGAGGATTTAATTATCATTATGTAGTGGCTTCTACCACAGGTGAAGTATTATCTTTTTCGGCTGAATTTGAGAAGCTTGTTTATAATGAGAATGATCAAACTGTGTCATATATTCCCAAGTATCAGTGGTACAATCCGGACGCGAATTCGGCTGATTGGACTTTACCGGCTAACAATTATCTTTTTCAGCTGATCAAAAAACATCTTTATGATTATGATTTAAAAGTCAGACCTGCCGGCAAAGTTTTATTGTTAAAGGAAGTTTTGGATGACGGATCAAGATTAACTCGTGCGGTTGATGTAAAAATCGGTGAAATCTTATGGGAAAAAGTTCTTTCGCAAACTGATATGGACTATTATTATCTTACTGCAAACGATAATTTGGTTCTATTGCGCATGGATTATATCTCCCAATGCTCAAATGAATGTGAAGCTTGTTCGGGTTTTATTTGCATTGATAAAAATGAAGAGGATGATTGCATTAAATGCCGTGAGGATGAAATTAATGCACCAGGATTTGTAAGGACTCGGCTTTTGGCGATTAACCCTGTTGATGGTTCAATTTTATGGCATTACGACAGCAAGGATGCGATAAGCACTCCTACGTTTGATGATTCTCAAGTGGGAGTCGCGAACATAACAATTTATCCGGAACAATCAGAACAAGAATATCAATATATTCAATTGGATTTAAAGACGGGTGAGGTTACTGATTTCTAAGAGCTTGCAACATTTTATCTCTTAAAGATTTTGGGTCACTAGCCGCATCTATGAATGCGGTTTTTTTTTGCGGACATGTGTCGGGCATCTTTATTTGTATCAAAGTGTTTTTGTTCTGTATCTGATACATGTCCTTTGTATTCAAAGCCTAGTGACTCTAAAAACTTTTTCATGGCCGGATTGGCTAAAAGTTCGGATGTGGCTGTAATTTCTTTTACATCAGGGTTATCTTGAATTTCCAAAGCAAATTTACTTAGTCCTTTTAAAAAACTTCTGAAAACTACGATGTCAGAACCAGCGGTTTGTTTATCTATGTAAGTGTAAGGATTGTTTAAGTGAATATGGGCTATACCATCAGCCACACCGTAATAAAAAACTTCGTTTATTACAATGTAACCTTTTTTGATGCGGTCTCGTTTAAACAATTCTATGGAATATTTTAATGGATCAGAAAATTTGCCTTCTTGTTCCCAGATTTTACAAACTTGTTCTGCTGCAAAATTAGCTAGATCATTACCTTGGTATTCTTCGATTGATGTAATAAGGCTGGTAAATGAATTTTCATCTAAAAATAATTGACTGTTATTTTCATCATTAGTGAGTTTGACTAAGTGATTTTTTTGATTTTGCAAACCCCTAACCCCGGCTAGTTTTTGGGTTAGCTTGGTGCCAATTTTTTCAATTTCTTGTTGTTTAATGTCTACTTCGGGTTGGGGGATTTTTTCTGTCATATTTATACTATTTTGACTTATTATGAGATTAACAGCAAGTTGTCATAAGTTTTTTGGATTAATATTGTTTAAATTTTGAATTAACTGTATAAATAACATATATGGACCAAATAGATTATAATAAAACAGCGAGTAAAGGTAGTTTTTGGGATTCAAAAACTGCAAGAATTGTAGCCATTTTGATTATTATGGTTGCATCATTAACCGTAATTAAAAATGAGGTTGTTAGTTGGAGCGAATCTTCTTCAATTCAAGAAAATGGAAGTATAGGTGACGAGGATCGTAAGACTGAGGTGGATGATTATGGGTGTAATGTACATGGCATTGAATTGCATGGTGAATTGACAACATATTTGGTTTCTTCGGGATCTGATGATGGTTATGGTTCGGATGATGCAACCGCTTCCCAAGATGTGGTTTATGCCATAAAAAAAGCAGAGCAGGATGATGATGTAAAGGCCATTCTTTTGGAAGTTGATTCTTATGGAGGTTATCCGGTGGCCGGTGAGGAGGTTGCCAGGGCGGTTAAGGAATCTATAAAACCAATTGTTGGTTTAATTAGGGAAGGTGGAGCCTCGGCTGCATATTTGGCGGTAAGTGGTGCAGATAGGATAATTGCATCAAAAAGTTCGGATGTTGGGAGCATATCTGTAACAATGTCGTATTTGGATAATGTGAAACAAAATCAAGATCAAGGTTTAAAATATGTGTCATTAACATCCGGAAAATTTAAAGATACGGGTAATCCAAATAAACCTTTAACAGACGAAGATCAAGAATTATTGATGCGTGATGTGAAAATTTTGCATAATAATTTTGTAGAGATGGTTGCGGAAAACAGGGGAATGGAAATAAAGGACGTTGAGGCGTTGGCAGACGGGTCTACAATGTTGGGCGAGATGGCTTTGGAAAATGGTTTAATAGATCAAATTGGTGGCATGCAAGAGGTTCAAGATTATTTAAAAGATGTTATCGGGGAAGAAGTTGTAATTTGTTGGTAGTTTACTATGCGCTCGGGTGTTATAATAATTAGTAGTAATAAAATTTTGCTCATGCATCGCTATAACTGTGGTAAGGAATATTATGTTTTGCCTGGAGGTGGAGTGGAAGATTCAGAAACGCCTGAACAAGCAGCTATACGTGAAGCTAAAGAGGAAACGGGTTTGGAAGTTGTGCTTTCTGAGCGATTAATTGATTATGTTGATCCTCGTGATGGCAATCCGCATATTTATTTTTTTGTTTCTTTTTTTAGTGGCAAAATTGCTTTGGGTGGTGAAGAGGCTGTGATAAATAATCCTGAAGATTTTTATGAATTAGAATGGCACCCATTGGATGAGTTGGAAGCTATTACGTTTTATCCTGAGGAGATTATCGATAGGATTGTGCAACACTAAATTATAAAAATTTACATAAAATATTTAATTTAATTTATAAATGAAAAAATAATATGTTTAAACAAAATGAAGGGGTTTTGGATCGCTTGCTACGCGTGACTTTTGGAGCTGTGCTTTTACTTGCGGGTATTTTTTGGTTGGCAGCGGTTTTTAAGTGGATTGCCATTATTATTGGGTTAATACTTTTGGCTACAGGAATTATGGGTTTTTGTGGTGCATATCCATTGTTAAAGATGGATACTTTAAGGTATGGAAAAGATTGGTCTAAATGGATTATTTGGTTATGGTTGATTATATTGATTGCGTTTGTGGTTGGTGGGTCTTATGCAAGTATATTTTTTACAAAAAAAGCCTTTTTGGATGACTATAATCAAATGAATAATCCTTATAAGCAAGTGTTGTACCAAACCGGGCAAGTTAATCAAGATGAAGTAAATAAATATATTTTGGATTGGCAAAACGAGTGGAAAATGTTTAGCGAGAAATATAATTTATATCGTCCATGGTCAGTAGCATTTGATAATCAGTTTAATGATGATTTACAGAAGATTGAAGATTTACAAAATCAATCTGCGGCAATTATTTCTCAGGGTGATTTGTCGGAAGCGCATCTGAAATTGGAGCAAGTCCGTCCGATTTTTAACGACATGCTAAAGCGCAATGGTTTTAGCTTAGAAGCTGTGGCTTTGGTAGATTTTCATGATGCTATGGAAGTTGTTTTGGAGGCAGCCGAAAAAAAGGATGCTCAAGCAGTGCTTATTGCTTATAGCGAAGCGGATAATAAATTGAAGGAATTAGAGGTAATAGTAAATGATCAGGAAATTCAAGAAATAAGAGCTAATTTAGAAGCGGTAAAATCAGCAGCTGATTTTAGTGTGGATCAATTGCCAGATTTAGCAGCAAAGTTAAAATCATCTTATGTTAAGGTATATTTAAAGAGAGGTTAATGAAATTTAAATTTTTAAAGACTGGTTATTTTGCCGGTCTTTTTTTATTAGTAAATTGTATATGGTGGATAAAGAAAGTATAAAATGTGCTATAATGTAGTAATAATTATGAGAAAACGTATATTAAGGATGGTTGGTTGGGTATCTTTTTTGGTTGTTGTACTAGTTTTGTGTTCATTTAATACAGTATTAGCAGCGCCTACAACAATTGCGGGATTTGAAATGGGAGGGTTGGTGGGAAATGAAGTTACTTTTAACGCAACAACAAATGATGTAAATCTGGAGACAGTTGTTTTATCAAGAGGGGCTGGTATTAACCCAGCTTCATTGGCAAATGCATTCTCATCGACTGGATTTGTAGTTGGTGGCACCAAAGCGGATGCGATCACCAATAATGAATATTTACAAGTTGAATTGCAGGCAAAAAATATATATTTATTAAATTTAAATACATTAAATTTTAATTTACGTCGGAGTGCAACAGGTCCAAATACTTATCAATGGCAATATAGTTTGGATGGCTTTGCCACGGCTGGTGTTGATGTTGGGGCTCAAGGCTCATATATTGGTACGGAAACTAATGGTTTGGCCATGCCGGCAATTGATCTATCTGGGGTGGCAGCGTTACAGAATCTTCCATCGGGTAGTAAAGTGACTTTAAGATTGTATGCTTGGGGTGCGACAAATGCTGGCGGTACTTTTGCTTTTGGGAGGTTGGTTGGTAATGATTTGGAGTTCGTTGGAATAATGTCACCCAATAAATTGGTTGCTTTTGATCCTGATGGAGAGAATGGCGATCAAGCTACTTTTGGTGCGACAGATTTAGATGTTAATGTTAATAATTCGACATTAACAAGAGGTGCGGGTATTGATCCTTCGGTATTAACTAATTCTTTTTCATCAAATAATTATGCTGTAGGTGCTAATAAGGCAGGCTCCATTGCTAATAACGAATATATTGAGTTAAAAGTTGAAGCCAAGGATTATTATAGGTCTAATTTTGATGCTTTGGTTTTTAATGTTAGGAGGAGTGCAACAGGTCCCAATGCTTATCAATGGCAGTATAGTTTGGATGATTTTGCTACGGCCGGAGTGGATTTAGGGGCACAAGGTTCTTACACGGGCACAGAGGCGAATGGTTTGTTGATGCCGACCATAGATTTGTCGGTTATACCAAGCTTACAAAATGTTAAATCTGTTACTTTTAGATTGTATGCATGGGGTGCAACGGGTTCGGCTGGATCTTTTGCTATAGGAAGATTGGCGGATGATGATTTATTTTTTACCGGTAATACGGTTCCTAATAAAATAATTGCATTTGATCCTAATGGGGAAAATGGTGATCAAATTACATTCGACGCTACAACACTTGATACAAATGTAAATAATTCTACTTTAACAAGAGGTGCGGGTATTGATCCTTCGTTTCTGTTGAATGGATACTCATCAAGGGATTATTTCGTTGGTGGTGTAAAAACAGATGCAATTAGTAATAATGAGTATATTGAATTTAAAATTCAGCCTAGAACAGGTTATTCTGCTGCTTTGGGTCAGTTGAGCGCGAATTTAAGACGTAGTTTAACGGGACCAAATATATATCAGTGGCAATACAGTCCTGATGACTTTAATGTACGCGCTATTGATGTTGGTGCAGAATTTTCATATGTTACATTTGAAGATGATGGTACCGTGAGACCGCAGATTGATTTGTCAGGCATTCCGATGCTTCAAGATATACAGTCAGGGAATATAATAACTTTTAGATTATATGCTTGGGGAGCTGTTGATGCGCCTGGAACTTTTGCGGTTGGTAGATTGGTGGGCGATGATTTATCTTTATCCGGTGAAGTATCTATTAATTCTTATAATATTAACTATACGGCTGGTGTTGGCGGGTCGATAAGCGGCGATGTTGCGCAGACAATTATTCATGGCTCTGATGGAACATCTGTTACGGCAATACCTAACTCTGGATATGTTTTTGTTGATTGGAGTGATGGTTCGACTGTCAATCCTAGACAGGATACAAATATAACGAGCAATACTACTTATTTTGCAAATTTTGCTATAGATAATACTTCTATATTAGCAACTGGTTCGGGTGGACCCGGG
Source organism: Patescibacteria group bacterium (assembly GCA_018830085.1). Taxonomy (GTDB): domain Bacteria; phylum Patescibacteriota; class Patescibacteriia; order 2-12-FULL-60-25; family 2-12-FULL-60-25; genus MWCR01. Next base: position 10,046 of record JAHJSR010000050.1, read on the forward strand.
GCTTTTTATCCGCCAAATGGAATTGGTTCAGGCAAATATGATGTGGATATTCCGATCGATGCGGTAAAAGATGTGGGATTGATAGATAGTGTGGGGATTAATGTTTTAGGACGTGTTCGCGCGAGTGCGTTATTTAAAACATTGGTAAGTAGTACTTATACAGAGAATCAGTATCTTTTAAAATTTATTGATGTTGATTTGTATAGAAATATAATTAAAATAAGAATAAACGCGAATTTGAGTGAATATTCGCTTAAGGAGGGCGATTTGTTGAATATTGATTTAGATAATGATGGCAGATCAGATGTTTCGGTTCAGTTTATGGATGTGTATATAAATCGCGTTGAATTGACGATTAAGTCTTTACTAAACAATTCTAATAAAGATAGCTTCAATGATCTACAAACGGGTAATTTTGATGCTAATACCTCGGTTTTAGCTGTTAGTAAATTTAAATTTACGAGAGATTTACAAACGGGTGATATCGATGAGGATGTTAAGGAATTACAAAAATATCTAAATAATCACGGTTTTATTTTGGCGGATTCTGGTCCGGGTTCGCCGGGTAATGAAACAGAGAAGTATGGCGCTTTAACAAGAGGGGCATTAATTAGATTCCAAAAAGCTAAAAATATTTCGCCGGCAATTGGGTATTTTGGTCCTATAACAAGGGGAGTCGTTTTAAATGAGTAGTAGAAGGGATTTTGTTTTTTTATTTAAGGGTTGTATTATGTTTTCGCAATGTATAGAATATATAAATATTTTCAATACCTCGGAGATCTGTGTATAACAGTATCTTGGTCGGATTGTTATTAATTAATTATTAAAAAAGAGTTTATGCAACAAAAGATATTAATTGGCGTGGGTGTTGTCGTTTTGGTGGCCGCGCTTGGGGGATTATATTGGTTTTCGACCAGAGAATCTCCAGTAAAGTATGGTGATAATACAGAGTTGTTTAATACAACTGCCGGAGCGGGTGATAATACACAGCAAGCTGCGGCAGAAATTGAACTTCCTGATGTTGTAGCGCGTGTGAATGGTCAAGATATCAAGAAAGAGGATTTATTGGGTTATGAAGCTCAAATAGCTGCTGGTCAAGGATTTGAAGTAACTGCATTAAACGCAGAAGGTCGTGCGCAATTACAGGCACAGGCATTGGATGCTCTTATATCCAATGCTCTAATTAAACAAGCAGCTGCAAATTCGGGTATTACTGCTACTGACGAAGAGGTGAATGCACAACTTGAAGTGGTTAAGGGGCAGTTTGAGGATTTAGCTAAATATCAAGAAGCATTGACCAATCAGGGTATGACGGAAGATGATTTTCGTTTGTTAGTTGCTTCGGATCTAGGCATACAAGGATATCTTGAACAAACACTTGGTCTTAAAGCGGTTGATGCTACGGAAGATGAGATAAATGCTGTTTACGCACAAGAGGCTGCCGCAAACTCAAGCACAGCCCCTTTGGCTGAGTTACATGATCAAATTAAAACTTTTGTTATCCAACAGAAACAGCAACAGCAAATTATTGCTCATATTCAGGAATTACGTTCAAAGGGAAATGTTGAGGTTTTAGTGCAATAAAAATAATTAATGATAAAAAAAGAGCAC
>JAHJSR010000051.1 GCA_018830085.1 Patescibacteria group bacterium
CGTTTCGAGAAAGGTTTGTCCCAAATTGGACCAGAGTCGGCAATGGCGCGAGCAATTGAGTTGGTTAAAGAACTCGCTGGTGGGGAAGTTATTGGTGCACCTGTTGATGTACAAACCAAGAAATATAAACCTGAGTCTTTTTCTATTACAACAGATGAGGCTAATGCGTTGATTGGTGTGGAAATATCTAAAAAAGAGATGGTGGATGTTTTGAGACGTTTAGGATTTAAGGTTAAAGAAACAGGGAAAAAGATCACGGCAGAGGTTCCTTGGTGGAGAGATCATGATATTGAGGCTGGTAGGGATTTGGTGGAGGAAATTGCTAGGGTTTATGGTTATGGAAAAATTCCAGCGGTTGTACCAATGGATGTTAGTCCAAGGCAATCAGATGAGATTATAGTTTGGGAAGATCGTATAAAAGACTTTTTATCGGGTGCGGGATTTACAGAGTTATACGGTTATTCATTTATATCTAAAGATCTTTTAGCTAAGTCTGGTTTTGATGCAAAAAATTTGTTGCGTGTTCAAAATCCGCTGACAGTTGATTTGGAAATTATGCGTTCAACATTAATTCCACAGATGCTGGATGCGATTGCAAATAATCAGGAAAGAGATGATATATTAAGGTTTTTTGAATGTTCCAATGTTTATACGCGTAAAGTTGGTGAAAAAGGTAAATGGACAAATCTTCCTGATGAAGTGTCGGAGTGTATAATAGCGATTGCGGATTCCAAAGATAAAGAGCCTTGGAGAAAAATTAAGGGTTTGATAGAACAGATTTTTGAAAAATACGCGATTAGCGATGTTAAGTGGATGCGTGTTTCTAAAGATGATATTTGGCATCCTGGTAGGGCTGTGCAAGCTTATAAAGACGATCAGCTTTTAGTTACTCTGGGAGAGATTTCGCCTAAATATATTGAGGCTTTTAAAATTGAAGCACGAGTGGGAGCTGCGGTTGTAGAATTAAGAGAATTTATAGAATTTGCCAAACTGCACAAGTCATATAAGCCACCAATGCCATATCCTGAATCAAAACGAGATTTGGCGATTGTTGTTGATGAAGGTGTTGAGTATCGTGATCTGGAATTGGCAATTTTGCGTGCTGATGAGCGTATTTTGAATGTTGAATGGTTTGATACTTATCAAGGTAAAGGCGTCGTAGAGGGCAAAAAATCGGTGGCAATGCATATAACTATCGGATCAGCAGAAAAGACGCTTACATCACAAGAAATTGATGGTGTTTTGGAGGATGCGCTTTTGGCTTGTAAAGAGAAGTTTAGTGCAGAATTGAGGTAACGCAAATCCACCTATTTCTCCCTTTGACAAGGGAGATTTGAGAAACAAGAAATGTAGGAATAGATCTTGTGTCTATCCGTACTTATTAATTATGAATACTGAAGTAATTGAAATTGCATTACCCGAGTATCAATTGGATAGTCAACCGGATTATTTGAAGTTGGGTAAAAAAGTTGATACAGGGATTGAGAAAAATTTGCCGGATGGGGTTTATGTTTATCGCGCTATTAGTGCAGATGATCACCTAAATTTAACATTGGATCAGTTGGTTGTTAAGATACTTGAATTGGGAACTGATAAATATGATCCAAAAAGAAAGGAAGTTTGTTTTGAAGAGTTTTGCATGTATGATCACAATATTCATGCGGGTTTTTTTTCGATTCAAAACAGCAGGATTGTTATAGACGGTTCGTATGAACATCCTTCATTGTTTGGAGATACGATAAAGAAATTTTATGAAAACGCTTTGTTGGATCGGGGGTTTGGTGTGAGGGTAGATTTATTGTTAATTTACGATGCCAATAAGTTGGAGAAAGCAAAAAAAATAAGTTTGGATGCAGAAAGTACTCGGTCAGAACTAGAAGACTGTTTGTATAAGTTTAAGGATAAAGATAATAAAAAAGATGCATTGGTTGCGATTGTAAAAATATTGAGATAAAAAATCGAAGCTAGATGCTTCGATTTTTTGGTTGTTGCTTAATTATTCCATCTCTTCTACCTCTTTTTTACCGTGAGCGAGTTCGCCGACCTGTTCCTCGTCCTTTTGAAGTAATAGAGCTTGGAATTCGCCGACGTGGGTTTTTTCTTCTTTGGCAATATCTTTTAGCATCTCTTTGAGTTTTGGATCTTGTGCGAGTGCGGACATTTGCTCATAAAGATTGATGGCATCAAGCTCGGCTATTAAGCCGGCACGGCAGATTTCTTGGTCGATTTGATCGGGATTTAATCCGGCGAGTTTTTTAGGGATATCGCTTAACATATTGTTTTAGAATAATAAAATTAATTTTTAGTAAGAATCTATGCGAGTTTGCTGAGCTTGTTAGATTTTTATATTAGATACTATAATCTTGTGGATTTGGTTTGGCAAGTTTATCAACAATATTGACGCAGGACGTGGGACGTACGACGCGCGACGTGTTATAATGAAATTAGTATGATAGATTTACCTTCCGCGCAAGCGTTCTTTTGGCTCTGTTTTGGAGTCGGAATATTGTTAGTAGCTTCTTTTTTGAGCTGGTGTTTGTTTGAGGTGGTTCGATTGCTCAGACAGAGTAATGAGATAACCCTGCATGTCAGAGATGTTGTTGCTGGAATTGAAGAGGATTTAGAAGGTTTAAAAGAGAGATTCGGAACTGTAATAGGGAATGTCGCTGGGTTGGCTAAAGGAGCATCAAAAATTTCAGGATTAATTGATGAATTTAAACCGGCTAAAAAAACTCGTAAGCGAACTAAATAAATTCTTTTGGGAAATAAAAAATCAGAGCCGAGGCTCTGATTTTTGGTATTTAGTTTATTTGTGAGATTCTGCTAATTGCGGTTTCAAGATATGCGGGTAATAGGGGATGAGAGAGGCCACTGTAGGTCATGGCGCGGTTTATATCCCATTCTGTGGCATCGGCCGGCTTGTGGCCAAAAATGCTCTCAAAAGCGCTTGCAGCAGCATATTCTGCTTCTATGTTACGTATTTGTGGCCTAATACCATACGACATCAATTTAATGGCAATATCATCCTTTGCGACACTGCGATTGCTATTACGATTGTAGATGGTGAAGAATGTTTGTTCCATTTGTCTTTCTCTCTCAAGGTTAAGAGTGTCTGGCATTTTGGTGCTAGCGATTTTTAAGACATTTTGCCAATCGCAGGCGTCTTGAGGTACGTGTCCATATATGGCAGTAAAGCTATCAATTACACCAGCACGTTCTCCTTGGCCTAACTCTTGGGTGCTCTTGGTTCCATAGTTGATAAAATTTTCAATTGCGGAAAGGATAGCATTGTCTAAATCTGCAGTTGTAACCTTGGGTGTGAGTTGGCTGTTGAATTTGTTTTCCATTTCAGTATTACGAGTTGCATTTAAATGGAAAAGAATATCATTTACTTCTGATGTTATAAACAATGCTTCTGATTCTGTGATGGTGCAAGAGTAGAGAGTTGGGGTTGCATCTTCTGCGCCCAAAACACGGGGTGTTGGTTCTGTTGGTGTTGAAGAAGTTTCTTCGTCATTATTATTGGGTTCTTCGTTTGGTTCTTCTGGTATTATTTCATTTTCTGGTTCTGAACCGCTGTTATTTCTATCATTAATGTATGGATCATTGCTTCCCATTCCATATGGACTGTCACGATTTATCACTGTGCAGGTTTTGGTTTCACCGGCCGTCATTGTGCCGATGCAGTCTTCACTATACTTTGGAGTGTAAAGTGGTAGAACATCTTCATATACTGAATAATTTCCTAAACCTATTGTTAGAATGGTGCCCATATCATCACCAGGAAAAGAAATGGTGGTTGTAGCTGTGGCTGGGATTAATTCTGATATGGAAGCTGAAATGTAATTAGGATTTTCATCACCATTGCCATCATCTTCATCTTCGCCATCATTATTTGTGTAATCGACATGCATGGTGAAATCAGAGGATTTTTTGTTATTTCCGTAGCTATTATCAACAATTTTTATGACAATTAAAGTGCCTGATGTAAGATTGATATCATTGTTAGTGACTGTGCAGGTTTTGGTTTCTCCGGTAGCAATGGAACCAGAACATTCTTCGGAGTAAGTAGTGGTGTAGCCTTTATAGTCGCCTTCCGTGACATCATAGGTTCCGGGATTGAGTGAGAATTCTGTACCAGATGCATTACCCGCGAGTCCTAAAGTTGTTGTAACACCTTCAGATTCAGAGATTAGAGAGAGTTTAAAATCTTCTGCCACGCTTGTACCACCGTCGTCATTGATAACAGTTTTTATAATTATTAGTGTACCGGTTGTAGCAGCTGGTGGAGCAGAGTCGTCGTCGTTTGTGACCGTGCAGGTTTTGGTTTCTCCGGCAGCGATGGAGCCTGTACAATCAGATGAGTAAGATGCTGTGTATCCGCTGATTGGAGATTCGTAAACCGAGTAGGTGCCAGCGGTAAGAATAACTGGTGTACCAGAGGCATCACCTGTTACATTGGATGTTGAAGTTGTTTCTCCGGAAGAATGATCAACTTGAATCGTAAAATCTGATGAAACAGCGGTTCCTGAATCATCATTGATAACGGTTTTTACTATTATCAGTGTACCGGTTGTAGCAGATTCGGATGGTGGTGCTACAGCAGCAAAAGTTGCTTTTGTTTGTGTAAACAATACAGTCAAACTAAAAAGCATTGTTGCTAGGGTTAGGAAAAGTAGTTTTTGCATAGATAATGAGTTATATGGATTTATGACTGCGAAATCTTAACATACAGTTGTTTTGAACAAAAGATTTTGTCAACCTGTTTAGTTGATTTTAATTGAGTTGTGGATAACTTACATTAAAAGGAGGATTATTATCAATCCCATTACGCTTAGTGTATGTGATATAACTTTTACATTTTGAATGTGGAATTTTACAAAAACGTATAGGGTTAATGAACCTATCAAAAAGACTAGTAAAAATAGGTAAAAGATTTGGATTGCGTTTTGTATGTCTTCTCTTGCTACTATGCCAAATAGCTTGTTTGATTTAGGTCTTTCATTTGATGAGAAGAGTGCGTTTAGTGATGATCCTTGCATAACCCAAGCTAATGGTTCTTGAGTTGTGAGACCATTTTCATCGGTTCTTTGTCCAGAAATTAGCATGGGAATGTTGGATGAGTTTTCTGGAGGTAAACGGACGATACTGCCACTCCATGAATTTTCGGAGTTTTTATTTAAAAGTGTATTAGCTTGGCCTAGTTCAATTTTTATGGAGGATGCTAATTCGTCCTCGGCCTGGACATTGTATCCACTGGCAGTTGGCTTGATGTTTACATTTTCTATTGTGATTGGTTTTTGAGTAGCAATTGATTCTTCTCCTTTTACGAGACTGGGAATTTGTATGGTTGGTTGTTCTGATTTATTTGGAAGTTCTATTGGATCGGTATTTATTACCAATGCTGGAGCATCATCAATTTCATTGTCTTCAATAATTGATTTGTCTTGGGTTTTTTGGGTGATTGTGGGTGTAGTTGGTTTACCAAACATTTGTACAACGAAAATCGTATCATAGTCTTCAAATTTACCACTCGCTATGCCTACACCCGTTTCCATAAAATCTGGATTTAATATATTTTTTTTATGGGTTGGACTCGCCATCCAACCGCTTTGGACATTTTCTGCTTCTTTATAATGCACGGCTAAGTTTTCGCCACTATGCTCATATGTATACCCGGTTTGGTTAATCCAGTGCCATGGAGTAATACCTTCTGGACTCGTGTGTGCAAAATATTGTTTTTCTAGCATGTCATTAGCTTTGGCGTTAGCAGCTTGAGATAGTAGAACATTGGTTTTTAAAATTGGTAATCCGGCATTAGCTCTTGCTTGGTTTACTAATGCAACAATGTTGCTTGGTGTAATCGCGGTTGCATTTAAGTTTAAATTTGTAATACCAAATCCAGCTGTAATGGCTAAGATTTTTAGTAATACTAAAATTGCACTGTATCCAAAAAGCACGTGATGTTGCAGTACGTGTGGGTGGTGATTGTTACCTTCATGAGGTATGAAGTGATCTTTTATGTTAGCGACAAGTTTTTTAGCATACACTTTCATGCGTTTTGTTCCGTTCGCTAATGATTGATTTTTTATGCTCCTCATGTACAAAATACCTAATATGATTCGGTAATAAAACAATTATACAACATTTGGCAGGATTGAGCTAAATATCAGGTGTTGGCAATTGATTGATTTGCATTTAAGATGAGATAACATTTTGCAGGCTTTATGCCGACAGCAAAAATATGTCCAATACAGATAACATTGTTCAAGAAAAAAGTGTAAAACAGCCTTTTGTGCATTTGCATGTGCATAGCATGTATTCATTATCGGATGCTTTGGGTAATCCAAAACAGATTGCAAAAAAAGCCAAAAGCTTGGGCTTTGATGCTATTGCATTAACGGATCATAGAAGTTTATATGGAGCTATTGAATTTTATGAACAATGCAATAAGATTGAGATTAAACCAATTATAGGCGTGGAGGCAGAGGTGGCTCCAAATTCTTTACATGATAAACGACCAAGGATTGATGAATATACAACTCACATTACCTTGTTGGCCGAAAATTTTGAGGGTTATCAAAATTTATTACAATTAGTATCCATATCTTATTTGGAGGGTTTTTATTATAAAGCCCGTATGGATAAGGAGTATTTACGCAAATATCACAAAGGTATTATTGCTTTGTCGGGTTGTATCAAGGGTGAAGTGCCAAAAGCCTGCCAAGAAGATGATTTGGAAAAAGCGGAAAAAGCATTAAAGGTTTATCAGGATATTTTTGGTAAAGAAAACTTTTTTTTAGAATTAGTGCATCATCCTGAGTCGCCAACACAAATACACATTAATAAAAATTTAATACGATTAGCAAAAAAGACGGGCGCGCCTTTGGTTGCTACGCGTGATGCTCATTATTTAGAGCCAGACGATGTCGATGCTCAGGATGCCTTGCAGTGTATTCATGCGGGTAAACTTTTATCGGATTCAAATCGGCATACAATTCGCAACATGGATCATTCTTTGTGTAGTGCCGAGGAGATGATAGATGCTTTTAAGGATACGCCGGAAGCTATTCGTAATACCAGGTTGATTGCTGACAGGTGCAATGTGGAGATTGAATTGGGAAAAAATTTATTACCTACTTTTGACGTTCCTGCAGGTGAAACAGAAATGTCATATTTACGGAAAATTTCTGAGAAGGGACTTAGAGAAAGATATGGAGATGAACCTTCCAAAGAAGCTTTAGAGAGGTTGGAATATGAATTGGGTGTTATTGAAAATATGGGCTTTCCGGGTTACTTTTTGATTGTTCATGATTATGTAGATTGGGCTAAGACTCATGGTGTGATTGTTGGGCCTGGGCGTGGATCTGCAGCTGGTTCAATTGTGGCTTATGTTTTACGTATAACGAATTTAGATCCTTTAAAGTATGGTTTGCTTTTTGAACGTTTTTTAAACCCTGATCGTATTAGCATGCCAGATGTTGATATGGATTTTGATGATGAAAAACGTAAGGATGTTATTCAATATGTAACCGAGAAATATGGTGCAGATAGGGTTGCTGGAATTATTACTTTTGGAACAATGGCAGCAAGAGCTGCGGTAAGAGATGTTGGTCGGGTGTTGGGTTGGACGTTTCAGGAAGTTGATCGCGTGGCAAAAGTTATTCCACCTCCAGTGCAAGGCAAAAATTTGCCGATTAGTGTATCTCGTGTAGAAAATCCTGATTTAAAAGCATTGGATCAGAGTGACCCAATGGTTAGGCAGTTGTTGGATTTGGCTTCTAAGTTGGAGGGTACTGCACGACATGCTAGTCAACATGCTTGTGGCATTGTGATAGCGCCTAGGCCTTTGGTTGAATATACTCCTTTGCAAAAAGCTCAAGGTGGTGATGTGGATCAGGTCGCGCAATATTCATTGCATCCAAGTGAGGCTGTTGGTTTGCTAAAAATGGATTTTTTAGGTTTATCCAACTTAACGGTTATTAGAGAATGCTTGGAGATTGTTCAAGCGGTTCACGGAGATATTGTTGATATTGACACTATCCCATTGGATGATAAAAAAGCTTTTGAATTATTAGGTAAAGGTCAGACGACAGGCGTTTTTCAACTGGAATCGGATGGAATGAAACGGTATATTCGTGAGCTTTGCCCGTCTAGTATAGACGATATTATTGCCATGGTGGCTTTATATCGCCCTGGTCCGATGCAATTTATCGAATCATTTATTGCCCGCAAACATGGCAAAGAGAAGGTGAAATATATTCATCCGTTAACAGAGGCGGCTTTAGCGCAGACTTATGGTATTCCGGTTTATCAGGAACAAGTTATGCAAGTCTCTAAAGATATGGCAGGTTTTACGGGCGGTGAAGCTGATACTTTACGTAAAGCCATGGGTAAGAAAATTGCAGAGTTGATGACAAAAATGCGGGCAAAGTTTATTGATGGATCTGTGGCCAATGGAGTACCTCAGGATAAGGCGGAAGAGGTTTTTAATCAATTTGAAGAATTTGCAGCTTATGGTTTTAATAAGTCGCATGCTGCCTGTTATGCGTATATAGCTTATCAAACGGCTTATCTTAAGGCTTATTATCCGGAGTGTTTTATGGCTGCCTTGTTAAATTCTGATTGTTTAAATCTTGATCGAGTTACTATTGAGGTTGAGGAGTGCCGTAAAATGGGTATGACGGTTTTACCACCAGATGTAAATGATTCATTTTCTGGGTTTTCGGTTATCAAAGATTCAGTGCAGCCATCCAAAGAACGTGACGCGGGAGAAAGAGGAATTATTAGATTTGGTTTATTGGCAATTAAAGGTTTGGGTTATGATGTGGTTGAGGAGATCATCAAGGAACGTAAGAATAAAGGAATGTTTAAGGATCTGAGTGATTTTGTAACGCGCATTCGGGGTAAATATTTAAATAGAAAGTCTTTAGAAGCTATGATCAGATCTGGTGCTATGGATTGTTTTGGCGAGAGGTCAGAGCTTTATTACAACATTGAAAGAATCTTGGATTATCATAGACAGTGTGAGAAAGAGGCTAACTCTGGGCAGGTTAATTTATTCGCAGGAGCAAATGAAGGTCAAGTTGAGAGTTTGGTGTTGCAACAATCACCGGTATTAAGTCAGCAAGAGATGTTGTCTTGGGAAAAAGAGTTACTGGGCTTGTATGTATCAGAGCATCCATTTAAGGAATATGCAAAAATGATCGAACATTTGGTGATTCCTTTAGCGAAACTTGAGGATAATAAGCAAGAAAAAAAAGTTAGAGTTGCTGGAATTATAGGTGGTTTGAAAAGAATATTTACAAAAAAGAATGAACCGATGTTATTTTGTCGCTTGGAGGATGGCTACACGGATTGCGAGGTGGTTGTTTTTCCACGTGTATTAAAGGAGACTCAAGATTGTTGGATGGATGATGGTATGGTTGTTGTTTCGGGTAGGCCGAGTGAGGATGGTGGGAAAATGAAAGTTTTAGCTGAGTCTGCTTACATTTTAACTCCGGATAGTGCTAAAGAATTGGCTAGTGAGAATAAATTTAGTAGCGAATCCAAGGATGATGATAAGGGTATTGAGTTAGATGATGGCAATAAAGAACAAAAAGTTTTTTTATCTGTGGGTGCAACTTTACCCGATACTGTCATTAGAAGATTACGTGTGATTTTTGATGCCAATCCAGGTCAGGTTCAAGTTATGTTTGTTATTGATGATGTGGCTGGTAAGAGAACCATAAGTTCTTCGGCTAAAATACAGTTATCTCCTAATGTAATCACAGAATTAGAGCAGGTGCTTGGTCCAAGAACTGTTAAATTTTAATTTAATATAGTTGCAAAGGGTTTTTTAAAATTTAGAGTTTTTATGGTTTTGCTATAGTGGATTTTATGCTATAGTTAAACATATTTGATATGGCAATAAAAATTTCACGTCCAACGCATAGAGGATCTTTTCCACAACCTCCTGCTCCTACATTGTTTAGGAATATCGCAGTTACCTTTGTTTTGATAACAGTGGTAGTTATTGGTATCGCATTATGGACATCTTCGGTGCGTGCTAAAGTTGTTGTACAGGTTACAAAAGAGCCGGTTTCAGTTGATACTGTTATTGATATCTCTCCATCACCAACCTCGCAGCAGATAAAAGGCAGGGTCGTTAATGGAACATTTGTTAAAGCTAAGGAATTTGAAGTCCAAGAAAGTGCTGCTCCTCCAACCCCGGTTGAGCCAACGAAAACTTCAGGAAGGGTTAAGATAATTAATAATTATTCAAAAGATCAACCACTGGTGGTAAATACTAGAATTTTAACCGCAGATAATAAGCTATTTAGAATTGATAAAAGTGTAAATGTTCCTTCTGGAGGATCGGTAGAGGTTGATGCAACTTCCGATAAAGAAGGCTTTGAGTTTGAGATAGGGTCGGGTGTTAGGTTGATAATCCCAGGGCTATGGGAGGGTTTGCAGGATAAAATTTATGCTGAAACAATCACGCAATTTACGGGCGAAGGTGGAATTTCAGGGCCACGTCGTATTGTAACGGCTGATGCTATAGCTAAAGCACATGAAGAGCTGTATGCGGCCGCTTTGGATCAAGCGAAAGAAACATTGGTCTTAGAGGCCGGAGCTGACCCTAGCTGGGAATCTGTGTTTTTAGTAACCGAATCACAAAAACAAAGTAATGCAGCCGTTGGTCAGAACATTGATATGTTTTTAGCGCAGGTTAAGGTAACTGTAACTGCAGTATTTTTTCCAAAAGAGGATGTGGCTGCATTTATCAGAACACGTTTAAGTGAAAAATTACCGGACGGTTATCATCTTTCTGACATTGATTTAGAGAAAATTTTATTTCGATTAGAAGAGGCGGATGATTCTAAAGGTACTGCTAGATTGGCAGTAACTGCGGAAGCTGAGAGTCAGTTAACTGGTAATAGTCCGGCTTTTAAAAAGGATTTAATTGTTGGTTTGCCTGTTGATGAAGTGATTCGTAAATGGTCAGCATTAGACGGTGTAGAGCAAGTTGACGTAGAATTGCACCCAAGTTGGGTACATAGATTGCCTAGCATGAAGGATAAAATAATTATTGAAATTCAATAGTAGAACTTGACGTGAGTTTTGTAGATAGTTATTATATGTTTAACGGCTACCAACCGTGGTGTTAGTTTTTGCAATTAGCACACAATTTAAGAAAAAAGAGCCTCGTGAAATAGTTTGAATTGCACGGGGAAGACGGGTGGAACCGCTCCGCAATTATGTGGAGTCCCGGCGAGTTTTCTTTAAAGTGGAATGCTGGCCGATTTTTTTTCGGCTAAAGATTAAATATAAATTAATTAAGAATAATATGAGTATAGATATAATGAGGCATAGTGCTGCACATGTGATGGCGGCAGCTATTCAAAGGCTTTTTCCGGAAGCTAAATTTGGTATTGGACCAACCGTGGATTTTGGTTTTTATTATGATATAGATTTAGGTCGAGCGGTTACTCCTGAAGATATGGGTAAGATTGAAAAGGAGATGAAGAAGATTGTTAAAGAAAATTTGGAGTTTGAGCGTAGTGAGATGAAGCTTGATGAGGCGATCGCTATGTTTGATTCATTAAATCAGCCATATAAAGTAGAGCTTTTAAAGGATTTGCAAGAGAAGGGAACAACAAAGATATCCGGAGATGAGATGGGGGATATTGATCCAGAGAATCGAGATAAAGCAACCGTATATAAATTAGGTAAGTTTACTGATTTATGTAGAGGTCCGCATGTAGAATCGGCTAATAAGATTGGTTTTTTTGAATTGTTTAAAATTGCAGGTGCATATTGGCGTGGTAAGGAGGATAATCCACAATTACAAAGAATTTATGGATTATGTTTTACGACGCAAGATGAATTAGATGATTATAAAAAAATGCTGGAAGAAGCAGAAAGACGTGATCACAGAAAATTAGGAGTTGAATTAGATTTGTTTTCTTTTTCCCCTTTGGTTGGTAGCGGCTTACCTTTATGGTCTCCAAAAGGTACGGTTTTGCGTAATGTTTTAGATACTTATGTTTGGGAATTGAGAGAAGATAAGGGTTATAGTCGTGTGGCAATACCGCATATAACTAAAAAAGCTTTATATGAAACGAGTGGTCATTGGGCGAAGTTTTCCGAGGAGTTGTTTAAAATTACAACCCGTGAAGGTCATGAGTATGCGCTTAAACCAATGAATTGTCCGCATCATACGCAGATTTTTGATTCCAAACCTCGTAGTTATAGAGATATGCCACAAAGATATGCGGAAACGACCATGGTGTATCGCGATGAGCAAAGCGGTGAATTATCCGGTTTGTCACGCGTTTTGTGTATAACTCAGGATGATGCCCATGTGTTTTGTCGTAAAAACCAAATCGAGCAAGAAGCTTATGCAATTTGGGATATCATTGATAAGTTTTATTCCACTTTTGGATTTGAATTAAATGTAAGGTTATCAATGCATGATCCGGATAAGTTTGAAAAGTATCTTGGTACGAAAGAGGTTTGGGAACAGGCCGAGGAACAATTAAGGTCAATGGTTAAAAAACGTGGCGTTGAATATGTAGAAGCAAAAGGTGAAGCTGCTATGTATGGACCTAAAATTGATTTTATGGGAAAGGATGCGATAGGGAGAATGCATCAAGTGGCAACAATTCAGCTTGATTTTAATATGCCGGTCAATTTTGGTTTAGCATGTATTAATGAACAGGGTGAAAAGGAAGGGGTGGTTATGATTCATGCCGCAATAATGGGATCGATAGAAAGATTTTTGTCTGTATTGATTGAGCATTATGCGGGTGCGTTTCCTGTTTGGTTGTCACCTGTACAGGTTATGATATTGCCAGTAGCGGATCGTCATATTGAAGCGGCAAAAGAATTAGCGCTTAAACTTAAAGAGAATGGTGTTAGAGTTGAGACTGATGACAGCGCTGAGAGTGTTGGTAAAAAAATACGTAACGCAGAAAAGGGAAAGAATCCAATAATGATTGTTTTTGGCGATAAAGAGATGGAGAGCGGCGATTTAACTGTGCGTAGGAGGGGAGATAAGGATCAACAGGTTATTGCTACTAATGAGTTTATAGATTCTATACTTAAGCAGATAGCCGATCGAGTTTAAATATATTAATCAATTAAAAGATGCGTCTTTAAGACGCATCTTTTAATTGATTTTAGGCTTTGCGACCTCTGCTACTGGTTTTACGTAATGTCTTTGGTTTACGGGTGGTTTTGGGCTTTTTAGTCGCTTCTGGATCGCGTAACGTGGGTTCGTCTTTCAAGGTATCGCTTTCAAATCTAGGGAGTTCTGGTTCTTGGCTTAGCCTTTGGGTTTCTTTGAGTGAGTCATCAATTGCCTCAGTATCAATTTCATCATCAAATTTTGGAAGATCTGGTAATGTTGTTGTGTCGCTTTCTCTTAGGGTATCTGGTGTCAGGTTTACCTTGATTCTATCAAGGGCTTCGTAAATTGCATCGGATGTTAATTTATCAGCTTCAGATGTTGAGGATTCGGCTTTGTTGGCCATTGCTTGCAATAAAACAAGGATTGTTGCTTCTGGGGGATCGCCGATTTTATCTTTTATTATTTTTTTGACTTGTTCCTGAAAAGCTCGTGGAGCAAAATAATTAGAATAGTGTTTGCCCATTTTTTGATAATTACGGAAAAGTTTGGCTAGTTCTTTAATTTCTTTTTCAATTATAATTTCTGCTTTTTCTTGATTTCCGGTGATCATATCGGCAGCATCCTGCCAGGCTTGATAGGCTCCGCCTTCAACATTTTGTAGAGCGTCGTCCATCCAATCTTTGGATAATGGTTTTGCGGGAGGTTTTTCCGGTGATTTTACCTTTTCTTGTACTGTAAAATATTCAGAAATTGGTTCAAAATTTGTTAATCCTAAAATGGATGATAATTCTTGAGCGTATTTAGTTGAGTAATTAATATCATCCTGATTATCACGAACATCTGCAATTCCATTTTCGGCTTTTACTATTTGGCTTTCTGTGTATTTTTTGTAAACGTTAGACCATGCTTTTACAACATCCAATCTGTTTAAGCTTTTTGTATCATCTAGTTGCTGTTCGCTCACATCACCAACTGAGTTATTAACCTTTTTCCAAATACTATCGGCTATTTGGCGAGCTTTTTCATCGCCGCCAAAATTTTCTAAGCAAGTTTGAATTATTTCTTTCTGCTCCATTTCAACTTGTTCTGGTGTTTTTGCGGTGGGAGGAAGTTCTTCTGGATGGGTTCTTTGTTCATTGAGCTCTTC
>JAHJSR010000052.1 GCA_018830085.1 Patescibacteria group bacterium
AAAAAAACGAGCCGAAGCTCGTTTTAAATTTTTATCTAACTACGAATGGTAGCAGTGCCATGAGTCTGGCTCTTTTTATTGCTTGTGACAACTTACGTTGATGCCACATACAAACTCCACTGCGTTTTCGTGCAACAATCTTTCCAAAAGATGACACGTAACGACGTAATAAATCTGTATCTTTGTAATTGATTTCCTTTACACTAGAACTACAGAATGGACAAACTTTATGTGCTTTCATAATTTTTCAGTTTAAAATGGAATGTCTTCAACGCGAATTTCTTGATCACCAACGCCAGCATCTATACTCGTATCGTTAACAGGAGTAGAAAGTGTTGGCTCTAATATAGGAGCTGACGCACTTTGCCCAGCTTTATCAAGAATAATCATATTCTCCGCAACAATCTCTGTACGCTGTCGCTTTTGACCATCCGGAGTTTCCCACTCGCGAGTCTGCAAACGACCATCTACATAAACCTTACGGCCTTTAGTTAGATATTGAGCGCAAATTTCTGCCAACTTACCCCATGCTACAACTGGATGAAATTCAGAACGTTCTTGTTTTTGACCGTTTACATCATTCCATTGGGAAGATGTAGCTACAGTAAAATTGGTTACGCTCTGACCACTAGTTGTATTACGAAGTTCTGGATCTCTTGTTAAATTGCCGATTAATTGTGCGCGATTCAAGCTCATTGCCATATATTTAATCAATTTAATTAATAATAGAAGATTGTAATTTAAATTTTATATTTGTAATATATTATATTATGCTTGTTCGGACAATGCGGCGTCAATCTTACGATCTAATTCCTCATCACTAACTTTTACCTCTTCCACAGCTTCTTTTACATCTTCGGGCTTTTTGACGTCTTCATCATCGTCTGATTCCTTTTCAGAATCCTCATCCAAAGCTGCAGCTTCTTTTACATCATCTGCAACCTTAGTCTTATCTTTTGCATTTCTGCGTTTAGACCTATCATCCTTACCCGCGTCAACCACAACCTCTTGAAACTGAACCAAATTAAATTCACTACCTCCTGCTTCATCAGCACGTAAAATCATATGCCTTAAAACACGGTCATGAATACGCATAGCCTCGTTAATCTTGGCGATCGCGTCTGATTCGGCTTCAAAATACACTAATACATAGTGTCCATGTCTAACCTTCTTTATCAGATAAGCTAATTTAAACTTACCTAAACGGCGGCTCTCTTTAGGTGTGCCACCATATTTTGTTACAAGAGCTTGAATATCGCTCTCGGTTTGTCCAACTTCCTCATCAGTTAAGGTAGCCGGAATAATATAAAGCAGTTCGTATGTTCGCATAAATGCTCGCTAGTCTACGAAGTTAAGATCTTTTTTACAAATCTTTCTCGTAGCGATCCGTCTTGTTTTTAGTAAGCGGATCACGGCCTGCAAAGCCAATTATGAATTAATTGAACTCTACCTTACATTTATTTAAAAAACCTGTCAATAGAGCACAATAGTCACTCTCACGAAACAAATATCCAATAAAATTACAATTAATGTCGCAATAGTGCACCTATCTGTTGTTTTGAACTGATATATTTGGATGCAATACAAGGAACTAATGAGGCTTTAAGTAAGGCGTACCTAGATGTACGCCTAACGAAAAACGTAATTAAGTGAAGCGGTAGTGCGCTAAATATTTCAGTTCAGATATAAAAAAGATCTTGCGTAGTTACACAAGATCAAGAAACCGACCTCTTACCACTATCAGAGCCCTCACCATCATCAACCGAACCCAAGGTTCTGGTTTCCGATGCCTTAGAGCGCAACCTCGGTCCACTACCTTCGCCATCGTCATCAACGACTACCGCCGGAGCGATACCCATCAAAGTTGCCTTTGGATCAAAAGTAGCGGTTGAAGGCAATGTAGGTCTATGACCAGACTCTGAAAGTTGAGAATCTTCGGTTGCACCAAGTTGATACAACCGCATGATCGAATGAGGGTCATCATCTGCCAGCAACCTTCCCATCCCATTCGAAAGTTTAACCGGCAAAGACAGGAAATCACGAACCTGTTGCACTTCAGCAGTGCTCGCAAGCATGATCTCCGGAACCTCACCCTGCACAGACCGAGTAGACAGAGCCATCATGCAAGCCATGGCCGTAACAACAACTTGCTGAATCGGAGATTGCATTAGCTTTGCTCTCACCAACTCATGAGTCATTGGAATGTTCCGCCTAGAGCTGTCACTCTCATATCCCGTCAAACTCACCAATCGCTCAGAAAGGTAACCACAAAGTTCATGGCTACGCATTTCCTTGGCGGTCGCAGGATTCAAACCAGCCAGAACTGACATGTCCCTTAGCACATCTTCAGAAACACCAGTCGCATACTCACTAGCAAGCTCTTCAGTCAGCATGCTAACCAGTGCATTTGACCGATCCTCTGAATCCAAACCTCCCAAAACAGTCAATTTGGCATATGCTTGCTCGGCACGATGCAAATGCGGTTCAAGTACAAAAGATGCAGTGCCACCTTCAGAGACCAACCGTTTCCAATGGTCGACCTCTGCTAGACGCGCACTCTTCATCCGCTCAAACAGCAAATTCATGCCAGCATGCAAATCGCTAGTCTGATCAGGATCCAACTCCAAAGGAAAGTGTGAGACACTGCCATCAAGCGCAGACGGCCTTATTGTTTGAGATGATCGCTCACCTTCTTCATAACCCAAAGCCGAAACATCAAAGTTATGCCGAGAATTTTCGGGATTCAATGCATCAAGTGTTTCACCCGAAATACCTGCAATCATCGAGTATTGACCCGAGGGATGAAAATTACGCTCAACACCGATGGGAACCGTCCTTCTAGGAATTGGCGCCCCATCTTCTGTCACTGTGGAAATAGCGTCCTCCATGCCCAATTCGGGCAGAGGAGTTTCTTCTGTCACTGTGGAAATCGCCGGCACCGAAGGTCTCAAACTACCAACCTTGTACCTGCCGATGTCAGTCTCCAAAATCGCGATCCGTTTTTCAGCGGCGAGCAGTTGCTCATTCGCTGCTTGAAGTTCTTTTTCACTATTCTCAACTTGCAACTTCAATTCCAACTCAGCTTTTGCCAATTCTGCCACTCGAGCTTCTGCACGAACTTTTTCGCTAGTTACTCGAGCGAGATCAAGAGAGAAATTTTCCCTCTGTTCGGAAACAGCATCCAGATCTTGTTGCAACTTTCCGTTGGCCTTAACCAAGGCATTGCCGGCTTTGACATTACTTGCCAAACTCTCAGAGAGCTCCTTTTTATCGGCCTCAGCTTTTTCAAGCTTGGCTTGCAAAACGTCGCACTCACCCTGCGACTCGTGCAAAAGCTTTGCAGCCTTCTCACGTTCCGCTCTGGCATGAGCAACTTGTTCTTGAGCTTTCTTGACCAGCTCCGCCTCCTCAAGAGCCTGCGAAAGAAACGACTCCCTCGTACCTGCATTCTTTCCACTCTTTTCAACCTCGACCTCGACCACTTCCTCACCTCGTTTAAGATAAGAAATAGTCAACATCACGGTTAGTGAAAAGAAGAGCACAATCAAGCCCATGGCATAGGGCAAGTATCTGCCCCAATTCGCCAACGGTTGCATGGAAGCTAGTTTCTGCTTAAGCTCAACATTTTCCTTCTTAAGAACTTCCACCTCTTTAGAATCAATCCTCTGACTCACGCCATCAGACCCTCCACGAGGCGGTTGCTCTGCCTTTCCGATAAACGCCAAAGTACTATCCAGCTTTTTGCAATTCGCGACCAACTCAGCATCTTGCGCAGAGGTCAAGCCATCAGCGTCCAGCTTTTTGCAAGCCTTTTTGCTAACAACAATCGCACGCTCAACCTGAGTCAACTCGCGAGTACGCGGAACCAGAATCTCACCACCAAAACCATTTGGCGGATAATTCACGTACCCATGCTTACAAAAAGCACTCTCTTCAGCCGTGGTATCCGGCCAAGGATCTGCCTGCATACAAGTACGCAAAACAGTCCTAGGACGCGACTTGCCATCCACAATGCGCTCACCGTTTACCGCATAAATAGAAAGAATCTGCTCATGAACCGACAGTTCATTGCCATTCTCATCCTTTTGCGGAAATCTTTTCACAACTCTGTACAAATCACACCCCGGAGTATCATCTCCAACAACAACAGCCGTATAATGATTGCCATCAATAACACGATCTTCATCAACAACATCAATACAAGGTCCACCCCATGCCAACGCCGAACGCGATAGCATAAAGACGAGTAAACCAAGTACAAAACTTACCAAAACAACATGATTTGTCTTACAAGAGGTTGCATTATTTTGACCGGTCATATCGGCCTCCCCTATGGTTCTCACGACTCACGTCGTGGTATTGTCCAATGTCCGTGCCCATACTTTACCGCATGAGACACAATTAGCCCACCATAAAAAAAGGATCTTGTCAACTGGTCTAATCCTAAATATCTGCTAAGATAACCTATAATATGAATTTTTGCATTCTTGGATCTCATCCACAAATAAGCCTCGCCGAACTACAAGCCATTATGCCTAGTACTGATTTTAATATCTGTGGAAATAACATGGTTTTATATGAAAACGATGACTTTGATGATCAAGTTTTAATGAATTTATTGGGTGGTACCGTAAAATTAGGTAAAATTCTTATTCAAACCAAAACTAATCAATTAACTCCGGAATTCATCGCCACAGAACTTTCTAAAGCCAAACCAGACGATTCATCAAAAATCAGTTTAGACTTTGGCTGGACTATTTACCACGCACCCAAGGCTCTTAATAAAAAATTAGAAAAATTCCCAATCCAAATTAAAAAAGAGCTGAAGCGTCTAGGTTTCTCATGCCGTTGGGTTACTAGTAAAAATCATACACCACTAACACCAGCCGCTGTCGCAAAATGTAAACTCACACAAAAACCCAATGCCGATCTTTGTGTGTGTGCATTTGGTGAAAACATAATCATTGGTCGTACTACCCAAGTTCAAAATGCGGATGCTTGGAGTTTACGTGATTTTGGTAGACCTGTACGTGATAGTCTTAACGGAATGCTACCACCAAAACTAGCCAGAATATTAGTAAATTTAGTAGCCACTAAAAAAGACAACGTCATCTTAGACCCATTTTGCGGATCCGGAACCATACTTATGGAAGCTGCACTAGCTACTAATACAAAAAAAATTATCGGTAGCGATATAGCAGATAAACAAGTTGCATCCACGCAAAAAAATATTGATTGGTTAATCGACGAAAATATTTTAAGACCGGATGATCAAGATCGTTTTCAACTATTTACATCTGACGTCAAACTAATCAATGAGCACCTTAAACCAAAATCCGTAGATCTGATAGTTACCGAAGGTTGGCTCGGTCCCCCATTACAAGGCAATGAATCTCAAATCACATTAGAAAAAAACGCAAAAGCCGTTACTTCCTTATGGCTTGATTCATTAACCGCCTTAAAACCTTTACTTAAATCAACATCCAGATTGGCAATCATCGCTCCACAATACAGAACCAGAAATGGAACCGCCGGAGTAAACCTTGATCCCCATTTAAATAATCTAGGTTATAAACTAATAAATACCAGTTTAATATATAGTCGTTCAAATCAATTCATTGAGCGAAAAATCATGCTTTTACAGCCTAAATAGGCTTGACATATTCTTTATATTTGCCTAAATTGAATTGTTCTTTCTTGCTTCTTTGACACACTAATTTTAGGAGGCTCACATGCCTGACGAGCTAACCGCCCCACCTAGCAGCAAACCAGCATCCTCCAAGCGCGACGAAGTTCTTGCTGACATACAACGCATCTATCCCAAAGACCAATACATCGAATTCGATGACAGCGACCAAGCTGCTTACATTGTTTACGATGGTGAAGTTCAAGTTGTGACAATCGTTGTTGTTGATGGCAAAAATCATGAGATCGAACTCGCGATCCTAAAAAAAGGCAGCTACCTCAACGGCCACAAATTCTTTGGTTTCGTTTCAACCCACCAATACAAAGTTCGCTTTAGAACATTGTGTCGCGTTGTTTTGATTCGTTTCACCAAAGACAAGTTGCCCGATCCGCTAAAAAGCGATAACGATCGACAAGCATTCTCCAGAATATTCGAATCCTTTTTACGTAGCTCGTATGCAGAAAAAACCAGTTTGGTTCAGGGTATCATTGATACTCATGCAAAAACTCTGAAACAGAATGCATCCGCAGAATCACAAGCAGTTTTGGATCTACGTTCACAGTTGGCACAAAAAGAAAGCACTATCCAAAAGCTGGAAAGTACTCTCATTCAGTCATCCCGCACCACTGTCCACGACGAAACTCCGGATGCTCAAAAAATACAAGCGCTAACCAGAGCTGTAGAAGAAGCCGAGCTCCGCGCACAACATGCCGAGAACCTTGTGTCACGCTTGCAACGTGCACTCAAACGCGCTGAAACAAACAATCTTAAGTTCGTTCGGAATCACGAACCTGCGATCGCAGAAGCCTACGAAAGTTTGCATTCCGAACTCGACGAAGCGCGCCAAACCCAAATCGATTTGGAGCAGACTGTACTCGATCTCAGAGAGAAACTGCGCAAACCGAAACAAAAATTTTCGCAAACCGAAGAGCTACTCAAGAGCGAAGCGCTAGAAGCCTTGGAAGCTGCTGAGGCAAAACGTAAACAAGTATCCGAATACTTCGAAACAATGGCCGGACGCATGCAACGAGCTCTGGAGATTATATTCCTCGATAACCCACACATGGTGTTCGCCGAAGACGCTCGATTGCTTTGGCTCGGTGAAGAGCCACCTCCTCGCAAGAGTATTGCGGAACAGCAACGCATCAAGCGATCTCACACAGACCCCAACGTTGCAGCAGTATTGGACGTTACCCAACCCGCGCAACCCTTGGATCGCAAAACAGCAATCCTTGGTTCCAGTCCACCAGAACTCGCCAGACCGGCTAAGTCTAACAAGACTACCGACCGTATGCAGCCACGCGATCCGGTCGTGACAGAGGATCCGGTTACTGCCGAAATCGACGACCTCTTCCGCGGTTTCGTCCTTGATGAAGACAAATCTGACATAGTAAACAATGAGTTCAACTGGGAACCGGACGATGCACCACGAGAAACCATTCCCTTTGAGCCTGATGAAGAACATCCAGCACTCAACTCGAATGTTCACATCCCCGGTCCGCCACCAAGCTTGCGCAGCGATCCAGACATGCATACTCCGGTTTGTCCCACAAATGCCTTCGAGGACAATGAACCATCGACGCGACCCTCGCCAAAGCCACCTGTTGTGACAGACCGATACGCACAATTCTCGGACAAAGAACCGGACACGCACACCCGAGAGATCCTAGCCGATGCTCAAGAGCATCCGTTTGGTCAAAGGAACAAGCAACCGGTTTTGCAAAAACCTATCGAGTTTATTCCCGATGGTGTCACGGCGCCTCCTTCCAGTGGCGACATGGATGACTACACACGTCCCTATGGCATCCCTCGACCTCCTGGGATACCAAGTTCTAAAAAAACCTGACGCTCAACCCCGCCTGAAAAACGGGGTTTTATTTTTAAACAAAAAATCCCTTTAAATAGGGATTAATCAATTAGCTTGTAATTATAAACTACGGATAAATCTGATTACCTTCTTCATCAAACAATAATATTGCTTGCACCGGACAAGA
>JAHJSR010000053.1 GCA_018830085.1 Patescibacteria group bacterium
CCCTCTTGCAACCTCTCATTGACCAAACCATCTGGCAAAGGAATAGCATCGGTTCTTCTACGGGTTGGAAATCTTTGATCCACCATGGATACCAAATATACCGTCTCAAACTCAAGACCCTTAGAAGCATGAATCGTCATAATTCTAACAACATCAGGACCTGATTCAGCATCAGCATGTAAAGCACCTTGCTCTCCACTTTCTATCTCCATGTGAAGCTCTTCCATAAACTGACGATGATTGGGAGCTGATACGGATGACTCATAGCGCCTAACTCTAGAAACAAATTCATTTAGTAAAGCAATGTATTCAATTTTTACGTTTTCTGATTGGCTGATAATATAATTCAAATACCCAGACTCTTCTATTGCCGCATGTAAAACCCCTATAGGCGACTCACGTCTAGCTGTTTCATTAAGTTTTTCAATCACGGTCACTAAGTGAGTAATTTTTTCCAAAATAATAGGGTCTTTGATAAATATCTGAGGATTTTGTAAAGATTCCCAAAGCGTATAGCCTTTACGATCAGTATATTTATTTATTTCTGCCAATGCTTTAATCGGAATAGCCAGACATTCCAAATTCAAAACTCTCCATAACGAAGGATTATCATTGGGCTTATCCGAAACAGCTAGTAGTGAAATTAAATCGACTATAATCGGTTTTGTATACAGACCACGCAATGCAAAAAATTTATATGGTATGCCCTTTCTTTCTAGAGACTGTACAAATGGCAAAGCCTCATCATTAGACCTAACTAAAATAGCAAATTCGCTCCAAGCATGATTTGGACCATGATTAGCTTTAATATCCGTCGCAACCCACTCCGCCTCTTTTTCGATATTATGTGACCATTGTACAAATACTTCCGCCCCATCACCTTTATGGGCTTTTAATTTTTTATTTAAATTCTCATCCGCCAAAGAAACTTCAAGTCGATAGGGATTATTATTCTCTATTAACGTATAAGCAATATCCAAAATCTCTTGTCTTGATCTATAATTATCCGTTAAAGTTAAAGTTTTTGTATTCTTAAAATCATCCTTAAATTGCAATATATTTGCCAATGATGCTCCTCGAAATTTATAAATTGCTTGGTCATCGTCCCCAACAACTGTTATGTTATCCTTAGGCGCAGACAATAATTTGATCAACTCATACTGAGCCCAATTTGTATCCTGAAACTCATCTATTAATAAAAATTTAAATTGCTCCCTATACTTTTGCAAAACCGCAGGCCTCTCTTTAAACAACCGCAAAGTTTCGACTATCAAATCCCCAAAATCCAACGCTCCCTCATCATGCAAAATTCTTTGATAAGCAGCATAAACATCTGCCAGCTCTTTTAATCTCTTCCTTTCTCCGGTGGCTATTTCTGTATCTTCATTTAAGATAACATTCTCAGCAAATTCCACATACTGATCAGGACTGATTCCCTCGTCTTTTACCCTACTTATATGCTTTAATATTGCTTGCAAAAACTTCACTGGATTACCTAAGGGTCTATAATGATCCAAAGGCAACTCCTCAAAACGTCTATTAAGCATTATCCAAGCATCAGACTCAGAAATTAACTTAAAATGATTCGGCAAGCCTATCTCTAATGCATGCTCCTCTAAAACTCTCTGACAAAAACCATGAAAAGTATGTATCCAAAAATCATAAGTTCCATTTGGTAACATTTGCAATATTCTATCTTCCATTTCTTGAGAAGCTTTTTCGGTAAAAGTAACCGCTAAAATATTTTCAGTAGTCAATTGCTCTTTCTGCAATAACCAAACATACCTCTTAGTCAAAACCGTTGTTTTGCCGGTACCGGCTCCTGCCACTATTAATAATGGCCCATTCTCATGAGTAACAGCTTGTTGTTGTGATTCATTTAATTTTTCTAGCAAATTATCCATCAACCAATCCTAACTCTTCCGCTAAAGCCTGTCGAATTCAATTGAATTTCGAATTCTCTCCATTAATTCTAGATAAAATCTAACATTTATCAAAGTTACCAAACGATACGCCAACATCTCATCAACAGTAAACAGGTGCCTAACATACCCCAAGGTATATCTTTCCAACTCCTCATCAAAACCGGTTTCTATAACTCCTCGTGATCGCAAAAGCGGCTTTTCATCTTTACTAAATTTTTCATTAGTCACATGAACAGTCTCATAAAAATCCTCCTTATTTAAATCATCATGTACAAACCTATACATCAAACCATGACGAGCATTCCGAGTTGGTATCACACAATCCATCATATCCACTCCCAATTTCACATAAGCAACAATCTCATGAGGTTTCGCACCACCCATAAAATACCTTGGCTTATCCTCTGGCAAAACTCTATCCAAGGCTTCTACAATCTTACACGCCTTATCAAACGGCTCACCAACAGATAAGCCACCAATCGCATAACCATCAAAACCAATTTTAACAAGTTCTTCCGCATGTGCAATTCTTCGATACTCATTTGTTGCACCTTGATTAATTCCAAACAATTTTGCTTGGGGATTATTTGATGTATCAATATTGTGTTCAAAAGCTTCCTTGCACCTCTTTGCCCATCTCGTTGTACGGGCTATTGATTCTTCCAATTGATCTTCTGTGTAATCCGGTGGCGTACACTCATCAAAAGCCATCACGATATCACTCCCCAAAACCTGCTGTACTTTCATTGATAATTCCGGAGTCAACATATGTCTAGATCCATCAATATGTGATGCAAATTCCGCCCCCTCTTCAGTAATCTTGCGCATCTTTGATAATGAAAAAACCTGATAGCCTCCTGAGTCAGTTAATATAGGTTTTTGCCAGCTCATAAAGTTATGCAAACCTTTATATGTATCTATAACGTCCATCCCCGGTCTTAAATATAGATGATAAGTATTTGATAAAAGAATTTGTGCATTCAATTTCTCCATATCCGCACTCGATAAAGTCTTGACCGCCGCCTTTGTAGCTATCGGCATAAAAAAAGGTGTCTGTATAACACCATGCGGCACCTTTAACTCCCCTCTTCTAGCCTTGGAGTTTTTAGATTTTTGTTTTACTGCAAATGACATAACGTAAAAATAATTATATACTTTATATTTTATCTTAGCTACGGTTGGAGCTCATCTTTCTTCTCTTTTGCAAAAGCAAACCATTCTTCTAATAATTTTAAAAACAACTTATAAGGCGCTTCAAAAATAAAATCAAAAAAGAATAAAAATATATTAATTCTACTTATAGATAATGACAACCATCTACCTGCACGCAAAACTGGAATTGAAAAGAAATCCACTAAAGATGTTCGTAATGTCACCTTATCATCAATAACAATATCTTCTCTTGCACTTATTCTTATTCTAAAAGCAAAAAAGCTAACAACACTAAGGAAAAATAAAAATATTAACGTAGAAATCCAAGTAAATGATACATATTCTAAAAATAAACTTATCGCACCAAACGTAATTACAAAAGTTAAAAAATATGTAAGCATTAATAAAGTCTTTGCTAAAGGGCTACGTTTAGGTGGTGCTGAAATAACTCTTGGAGCTGGGATTACATCAGTTAATAAATCGTCCAAGGCTTGTAAAATTCTGTTTGTATTTTCTTTTCCCGGGGTTTTAATAAATAAACCAACGATAAACATCAATACCGGTGGAAACAATAAATTAACCAATAAAGCTTCCATGTGAACCTTCTCATACAACAACCATTCAACCGGAGCTTCTAATAACAAAGCTATAATCATCTTTGTAAAAAATAAATACACAACAGCTCTAAAAGTAGCTCTTCTAACTTTAGCTTTTGTTTTTGCGTAACGTTTATCGGCCACAAGCTTAATTGCATTTTTAGCAGTATCTTGATCACTAATTAAAGAGCTCGCCTGATCAGGTTTTGCTGAAACCGCTTCTGACAACATATTAAGACCAACAGCCCATGGTTTTACAACACGTTGAAAACGCAAATTCATACCATGTCTGAGCTGTAATTTAATTCTGCGCTCAACGGCTACCATTCTTTCTGCTATTGGTCTTGGATTATCCATCCATGTATGCGGTTGTAACCACTCTGGTAAAAACGCTCTCAACATCTTATATCCCAAAACCTCATCATCTGCTTTAACCAAAGTGCGATAACAGGCAAGATATATCTGAAGATTTAAATCCGACTCAGACATATCTATACCTCGAACCTGAACCGACCTCTGTACTCTTTCATATAAAAATGAGACCAAAGTCTTATCTCTTGTTGAATCAACCAATAAATCTTCTATTTCTACAGCTACCATTATCTTTATCCAATCCAAATGTCTTTCAGATCCTGCATTAACCTTTAGTATCATCTGCAACTTATAGACCCTCCAAGAAACATCATCTATTAGAGATTGTGGTAAAACACCGTTCTCTAAATATCTTGCTGCTATTAATTCTTTAATTAATTGTTCAGAAATTGCTCTAGGATCATTTTCCAACAAAACTAATCGTTTTAAGATTCTTAAAATTGCTGCCTTCCTAATCAAATGCTCGTCTTTATAATCTAATATATTTCTAATTTTTTCGTAAAAAAACGAAAAACGGCTTACCGCCGCATGAACAGTAATCTTTTCATCTCCTTGGGTTAAATTTTGCTCTTTTAAGCCAAAAATCCCACTTAATTGCTGCGTATAACGCTGCGAATAAGCCATAAAGCTCTTATACACTACTCAATACTTGGTTTTTTGGCTAGTGGTAGCTCAAGACCACTTGCCTAACCAAATAAAAATAGGTAAAGTCACTAATGAAACAGTTGGACTACTATGTTGCTGGAAATAATCATTTCTTTAATTATTTTATCGCTTGCTTATGCAATCCGTTCTTTTTTTGCTGACAATTTAAACGAATTTAATAAACCTTTTTTAGTCGTAATTTTTCTTTTTATAATTATATACATCAGCGCAACAGCATTCATCTCATACCGCCTAGGTGCATGGGGAGCAGAAACACAATCCATTTCAAATTCAAAAAATAGCTACATAATCGACGAACCCGTACAAGAAATTGATCTTTCTAGCCAGTACTAAGTATTTAAACGTGGCACATGAGATGTTGGTCTATTGAGGTTAACCATATTAATCTCAGAAACATAGTTATCAAACTTTTCTTCATATAACCTCTCTGCCAAATCAACATCATTAGCAATAGTACCATTCTTTTTATTTCCTAATTTTTTTGCCTTTTTCGACTCTTGTTGTGCCCTAAACCATGCCCACTCACTAGTATAAGCATACCAAGCGTACTCCCACATATCCTCTGAAATGGATTCTGATATTTTTTGCCATTGTTCTTCAGTAACATCCAAGACTAATCGCAATCTTTCCGTAATACCAGAAAAATCAACCGGTTCAAAACCTTTTTGCGCTCTAACCTCTTCTTCTATCAGTCTTAAAGTTATTAAACCCTTAAAACAATCGATAGCCTCCTTACGTGTAAGTTGTATGGTTACAAAATCTGTGTTCATAGGGTAAAATATATCAAAGCATATCTATTTTTACACAGCCCGTCAAGAATCAAATGAAAACAAAGACCAGCCAAAAAAAGAAATTAAATTTCCCAATCTACAGAGTATTGATCGGGGTAGCTTTTTATTTATTCATACTAACATTCATTGATTCTTCTCAAGTACCAATTACGCCTCAAATTACCATTGCTGAACCGTTATCTTTTATAACAATTCGCAATAATAATTTTTATAATAATGATAATGTCTTTATACCAAAAGGTATTAATCATTTCGATATGTACAGTCTCTGGGATCCAAATATAACCAATCCATCATTTGACTGGATCACTCCAAATGATTTTTTAACATTCAAAAAAGCTGGATTTAATTCAATACGTATTGCCGTTAAAACTGATTATTTTTGGGACAATGAAAACAACCAACTTAAAGAATCCGGATTTATTTGGCTCGACTATATAAATTCTTTAGCACTAAAAAACGACCTCAGACTAATCATTGACATGCACATGCCTACAGGAGGCGCGCAGCAAGATTATAATCCTAACGATCAAAATAAAATTTTTTGGGAAAATACTGATTATAAAATCACCTTCATTAATGTTTGGCGCGAAATAGCAAAAAGAAATTCCAACAACTCAACAATCTGGGCATACGATATCATGAACGAACCGGCTACCTGGGATCTCACTGATTACGAAAACTTAATTTTCCAAACCACAGCAGCCATAAGATCCGTAGATTCTAATCACATTGTAATAATTCAACCAGGGCTACAACTGCAAGACGGCGAGGTGCGACTCATCTTTCCAAAAGTTTATGACTCAAAAATCGCTCACTCTTTACATTTCTATGAACCTCATGCATTCACACATCAAAATGTCTCCTGGGGAATAAGCGGTGACCAAGCAATAATAAATTATCCAACCACAACATCAACTAACGATTATTGGAATGAACAAAAAATTTCTAAAGCGTTTACTCAAGCAGCTTATAATGCTGGCTTAGAACACTACCCGCTTATTTTAACTGAATTTGGAACTGTTTTTCATAAAATATATACAGGACAAGACCAATGGATTGATGATGTAATCAAATCAGCAAACAAATTAAATACGGGTTGGCATTATTGGTATTACAAAGGACCAGCCTATAATGAACAAATGGCCATAACAACCCAAAACGGATTAAATAGACCAATTGTTTGGAAAGTGTTAAAACAACAAGCACAAAATGGTCATGAATAAACCTCCATTATTACTTCATGCTTGTTGCGGAGTCTGTAGTGCATATGTACCAGAAAGGCTTATGCCTGATTTTGATGTTACAATTTATTACGAAAATTCCAACATATATCCAAGTGATGAGTTCTATAAACGACAGGAAGCAGCAAAAATAATGGCCCAAGGATTTAAACTCCCATTTATCGAAGCTCCCTACAAACCCGAAGATTGGTTTAAAGATGTCCGTGGCCTCAAAAACGAACCAGAACGAGGCAAACGTTGCGATGCCTGCATTTATCATCGTTTAGATAAAACTTTTAAATACGCAAAAGAAAACGGTTTCTTTGCTGTCGCAACAACCCTCAGCGTTTCCCGCCGCAAAGACATAAATCAAGTCAACGCTATTGGATATACTCTAGCTGAAATATACGGTTTGGAATTCATTGGTCGTGACTGGAAAAAGCAGGAAGGTGAAAAAATCTCTCAGCAACGCGCCAAAGCCACCGGCATCTACCGCCAAGAATACTGCGGGTGCGTCTACTCAAAAATCAAACTAGATAACCATAAAAAAAATTTAGCTCTTTGAGCTGAATTTTTATTTTAATAAACTAATACCGGCACACCCTCATCCGCCCAACGATATATCCATTTTATATTTGCCAAATTTACATTAACACACCCATGACTCATTGGCCTCCCAAAACTATTGTGCCAATAAGCATAATGAATATAAGTGTGAGGATAAATTCTTAAATTATAAGGCACATCTCCCAAATCATAATTATTAGGATTATCTTTACTATAAGTCCATGCATAATGAACCACCGGCAACTTAGCCAGTACTGAATGCAAACCCTTTTGTGTCCAAAAACCGTATTTTCCACTAGAAATCAAAAAAGTATTTACTAGCCTTCCGTTTTCATAAGCACGCATCCTCTGTTCTTTTAAATTAACCGTTATATGTTTGCCACCCGTAGTAGAAGCAAACTCAGTCACAGGAAATTCGCCACCTTTTGGATCTTCAATAACATACTCAAAATCTGAATAATGAATCGGATATTCTTCTAGATTTTTACCATCAACCTCCACAGCTCCTTTAACATACTTCAAAACATCTTCACGTGACGTTAATGCTTGGCGTTTATAAGCCTTTTTCTGTATGTGCCACAACAACTCTGGATTATTTTCATCATGCACAATACCCATCAAGCCTATTCTAGAAGATTGAGGAACCACTCTATCCTCATCCACACTCGCTGCCGATAAAATCTGCGGCCAAGTCTTAACCTGAGCAAGAGACATCAATCTTTCAAATAGCTTGTCATCATTTTCCGATATTTGATACCTACGAGACTCTACTGGATCAATGTACCAAATTCTACCAGTCTCTTTTTCTTTAACAAAATCACCCACATACTCCCCTCTTGAAAAGTAATATGCCCTAGCCTGAGCTTCGTTTACACTTGTCAAAAAACAAAAAGAAAAAGCAAAGCCCATAACCGCGATTAGAGATAAAACTCTATAATTCGTTCCTACCATTTTTAAATTTAATTTCATCATACGCAACTAGTATACAAAATAGCCTTACTACTGTCTAATATTTAAACATATGGACTTTTTTTATTATTTAACTTATAATTTGCCCGTTAAATAACTCATTCAAGTATTGCACAATACTTTATTCATAAAGTGCAATAAATGTAATATGTTTTTAAAGAAAAAACTTCTCATTCCTTTCCTTTCCATCATGTTGATGATGCCAGCTCTAGTTAAAGCTGCTGAACACGCGACAGAAGGTGAAGCTCATGGCACCAGCCAAGCAATAATAGTATTAGCATTCATTGCTTTAATAGTAGTACTCGCTAAAGCTGCCGGTGCATTATCTGAAAAATTCGGCCAAGTATCCGTACTTGGTGAATTATTACTCGGCGTTTTATTAGGTGTCCCAATTTTATTTGGAATCCACTTTTTTGACGCTTTCAAAACCAACGAGCTAGTACTTTTATTTTCCGAATTCGCGGTCGTGCTACTCCTCTTCCAAACCGGTTTGGAATCTGATCTATACAAAATGAGTAAAGTCGGTGTACCCGCATTTATAGTCGCAATCATAGGCGTTATCGCCCCATTCCTTTTAGGTATGTACGTAGTTGGTCCTTGGTTATTACCTGGATTATCTCATAACGCCTACTTATTCCTAGGCGCCACATTGACAGCTACATCGGTTGGTATTACTGCTCGTGTATTTAAAGATCTCAAAATGTTACAATCTCGCAGTTCCCAAATAGTACTCGGAGCTGCTGTCATTGATGACGTACTTGGTTTATTAATTCTTGCTGTTGTAGCCGCCATAGTATCCGCCGGACACGTAAGCGCCGGAGAAATAGCCATAATCGCTACAAAAGCTATTGTTTTCTTGGCAGCATCAATTGCCATCGGAAAATTCATTGCCCCTTATATCGGTAAATTATTATCCAAAATCCACGAAGGTATTGGTATGAAAATGGCCATGGCGCTTTTATTCTGTCTTGGTTATGCTTATCTATCAACCTTATTTGGACTCGCTCCAATCGTAGGTGCTTTTGCGGCAGGCTTATTATTGGATGCCGTCCACTTTAAACGCTTCCGCTCCCCAAAACTAATCAATGATATAGAAGAGGCAGCAAAATCTTGTAGTCAAGCGGATGTTAAAGAAAAATTAACCATCGCTGTTGATGAACATCGTCATCGTCATATCGAAGATCTTATTGAAGGTATCTCTCAATGGATTGTCCCTGTCTTCTTCGTTATCACAGGTTTACAAGTAAATCTAGCTGTACTCGCCAATGTAAACGTACTACTAGTAGCCCTCGGACTTACCATTGCAGCCATAGCTGGTAAACTCGTGGCAGGCTTTGGTGCCGGTAAAGGTGCTGACTGGAAAGCTGTCGGAGTTGGTATGATCCCCCGCGGTGAGGTTGGTTTAATTTTCGCCAACGTAG
The DNA here is from genome assembly GCA_018830085.1 of Patescibacteria group bacterium. Lineage (GTDB taxonomy): Bacteria > Patescibacteriota > Patescibacteriia > 2-12-FULL-60-25 > 2-12-FULL-60-25 > MWCR01. The sequence continues at coordinate 9,683 of JAHJSR010000053.1, forward strand.
GTAAAGCACTTGGAGTTGTTAATGACGAGGCATTCGCCGCAATCGTAATCATGATAATTATAACCACCATATTTACACCTGTTGTTCTGCCCATGGTAGCCAAAATGAACAAAAAGAAGGAAGAAGCTCAACCAGCACAAGTATAAACAAACTTTAAAATATAAAATCCCAGCATTAGCTGGGATTTTTGTTTATTAAATTATCGTTAAATTGGTACAGAACTTTAAAATGTCAATATATATTCAGAAATATTTACGAAGAGCTCATTTTAAGCTAATATAATTTTTATTATGAAACCAATCGTCCTCGCCTCCACCTCCCCAAGACGCAAAGAAATCCTAGCCATTTCCGGTCTACAATTTACAACCGCTCCCAGTGATTACGAAGAAGATATGAGCCTAAATTTAAAACCCACGGATTTAGCAAAACACTTATCTCAGGGTAAAGCTCAAGCAATAATTAAAGATCATCCTAACCATATTATTATTGGCGCTGATACTTTTGTTGCCTTGGATAACGAATTATTAGGCAAACCAAAAACAACAGAAAAAGCCGTAGAAATGTTAAATAAAATTAACGGACAAGTTGTATCTGTTATCACTGGCTTTACTATAATTGACACCAGCTCAAATCAACAATCCTCAAAAGCCGTAGTTACTAAAGTTTTTATTAACAATCTCACAAGCCAAGAAATTATTAATTACACAAACTCAAGAGAACCACTTGATAAAGCTGGCGCTTTTGCAATACAGGGACTAGGTGCACTAATAGTAAAAAAAATTGAAGGTGATTATTTTAATGTAATGGGACTACCATTATTTGACCTTGCTCAAGAATTAAAAAAATACGGAGTCATTATTTTATAATAGTAAAAAATATTTATTATTCCTTTATATTTTGTTTGACAAAACATTTGTATAAATTTAATATATTTCTGGATGGTCGGTTAAAACAACTTATTCAAGAAACCAGCACACGCCACTCCTCCATTATCAAGTTGGCTCTGTGTAAGTCGAAAAAAAAAGACATGTGGCCGTATTCTAGGCCCCCTCTGTCCGCGAGCGTCCCTTTGGGAGGCTGAGCTATGATTAGACAAGAACCGTCAGCGTGTCTTAGACCGCCCACATCCAAGATTCGCCGTCGGTTACACAGAGAACCGCCATCCTTAACTACCACGGTCCGTGTGTTCTTCTCGGACTTTTATTTTTAAAAAAAGATGACTAACGTTTAAATCTAATTTTTTTAATTTTCTCAAATAAAGGCTGGTAAAGATCTTCCTTAATATTAATTTCTAATTCTTTTTTATTTACTCGATCAGTATATTCAACCGGAGCATCTTCTATCACTGCCAACGGTATCTGTTCCCTACCCTCACCCATCACAATAACAGCAGCAGCTGCCAAACTGTCTGCCATATCAGTCCTGGCTAGTTTTAATTTCCTCCCAAAAATATCAGGTGTGCCTTTGTATTTTTTTATACCTTTAAAACCAGCATATCCCATTGCAACACCCGTAATACCATTGCGCAAAGGTACTAAACGACTATCAGTAATTAAAATACCTAAATTTTTTATATCAAAAAAACTCATTAATTCTTTACGAATCTTTTGCGCGCTTAAAAAGGAATTCTTTGGTAACATAATAATTTTACCATTGGCATTAGACTCATCCACTCCTGCCGATGACATAACCATATTATCCCTAATAGTAAGCCAGGTATATTTAGTCCTCATTGCAAATTGACTCTCTTGTTTAATTACTTTTTCACGGGTTTTTTCATCCTTTATCTCAACAACTCTACCTTCACTTAAAGCAACAATTTTGGAAGTAATTACAATAACAGAACCATTTGAACATTTTTTTATCTGAGATTTAATAAAAGCAACCAAATCTTCATTTTCTAAAAAAACCCTTGTTTTAATAGGTTTAACAATCATATAAATAATTTATTTTACTATAATATGAAACTCTTCTGCACTTATGTCAATACAGCTGGATAATTGACTTAAAAAACTATTCCTCTCATCAGAGGATAACTGTACTGAATCATAAGTAACCAAAATATCTCCTACCACATCATAATAAGATTCCGAACATGACACGGGCGTACAACTAAACCATTGATATACGATTTGATTAGATGAATTTAAAACACAACGTCTATAATTGCTTTGACCATCAATTGTTGAGTCATAACCAGCATCTTGAGGTAAAGAACTCTGCGTATAAGAGCTTACAACCACAAACAAAACCCACGCGATAATAAGCAACGATATCAATACTCCTACTATCACAAATTTTTTATTAGACATAAAAATATATCCCAACTATTCCTGAGGCGTTTGCAACTTAATCTGCTGTTCAAAAGTCTTGACCGTATCATCCCCAATAATCAATGAGTCGATACCCGCTAAACTAAATAACCTACTCAATGAAATTACCAATAAAGATGCAATCACAGAGGCTCCCAATGCTGTACCTAAACCAAACATCAAACCTAAAAAAAACTTACGCTTAATCCGGTTCTGCTTTTCCAGCATATCAGCAACTCGAGCAACTTGAGCTGTAAGTTTTTTTAAAGCCAAATCAGTACGTTCTGTTTGCTTTAATTCATTTTTCATAACTAAACCAATTATACCAAATCAAACGCAAACAGTCACTAATTCTATCTCTTAAAAGGTCGTCTACGCCTTCTCATTGGAGGTCTACGCTTAGCAACTACAGTCGCTTCGACTGGTGTTGCCGGTAAATCAGGAACTTTTGTGATGGGCAAATAATTTCTTGTTAATCTTTCGATTTCTTCTACTAACTTTCTCTGTGCTGGTGTGGCTATTGAAATCGCAATCCCTTTCCTACCAGCCCTACCAGTTCTACCGATCCTGTGTACATAATCTTCTGCATGCTCAGGTAAATCATAATTAACAACAACTTCAATATCCTTAACATCCAAACCTCTGGCCGCGATATCAGTAGCAACCATTATTCTAAACTTACCGCTTTTAAATCCGTCTAAAGAAGCACGGCGTTGTGATAAAGATCTTTCCGAATGAATTTCAGTAGCCGTATAGCCCATATTCCTTACCGAACGAGCTAATTTTTTAGCCGCATACTTAGTGCGAATAAAAACTAAAACCGAGCCTCGGTGTTCATCTAAAATTCTCTCCAATAATTTAGTTTTATCTTCCTTGTTAACAACAAATAATTCTTGAGACACATGGTCAGCCGTTGTCCCAGGTCGTGCTATCTCCACTCTAACAGGTAGCTTCATGTAAGAGCTGGCTAATTTAACAATATCAGCTGGCATGGTCGCAGAAAAAAGCAATGTCTGCCTTTCCTTTGGGACTGTCTGCATTACTCGTTTAATTTGCGGTGCAAAACCCATGTCCAACATTCTATCCGCTTCATCCAAAACCAAAATTTTAACATTAGACAAATCTATTGTACCTTGTTCCAAATGATCAATTAGTCTTCCGGGTGTTGCGACTATTACATGCGGATTTCTTTTCAACTCTCTAAGTTGGGTCTGCATGGAAGCTCCCCCGATAATCACACAAGTTCTGAGCCCGACTTGTTTACCCAACATTTTAAAAACCTCATCAGCCTGTAACGCCAATTCTCTGGTAGGTAATATAACCAAACCTTTACCTTTGATTTGCGACAACCTTTGAATCAAAGGAATTCCAAAAGCCAATGTTTTACCGGTTCCGGTCTGTGCCACGCCAATAATATCCTTACCTTCTACAGCTGCTGGTATGGATTTTTGTTGTATGGGAGTAGGTGCCTTAAATTTTAATTTCCATAATATCTCCAAAAGTCTTGGAGCTATTCCTAGCCCGTAAAATCCGGGCTCTAGTGGTGTTGTGTTCTTCATAGGACTATTATAACCATAAATCGCTATAAATAGCCAATTTTTGCAAACCAATACTTAGCTAGACCCTATCAATTCTAACTTTTTTGAACGAGACCAACCTTTTATCTCCGCTTCTCTCTTTCTTGCAAAAGACTCATTTTTACATTTTTTATACCAAACTAACTCAACCGGCAACCTCGCTCTAGTATATTTAGCTCCATCCCCTTTATTGTGTTTTGTAACCCTAGACTCAACATCAACAGTAATCCCCGTATATAGAGAGTCATCCACACATTTTACAATATATACAAACCAAGATTTCATAAAAACAATATACCATCATTAAAATAAAAAGCGTATCACTACGCTCAAGAAACTATTGTATCAACTGCAATACATTCCCCTCACAATCCAAAAAAGTTGTTATCAATCGAGATCGGCCAACAGACCTAATATCTTCGGTAAACTTAACTCCCCCTTTCTCCAAAAATTCTCTAGCCAAATAGATATCCTCTGTTACAAAAACCGGAATGAACTGATCACCAAACTCAAAAGATTCATCTTCTGGTTGCCAAAGAGCGATGGATGAGCCACCTCCCACAAAATCCAATTTACACCACATACCTTCCGCCAACTTCTCCGCAACAACCATACCCAAAACTTCTACATACCACTTAACGGCACAATCCCAATCTCTAACCAAAATCTCCACAAACTCCATCTTTACAATTGAACTCATGACCCACCTCGTTTGGTTGAATAAAGAATAGGCATTAATAAAATACTTGTCAATCATAAACACAAACAAAAAAACCGCCGATTTACGACGGTCTTTTCTTTATGGCAGGGGCAGTAGGAATTGAACCCACGCTAACGGTTTTGGAGACCGCTGTACTACCACTATACGATGCCCCCTTATCTATCCGCACAAATATAACAAATTAACCTTTTTTTAGCAAGAAAACCCCCAACCTAAATTGAACAAACAAAAAAGTCATCAAAACTGATGACTAAGGTAGCTCTCTCTGCCTAACAATATCTCCATCAATTTCATCATCACAATCCGCATAAAACCAAGGTAAACCATGCTTACAATCCACTGATTTTACACCCTTCGCAAGTTCTTGAAAATCAATATGACTATCTCCACAAAGTACGCTGTATATTTCCAAAGCTTGCTTCATTTCATGCAACTCATAAATCCTTGCTCCAGAACCAACCCACATAGAATGAACCAAGTATGGCAAATGGCCCTCTGGAACATCCAAAATTTCCAAAACTTCCAAAAAACCCTGCTTACTCGCCTCGCAATCCGTTGCAGCATATCTATGCTGTACCATACAAAAACGAGAAACATTGTAATACGCACCATGCATGACAACCGAATGAATTGCTCGCACATGTGGTTTCACGATTTTGTTGTATGCCTTATGATCAAAATCTTTACTCAATACAAAACTAATCGTTGTTTGCGTCCAATGAATCTTTACATTCACTTTGTTCAAAAGCCCCTTCAGCCACTCAGCGGCTAAAAGCGCTTGACGACCTTCCGTAAACACAACTTCCACATGAGACCCAACGGCGAATTTAGAAAGATCGGTATTCATCTCTCCTCCTAGGTAGTTAATAGTAATTATCAACCTTTTTTGAACCTGTCAATTTTTAAAATATACATTATTTGCCTAACTCCGCCCTAACCCTCTCCACAAACTCAGGATCAGGCTCACCTGTTATATGATCGAACTTAGAATGAGGAATAACAATAAAAAATCCCTTTACGTCTTTTTGAGTAAATTTATTATATCTATTTAGTTTGGCTCTAAAATTTTGCGCCTGAACTTGCATATAACTATTTAAATGTTTTAATTCTTTTCCATCTTTTATATCAACACCCGGGAAACCGATTTCATCAGTTTCGATCAAAACCGCCGCATCATCATCTCTTGTGCCCTTAATCTGCACAGCCTCTCCCGAACCAGACCACATATCAATCGCTTCAAATGCATCTTCTTTTGGATGAGACAACTTGGGAGAAAAGCCCAATGCCTCAAAAATTTTAAAAACCGAAACCTGACTCAATATTCCACGTTTCAAAATATTAAACTGCCTCAATACACCATCATTCTCAGCAATACGCGCCCACACCCTCCAAAAATTTTTCATGAACTCCTTGTCTTTGCTGTTAAAAATAATAAAATCCGTTAATAAAAATTGATATTGTGTCAAATATTCAAAATTTTCCTTCTCGGTTCCATAATCATTACTTTCTTCACTTACCTTTGCTGACAATCTTAGAAAAGGCAACATTTCAAATAAAATACTAACTCCCTCTAACTGATCAGGATACTGCTTAAAATAAATCTCTTTCAATTCTTCAATTTTTTCCTCATCATCATTTGCCATTGATTCCAAAAAAGCTTCCTGCAATTTCCAAGCTTTAACTTTTTGTTCAGGAGGAGCATGCTTACGCATCAACACCTCATTTCTTGCAGCGGATTGAGTGTATGGAAATCCATACTTCTCTTGCCACCACACCGCACGTTCTTCACTCAAAACCCTACCCTCCAAATCATCTAAATTTTGCTTGTTTTCTAATTTTCTAATTGCTTTTCTTGCAGTTTCAGAAAACATGGAAATATCTTCCAAAATTTCCTGCATCAAATACTGCTTTGATGTTAAAACCTGCTCATATTTTCTATCTTCAACGATAAAAGGGCTTTCCATATAAACAAAATTATAACATACATGAATAATAAATAACTAAACCTACACACAACTATCACTTTTATGCTAAAATACTTACTGTTATTTCGACTTGACTCGATATTTACATTTATTATTTATTTTTACTATTTCTTTTTTCATTAAATCGTTATGAGCAAACCTGCTTACGTGCTCTCAGTCAATATGGGTTACGGTCATGACCGTGCTGCATACGCATTAAAAGAGCTGGCCGATGGTGGCATCATCAAAATGAATGACTACCCAGGCATACCCAAAAAAGATAAAAAGCTTTGGACAGAAAGTCGCAAAGGTTACGAAGCCGTATCCAGATTAAAACCGATTCCACTTATCGGTGATATAGCCTTTGCAGTAATGGATAAAATTCAGGAAATTGCTGATTTTTACCCTCGTCGTGACTTATCCGATCCGACCTATCAAGTACACCAAACTTATTACATGATCGAAAAGTTAGGCATGGGTAAACATCTTATAGAAAAATTAGCCAAAAAACCCAAACCACTAATCTGCACATTTTTCACAGCAGCTTTCGCGGCCGAAGTTTATGACTACCCAGAAGAAATTTACTGCCAAGTATGCGATGCAGATATGTCACGTGCATGGGTACCCAAAGATCCTAAAAAAAGCCGTATTAAATATTTTGCACCCAATGGAAGAGTCGTCGAAAGACTTAAACTATACGGAGTAAAAGAAGAAAATATATTTCACACCGGTTTTCCACTACCCCGAGAAGTTATCGGCGATTTGCAAAACAGTGTTGCCAAAAAAGATCTCATGAGACGTATATGTAATTTGGATCCGGAAGGAGTTTTTATGAAAAAATATACAAAAACACTGGAAAGCGAACTTGGCTCCAATTCTTGCGAAATAAAAAAACATCATCCACTCACCGTTATGTTTGCGGTTGGCGGTGCTGGAGCACAAAGACAACTCGCTATTGATATTTTGACCAGCCTCAAAAGTACTCTCAAAAGAGATGGTCTTAAACTACATTTAATGGCAGGTACAAAAAAACAAGTATTTAAAGATTTTACCCATGCTGTTAATAAATTAGGATTAAAATCATTATTAAATAAAAAACTTTTTATTGATTACTACTCCGATAGACCCACTTATTTTAGAGAATTCAATAAATTATTACGAAAAACCGATATAGTTTGGACCAAACCCAGTGAAATGTCTTTTTATTGTGCATTAGGCCTACCAATATTAATGGCCCCCACAATTGGCTCACAGGAAGATTTCAACCGTACATGGCTTATGTATATTGGCGCTGGCGTTGATCAAGCGGATCCAAAATATACAAACGAATGGCTCTTTGATTGGATTAAGAGTGGCGGCTTAGCTCGCGCGGCCTGGAATGGTTACATGGAAGCTCCCCAGCATGGCGCCTATAGAATCGAAGGTATAGTTACCGGTGAAAAAATGGAAGTAGAGACGTTACCAATGATAGTTTAAAAACATAAAAAAACAAGAGTCCGAAGCTCTTGCTTTTTATTACATTGACAATACCTTACTGATTATCTTGATTCACATTGCCTGTAACTGACTTCTCATCAGATACGGTCACAGTTTCAATAACAGAATCTTTTTTTACAAGTAAAATAATTCCCACAATAATTCCAACCGGTATCATTACAACGCTAACCAATCCCAACATTCCTAAAACCAAATTTATAATACTTGCCGCCATAGCCAAACCCGAACCGCTACTTCCTCGACCAGGAGTAATCATCTGCCCTACCACAAAAGAAAATATACTCCAACCCACCAAGACTAAAATTAGTATAGCTGGTGGTAATACGATAAACAGCACTCCTAACAACTTTCTTGTTTTTGATTTCATATAAATTATTTTATTAAATTATTAATGTCCATAAAATTAGTCGATCCGCCCGTAACAACCGGTAATTTACCATCCCATTTTTCTATAAATCTCATCTCTAAAATTCTATCATTAGTTTTTAAAGCCTCTGACTCTACCCTAATCGCCTCAGCTCTACCTTTAGCCTCTGCGATTCTCTGTTCTGCCTCAAACTTAACCTGTTCCAACTTATTTTTTGCAGCCAATGCCTGCTGTTCGGCGGTTACTTTTTCTTCAATAGCATGGTTAAATGCCGGTGAAAAAGAAAAATCAACAATATTAAATTCATCAACCAAAATACCGTGTGGTTCCATCTTCTCCTTAAGATTACGTTTAATCTCTTCCCTAACCTCACTGCGCTTTGTAATTAACTCCTCGGCGGTAAATTTCGCAGTAGCCGCTTTTACCGACTCTTGCAGTGAAGGATCTATCAATCTATCTTCATAGTTCCTGCCAACTACTTGGTACAAGTCTGCCGCCTTATCAGGATTGATCTTAAAATTAAGTGCCACGCGACTATTAACAACCTGCAAATCCTTACTTGATGCATCAGCGCCCACTTCGCTCTTTTGTACCTTAACATCAATTTTCACTATATTCTGAACGATCGGTATTTTAAAGTATAAACCTTCATCAAATACTTTACCTGTTACAGCCCCAAATTGTACTAAAACACCCCGCTCACCCGCATTCACAGTACCAAATGAGCTAAATATCAAAAAAACCAACACCAAGACCAATATGACTACATAAATAGGCAACTTAATTTTTTTGTCATTCATAAGATGTGATAAATTCATAATAACTATATATAACAGTATTATTAAACTTTCATCAACCCTCAAAAAAATTGTTTATTTAATGGCTTGTCTTAAATAGCTAACAACACTACCGACAGCAGCCAACATAAATACTATGGCAAATATCCAACCCAATACAGGTATTGATGACACTATACACATCACAACAATACCCAATGTAGCAATTTTCCAATCCATTTCATATGTTTTTGCTTTAGAAAACACTTTCCATAACCAAGAACCCAAACCAACCATAGCCAACATTTTAGCAATCATTACAACCAATAAATAGACCACAAATCCAAAAGCACCCAACACCGAACCAAAAATAGTCAGAATTAATATAAATGAAGCAAGTGGCACTATAAGTGTCCAAACAAATCCCCAACCCATATGTTTTGGAAATTCCAATAACATTGATTTAGACATCGCTAGTATATGTTTCTTGAAAAAGTATAATGCCAACAAAACAGTAACCAAAGAAACAAGAATTTTTATAATAAGAACCAGAAACCATAATCCAAACAAAGCGCCTGCCGAAATATCTTTGTTTTTTCTTTCTCTCTTTTCGACCCTAGGAACCTCGGGCATTTTATGATCTATCCCCGCAGCAATAACTGCAGACTCATCAATTTTTGCTTCATTGTTTGATGTGTATTGCAAAATACCTCCGATATTTGCCGAATTTCCAACCTGTAAATCATCTGCTTCCACAATCACAGAACCTAAAACCTGGCCCTGAACCATCATTTGTCCAGCGCCACCCAAAACATTACCCAATACCTGCCCATCAATAACCACCGAACCAGCACCTGTAATCAAATCACCTTTTATAATTGCACCAGGCAACACTCTCACCATTGCACCGAACGCAAAGACATCATCTTCAACAATACCACCAATTGTTATAATACTACCCGCTAAACGCGCATCATCACCAACATTACAAAACAAATCAACGACAGATCCCGCCAAATTTACATCCTGAGAAACATTTGAACTACACCTAACAATTTGACCTGCGGCAAACAAGTCACCATCAACATCTCCCGTAGCACTAACATTTTGACCAGCCACATATGTATCATCATTGCTATTTTTGATGTCCACATAATCCCCTGCCTCAAAATGCGCCGTCGCAAAAGCCGGAGATGCACTAAGCACAAAAACTCCAACTGTTAAAAAAACTATAATCTTTTTAAACATAATATATTATTTTTAAATTATTTATGATGAATAAATATTGATTTAATTTTGTATGTAAGTGATGAAAAATTATATTGCATACTGCCGTCCTTAATATTATTACTAAGCATATAATAACACATTAGTAAGCCTACTATTGATATTAACATTAAATATACAAAAGGAAATCCTGAATAATAAAGTACCGCAGCCGTAGACAAAGAGACAACCGCCCCGACATCCCAACCCCACTCAGCAAACAAAGCAAAACCTAACTGATTTTTACTTTGTTTCAGTCTAGAATAAAAACTAGTTATCAAAATAGGTCTAAAAATTGCCATTGATAATGCTGACAAAAACTGAGCAACTATTACAAGAGGTAAAGAATTTACAACAAAAACTCTTAAGAATACAACAAAAGCTATCATTGTTACAGAAAATTTTAAAACCTTCATATGCGCTCCTCGATCAATCAAATTTCCAACCAAATTCAAAATCATTACGCTAAACAATATTTCTAAAGTCAGCATTCCACCAAACAAAGAATATGACCCTACTAAATAAAACAAAATAATCGACCATACAAATGAAAACATATAAAACATTATGGCCCACCCAAACCATAACTTAAACCCAAAACCACCAACATTTTTTATAACTGTACGCATTTTAACTTTTGATCCTATTTTTACATCAGGTAAATATAACAAAGGAATGGCCGCGACCAACGTTAGACAAGCTGCAATAATTCCAGCAAATAAAAAACCAATATATTGAATCAATATTCCGCCCAAGGCAGGTGCAAATGCTCCCGCTAACATCATTAAAGATTCACGAGCGCATACTTCCCTACCCCTATGAAATCCATCGCTTAAAATCGAAAAATATGTATGATAAGCAAACCAATATATCAATTCACAAATCGCATAATACAATAAAAAACCAACAAACAACCAGTTCGGATAATTAACCATGGGCAAAAATATACTTATACAAGAATAAAGTAAAGTTCCTAAAATCGCGGCCTCTCTAATACCAATAAATCTAATAAATTTATAAGCCAGTGGTCTTAATATTAATCTAAAAAAATAAATCAAAGCCCAACCACCCAAAACTATTGATGGATCAAAACCGCGTTGTAAAAAAAATATAGCTCCAAAAACTTGTACCAAATTTTGACTCAATACCAGTAATGCTGCATGTATATTAAGTTGATTTATATTTTTATTTTTAAATATCATAAATGCTTAAGCGATTATATCACAAAAATAACCTTTAAACTAAGTTATAAATAAAAAAAACCATATTACTATGATTTATCTTTTGGTAGCCCGTAGGGGAATCGAACCCCTGTTTTCGCCGTGAGAAGGCGACGTCCTAGCCACTAAACGAACGGGCCATGTAGTCAATATTTATCGACTAATCCAATCCTTGGTATGTCTAACTAACAATTCTTCGGCTCTAAGAGGCTCAGCCATAAGTTCTTTAACAATTTTTTCCATTCTAGATCCCTGAGAACCTTTAACCAAGACAACATCCCCCACAGAAATAACCTCCTGTTGTAAAAATAAACCAGCTTCAGAACTATTATCAAAGTGAAAAATATTTTCTTTTGGCATTCCACCTACTTCTGCCGAATGTGCAATTGTACGACCAAGTGTACCACAACAAAGCAAAAAGTCAATACCCGACCCTGCAATTATTTTACCAATTTTTTCATGCTCATGTTCAGCCATTTCCCCCAACTCTAACATCTCACCCAAAGCCGCAATTCTCCTGCCACCAATCGGCACAGGAAAGTTTTGCAAATCCTTAATAGCAGATACCATTGCTTGGGGTTGAGCATTATAAGAATCATCCAATAATATCGTTTTCTTTATACCTTTGATTAATCTCGTTCTACCTGGCATGCACGTATAATCTTGTGATAATTTTAATACCGCGGGTTTAATATCATGATCCATACTCTCGCAAAACGCCAATGCAGCCGCTACCGCATAAGCATGAGGTTCACCAAAAACCCCATGTAATCTAATTATATAATTAGTATAATTCATTATTTTTATATTAACTTCCAAACCTGATTTATAAAAATCATTTTCATCATAAATTACTTTTGTTGACTCAATTCTAACAACCGCCTCAGCAGCTCGCCCAAAGCCAATCGCTTCCGCTCTAACTAAATCACGCGATTCCCAGGTCATTCCATCATCCGTATTTAAAATCGCTTCTCCATCCTCAGGTAAGGCACGCAAAACTCTTCGCTCTTCTTCTATCGCCGCTTCCAAAGAACCAAAATACTCCACATGCTCAGCACCCATAGCTGTCATAATTGCAATTTTTGGCGGTGCAATTCTTAACAAATAATCCAAATCCCCTGGATGATCCGCCGCCATTTCCAATACCAAATAACGCATGTCCAATTTTTTTAAACCAGCAGCATAAGCAAATGCCAAACCAAATAATTTGAACCATTTTAAAACATTCCTCCCAGGCATTTCTCCATCAAACACTGATATAGGTAAACCCAATTCATTATTAAAATTCTTTTTACTTGTTCTAAACTCTTCTGATTTAAATAAAGCACCCATCGATATAGTTATAGCATTCCTAGTCGAAGTTTTACCTACAGAGCCCGCTATAGCAACAACCATCGGTCCATCTCTAAAAATTGCACGCCTCACGCACCAACCTAAAATATTTTCAATGGTTTTTTGCATATAAAGCTAAATTAACTTAAGAAAAACATTTTGTCGAGTAAACCACCTAAGACAAAATCATCTGGTTGGTTTAATATTTAAATAATTCAGCAAATACTTAGCCATATCACCAAAAATAGGAGCTGCGCTAGACGCGGCCCACATGGTCGTTTTTGGATTATCAAGTTTAACAAGCATTACAAACTCCGGCTCATCAGCAGGAGCGTAACCTATAAATGTTGTAATAAATTTATTAGCTTCATAACCACGACTTCCTTGTTTAGCCACCTGTGCAGTTCCCGTCTTGCCAGCCACCCAATACCCAGGAACAGCCGCTAAATGCCCATGTGAACCCTCAACAACACTGGTAAGCATCCTAGTAATCAATTGTGCCGATCTTTGAGTAATTACTTGCCTAACCACCTCAGGCTCCGTTACTTCTCTTGTACCATCTGCATGCACTATCTCAGAAACTATATACGGCCTCATTAACTTTCCATAATTCGCCAAAGCACCAAAAGCAGCTATCAACTGAACCGGAGTAACCGTTATTCCCTGTCCATATGATGCGGTAGCAGCAAAAATCTCACCCTTACTATCTAAACTTGATATATCACCCGCTGATTCCGGTCTTAATTCTATCCCAGTTTTCTCCCCAAACCCAAATGCTTTTACATAGTCCTGAAAAACAGTTCTACCTAGTTGTCTTTGTACAAAAATAGAACCTGTATTTAAAGATTCATCCAAAACCTCAGTCATTGTTTTAATTCCATGTACTTTTCCATCAGAATTTTGAATTTTAAAATCATCAATCTCTAAAAAACCCTTATCCTCATAAGTCGTGTTTGGGTTTACCTTATCTTCGTTCAAACCTCCCGCCATAGTAATCGCCTTAAACACCGAACCTGGCTCATACGAAACAAAAGTTGCCGGATTGTTAAAGATCCCAACATCATCTATTTCCTTTAAATTAGATGGATCAAAATCCGGAAAAGAACACATCGCTAATATAGCTCCCGTATCAGAATCCATCACAATCATTGTTCCATTATCAGCTTGATAATTTAATACCCCTTGTTTAATTCTCTCACAGGCTTGAAATTGAATTGATCTATCTAATGTTAAAATTACATCCGAGCCATCAATCGCCTCCCGTAATTTACTTTGTGCAAAAATTAAACGTCTTCCTGCAGCATCTTTTTCTGCGACCAATGTACCCGGCCTACCCGAAAGAATATCCTGAAAACTATATTCAATACCATATCTACCCAGCAAAATACCCTGCTCATCTGGTGTAACTAAACCAACGATCTGACCACCCATATTTTTTTCAGGATATAATCTAGCTATGAATTGAGAAAATCCTATACCGGACAAATTCATCTCTTTAATGGTATTCATTGTTTCCATGGATATATCTCGAGCTAAAGGCTCATATGGATCATCCGGATCCTTGGTTAAAGTTTCGATCAAATCAACATCAGGAATATCTAAAATAGGCGCTAGAGCATGTGCAGCCGCAACACCATCATCCATATTCCTAGGAACCGCATAAACGCTCCAAGCATCTCTATTGGCAGCCAAAGGATATAACTGACCATCAACTTTATCCTTTATTAGTATTCTGCCTCTATTTGGTACAATTTTACTTTGTAAATCATGCTGATCGGAAGCTAAAACAATATACATCTCTCTATCCAAAATCTGAAACTTTCCTAGCCTCAATGCAAAAATAATAGCAATCACTATCAAAACTACTGTAACGACTTTAAATCGTACATCATCACTCTGATCAGCTATTTTAGCTCTTTTATTTATTTGATAACGCACAGTTATAAATTATAGCATCTATTAAACTAATGATGTAGTTATTAAAAATTTAGATATTTTCTATTCTTTAATTCTTTAGGTAAATATTCCTGATTTACTGGTTCTTTATAATCTGGATTATATTTATAATCCTTACCATAACCTAAATCTTTCATCAATTTAGTCGGTGCATTTCTTAAATGAACTGGCACTGGAAGATGGCTAGTTTCTTTTGCATCAGAAGCCGCTAAGCCATAAGCCGTATATAAAGCATTAGATTTTTTGGCTTTGGCAAGATAGGCTGTTATCTGAGCCAAATGCACATTACACTCAGGCATTCCAATTAACCTTACTGCTTGCATTGCACTTATTGATAATACCAATGCCTGCGGGTCAGCCAATCCTACATCTTCTGCCGCAAATCTCACTAAACGTCTAGCGACATAAATAGGATCCTCGCCCGACTCTAACATTCTAGCCAACCAATATAACGAAGCTTGCGCATCCGACCCCCTTAAAGACTTGTGTAAAGCGCTAATTATATTGTAATGATTTTCTCCATTTTTATCATATATAAATTGATTCTTTTGCAATACTTGTTTCAATAAATCTTGATTTATAAAAATTTCTGATTGGTTGTTTTCAGAAACTCCCAAATTTACTGCCATTTCAAAAATATTTAATGCCGTTCTAGCATCACCATCTGCCATACCTGCAATACTAGCCTTCGTATCTTCATTAATATTTATTTTCAAAGTTCCATAACCTCTCTCAACATCAAATAAAGCGTTATTAATAATTTTTATCAAATCTTCTTCACACAAACTATTTAACACAAATACTCTCGCTCTAGAAAGCAGAGCATTATTAACTTCAAAACTTGGATTTTCAGTGGTTGCTCCAATAAATATTATCGTACCGTTTTCTACATGCGGCAAAAGCGCATCTTGTTGTCCTTTGTTGAACCTATGTATCTCATCAATGAACAAAATTGTGCGTCTTTGTTTTGATTGTTGATTTAATCTAGCTGATTCAATAACCCTTCTAATATCCGCCACACCCGCAGTCACCGCCGACAAACACACAAAGTCTGCATCGCTAGCCAATGCAACCACCTCTGCCAAGGTTGTCTTTCCTGTACCAGGAGGACCCCAAAAAATACAACTCGGTATTTTATTCTGTTCAACCAACTTCCTAAAACCAGAATCCTTACCGGCAATATCATCCTGTCCCACAACCATATCAAAAGAGCGTGGTCGCATTTTATCCGCCAAGGGTTTTTTACTAATAAAATTATCTGTCTTTTTAGAATCAAAAAGTGACATTGTCATATAGAACAATTTTAGAACAAAGTCACCTTACAGTCAAACTAATTTTCGCAATAAATCCAATGCGTCTTCACGATCACTAATCTGACCCTGTAATTGCTTTTCTAAAACCCTATCCAATAATTCCCTTACTCGTTCCCCCGACTCAACCCCCATCCCAATTACATCTTCTCCTGTTATAAACGATTCATAAGAATGAGCGACTCCAAGATACTCTGCCCTGTTTAAATAATTGGTTACTTCTACCACGTCTTCAATATTATCCAAATCTATTTCATCACTCTTAATTAACTCAAAATTATTATAAATATATATAAAAAACAAAATATCTTTTAAACCAAAATCTTGTCCGATATTATTATTAAATAATTTTGTTTTTAACCAACTAATCTTACGTAGACAAAAATCGACCTTCTCTTGATCTTTAACAAATAAATCTTCTTCCCAAATTGCAGTCACATCTTCCATAAATGCAACAAATTTTCTCCAAAAAGACGAGTGATGCATCGATCCCAATACCGTTTGAACATATGAACAACTCTTCCTTTTTATCTTCACGATAGCAAAAACCCATAAAAAAGAAATAATATAAGCCACTTTCAAATCCTCACTAAAACACCTTCTATCAGCATGTGCCGCCAATACATCTATAGCTTTTAATAAACCCAACCAATCATCATGCTTATTCACATAAAAATCATTTAAATTTTTATGAATTTTTTCGAAAATCAACATCTTAGCGGCTAAGTCAAATCCCAAACTAGGTCGCCTTGCCTGACCTAGCATTTTTACCCACTCTTGCCCCACTCTTTCTCTGGCTAACAAAGGCAAACCAATCGGTTCATCCATGCCTGTACTCATGCCAAAATACAATGTTTTACATAAATCTAATGTTTCGGGCGCCACACTATAGCCAAACCTAGCCCCAAACTGCACTACACGCAAAACACGCAAAGGATCATCGCTAAACAGCGTATCTTTATTATTTTTATCATATACATGCCTCAATATTTTATTTTTAATATCTTTCAATCCACCAAACTCATCAATAATTTCAGCGGTTTTTAAATTCATTCCCAATGCATTTATAGTCAAATCTCTTCTAAAAGCAGCCTCTTTAAAATCAATATTCAGATCATGTTCAACTTCAGGTTTTCTACCATAACCCTCCTTGGTTCTTTTATCCATACGCGCCAAAGTAATATCAAGTCCTAAAATTTTAAAAACACCATATTGCTTACCAACAATGTTTACCTCTAATGACTTTTTAAAATTTAATTTACTACTAACTACTTCCGATAAAATAAGATTTTTTAACAATACCTCCAATCTATCTTTATCTAATCCAAAAATCTCTAAATCAATATCTTTAACTGTATTTGTTTGTTTATTAATACTCATTGCATAATCACGTACAATACCCCCAACCAAAAAAGCCCTACCACCTAATTCTTCTACTTTTTTTGCTATATAACCAGCCAACCATATATCCTTTAACAATTTTTCGCTTTTTATTATTCTCAATATCTTCTCCGAGACCTCAACATCAGAAAAATCCAATCCAAATGGATTATTGCCAATATTATTTTGAAACCCATATTTAAAATTCATAAATCAATAATCTTTGACCCAATAAATGCTTAGATCTGTTTAAATTAACAATTCTACTTGGCTTTTTATCTTTAAACTCAAAATCACAAGATATTACAATTGCACCTGGTTTTAGTTCCTTTTTCAATTTATCAAAAAGTGAATTCATTAAGCCTGGGAACAAATAAACAAAAATATGTGTCGCGTCGCTTAAATCATGTTTAAACATATTTTTATGACAAAAAACCACATTCGACTTTTTATGAAAAAATATTTTTTTAAAAACAAATACCACACGAGCCGCCAAAGCTTTGTCTATCCCAATACACTTAACTTTTAGCGACCTTTCCTCACAATAAAACAATACCCTACCATCACCACACCCCAAATCATACATCACAGAATCTTCCGTTAAATTTAACTCTTTAAATATCTC
>JAHJSR010000006.1 GCA_018830085.1 Patescibacteria group bacterium
GGATTCGCCGCCTACGGCGACGAAAAAAACGGTAGGAACTATAGTTCTTGTGAGAGAGCTACAGTTCCTACCGTTCGTTTCAGTCTTAGTACTTAGTCATAGTACTTAGATCTGATGTTATTCCCTGGTCGAGCTCTCTCTTTCAAGACCGGGGGTTTGGTTGTATTTGATTGTATGGTTCGTTTTTCTTTTTTTCCGTTGTTTCTGGTTCTTCAGCTTGTTAAACATAGTATAGCACATATCCACAGTTTTGTCAAGTGGTTACAGTCAGTATTTTAGTTATTTAGCTAAATATAGCTATTTTTTAATATAATAATTGCCATATTTTACTTGACATAATGGTAAAATCCAGGTATAATAGTGATATATTATGACAAATCAACTGCAATATCCTCTACTTTTGGAGTTGGGATTAAACGAAACAGAAGCCCATATATATGAAGCGCTGTTAACCAAAGGGCCAATGACCGGTTCAAAAATCGCTGAGTTTAGCGGAATTGGACGTGGAAACGTTTATAATGCGATGCAGACGCTAAAGGCTCAGCACCTAGTGACTGAGAAAGAGGGTAAAATAGCGGTTTTTGAGGCGGCTCCGCCATCTTCCCTGGAAATGATGTTAACTAAGCAAAAAAATAAAATAGAGCAGATTTCCGCATCTTTTGGGAATATCTTACCCTTGCTTAGCTCGGATTATCGCTTAAGCACAGGGAAACCGATTGTTAGGGTTTTTGAGGGAATCGAAGGATTGAAAGAGATATATAATGATACTTTACTGCAAACAGATACCATATATGCTTTGGTAAGTCCTGATGAGCCTGCTCCGCAATTATTCGACTGGTTGACTACCACGTACGTAAAAAAACGAGTTAACAAGCAAATACCTGTTAACGTTGTAGTAAATGGAACAGCGTCGCAGACCTCGGATTATATTGCTAAAAACGAACGCGAACTTCGAACAGCTAAGTTTGTAAAAAACTTAGATTACAAATTCAGCGGTGAGATTGATGTGTTTGGCGATAAAGTTGCTTTTATTGCATATAAAGAAAACGAACTGATAGGTACAATCATTGAAAACGCTTCAATTGCAAGCACGCTTAGATCCACTATAAAACTTCTACTGGACGTACTACCTGAATAATCTCTAACAATACCTTTACGCAGCTTCTTGATAAGCTGTTTTAATATCTTCTTTTGCAGATCCAACTTTTCTAAGTATGTAGTATACATTTTGATCGGTCATATTCTGATCTGTACCGTGTTTGCCGGTTGGTAATTCCGTGCGTCTTACCTCATCTATAACAAAGCCATTGTTTGCAGCCAAAGTAACTATATCATCATGGCTGTAAGCATAGCGTGTAGCAAAATGTTTGTTATCCGGGCTATCGAAGATGGTGCCATACCTTGTGTTTGTGATTCCTTTTTTTTGCATCTGCTCCCCATAAGCTTTTACAAGTGTTTGATAGTGAGACCCCTTTAAAGCGCGGTTTGGAATATCAAAAATAAATTTTCCACCTTGTTTTAAAATGCGATTCATTTCTTGAAATAATGCGTTTTGCCTGTCAATCCGAGATTCATGAAGTATGTTTCTCCCCATGCTCATTACTGTCTCGAATTGTTTGTCTGCGTATGGTGTATCCGTCCAATCAGCTTCTCTGACGCGTTCTTTTTCTACGTGTTCTTGAACCATTTTAACATGGCGAGGTGATAAATCGATGCCGTGCACATCGTACCCTTGTTGATAGAGCGTAGTTAAAAATCGTCCGGTTCCGCATCCAGCATCAAGCACAGATTCTTCTTTTGGGATTAATTCTTTTAACAGTGCCAACTCTTGACTTTGCATTTCTTCATTGAGTGTATATGTTTCGAATTGAATCTTTCCATACAATCGCTTAAGATCTTCGACCGCTTCACCCGGTACCTCCGGTGATAAATATCTTTTTAAATCTCCGGCATCAGGTCCAAGCTCATCGAGAATTACCCTGATTTCTTCAGCATTAAAGGTATTAGCCAAATCCGTTGCAGCTTGTTGCAATAAAGCATCGTGGCAATTTTTTAAAGAAAGAGAATGTGCGTTTGGATTTGCTTTATTTATAAGCTCATCATAAACATTATCATTATAATCCTTGTAACCACTCGCTTTGAATGAAGCTTGGCGTTCATCTCTTAATTTTATGGCTTTATCGTGCAGTCCAACAATCAATTCAGCGCCCGGCTGTAAAAGTCGCCAGACCCATTCTTGCGTGTTGAATTCGCTCCCCAAACGTTTTTGCAGATGCGGGCCAATAACCTTTTGAATCTTGCGAGCACTTTCGATAATGTTTGAATAATCCAGAAAAATGTCTTTTGATCGTGATATGTGGTTGTCGATATCGATAATCTTTCTAAAATCTTTAGCTGAGTTTTTAAGAGAAAGCAAAACACGGACACCTGCGACACCATTATATTTTATTAAAACTATCAGATTTTTTTTGTCTTCGGGGTTGAGTTGCTTATATAAGTTTACAAAAGCGGATTGCTCGGGCAAATCCAAATCAGCGAGATAAACACCTGTGGTTTCAAAAACCTCACCATGAATAAAATGATAGTATGCCTGAATAAATTCTTGTTTTTGTTTCTCCTGAGCTTTTATTTCATCCGTCGAAGAATCAGGATTTTGAAAAAATAAATCATCAACTTCCAACTCTTTCAGTTCGGGAACGACATTGATGTCTTGAAAAGGAGCTTCGGTTTGAAAATAACAAGATAGCTCACGATTCTGTCCAAAAATTGCAATTTTGCCATCACTTGTAAAACGTCGTGCTACATTTTGACCGCTGTTATGAGTTGTTAGATCGTATTGATTGCCCATATATTCCAAGCCTTGTTCATCAATAGGCAGATCACCTAATTCAATATGGCGTAAAATGTTGATTATAACTTCTGCTTGTATGTTTGGTTTTGTTTGCAAAATGCGGCCAAGTTTTTCCATAGCGTACTTTGCATCCAATTTTGTAAGTACTTTTGAAACTTCTTTTACAAAGAACTCGGCAAATTTTTCTTCAAGAGCCCAATCAATAATTTGGTTAATAGCGATTTTTGGTTCAGGATGATTGGTGTATGCCTCAATAATTGCGACTCTGGTTTTTTTAAAGAGCATGTCTTTAATCTCTGAGTCGGTCAAATCATAAAAATCCATATCCTCATCCTCATCAATATCCGCTTCTTTACTAAATTCATCATCTTCTGAATCTTCGACAATACCCGAGATTTTATTAAAGTATGCTTGATTGGGTTTAACGGGTTCAAACATTAGATCATGAAGACTGCGCCAAGGTTCGGGCGTGCTTGCCAGTTCGAGTTTTATTAGACTCGCATA
>JAHJSR010000054.1 GCA_018830085.1 Patescibacteria group bacterium
GTATTGGAAGCGTATTGGCCCTGGAGGGTTTCTGAGTTAAAAGCATAAGGAACTGCGGAAAGACGTTTGCGAGGAGTCATTTCTGAGTCACTACCTATCGTGATTCCTAAATATAGGGAATCGTTATTAAAAATGTTGTCTGGAAATGCCACTTGGCCATCAGACACATCTCCTAATAAAATGGAGAACAAACCAGAGGTGACTGTGATTGGGAAAGATGCGACCGTTCCCGTCGGAAGGCCATTGGTTGTGCTAGCTGACCAGAGTTGACTACCACCACTTGAGGCATCATATATCACAAATCTCATGTTATATGATCCGTCAACAACAGGCGTACCAACGGCGTCCATCAACTTACCTTGATAGTTGACCGTGTGACTTATTCCTTGAGCCGCATAGGCAGTAGGGATTAATAATAAGTTATCAACAGATAGTGTTGATAATGAAATAAATCCAAGTAAACAAGTAAAAACAAAAAATTTCGCATACAATGCGACACTATAAAATTTAATATTAAATTTTGAGTGTTTTTGAACTCTTTTTTTGGAGTTCATATTTTTTATTTTGTTTTAGTTTCCCTTTTTATTTAAAAGGATTTTGTTTTTTTGCGCCAAAGTGATTTTTGTTTTGTTTTTTCACTTTTTGCCAAGGCTTGGCCATGGCTAGCGCTTAATAATATAATAGCCTACTTTATTAAAAGCTTATTTTTAAGCTAAGCTTAGCTTTTTTTTATCTTTATCAGCGTGTTTCTAATTTGTGGATAAAAAAGCAGCATACGATCCCAATGATAACGTATGCCGCCTTACGAAAAAGATATCGTCTTTTCGTTTTTGCAAAATTACGATTTTGGCAATCTTGCTTTTATTTTTGTTTTTGGACTTCGATTTCTCAAAGCCATATTAATTATATCCTGTTGTGACGAGAATGAAAGTTGTCTAATATTTTGACTCAACAAAGTTATTTTTGACAATGAACACACATGTTCGTTGCCTGTGTATAAAAACAAAAAACCACTAATAGTGGTTTAATACTTGGTGGACCTTGAGGGAATTTCACATCTCCCTCGATATTCTTGGGATCTTTAAAACCCTTCGGTTTTAATATTTCCGCCAACGGGAAACCTAGGTTTCCCAACGCCCTCCCTGTTCAAATCCCTCAATGTTCTTTAAAACAAAAAACCCGCTATTTGCGAGTTCTTGTTGGTGGACCTTGAGGGATTTGAACCCTCGACCTCCCCGCATTGTTGCGGGGCGCTCATGATAATGTAATAGACTGATTTAAAATCATCTGCTCAATAAATTTACGACTTTTCTTTCTTTTTAACTTGATCTCAAGAGCTCTAGCATGGGGATATTCACATACTTTAACAAATGCAAGATTCCAGGGGACGCCAGCCTTTGTTGATTTTGTTTGACCTCTATTATGCTCAGAAAGTCTTCGATCAAGATCATTAGTTGACCCTATGTAATACTTTCTTGTTACATCAGAGTATAGAATATAGAGGTAAGCCATGTATATATACTAACAAAAAACCCGCTATTTGCGAGTTCTTGTTGGTGGACCTTGAGGGATTTGAACCCTCGACCTCTTCCATGCCATGGAAGCGCTCTAGCCAGCTGAGCTAAAGGCCCAAAATCTTTATATTGTTTGGTATCTATTACTTGAGTGGGGGAATTGTGCCAAAAATTTAACTTAAAGTCAATGGAAGTTAAAAACATGCGCAAAACCATCAGTCAAAGCTATTCTATCTCTATTTATACCATCTTTGCGGTCTTGTTTTTTAAGCAAAGCATGAGCTTGCATGAGCTCGTGTGTAAAATCAAGCATTTCATTAGGATCTCCTACCGGGGAATGATGATGTAGTGCAATTTCTTTGGATATGTCCTTAATTTGACGAATAAGACCGGAAGTTGGTAAGTCCAAGTGATTCGATGAGTCCAAGCCAACATATACAATGCCCGCTAATTTTTGAGGCTCGGGAGTGCTATTTGATGTTTGTTGTGCAACTAAAGTAGATTGATAATATTTGGGTTCCTGCTTTTTGATGGGCTCAGGGATATTACCTGCCAGCATATCTCGGCTTTTTAACTCTGAATCTAATATTTCTAGTCTTATTGCCGGATGATTTAAATTTGGATATGCATCATCGGAGAGCCTTCTTTTCCACTCGGTTTTTTCTTGCTGTAATTTTGAAGAACGTCTTAAGCTAGTTTGAGCTCTAAGAATCGATTGATTTAACTGATTCTGTCTTTGCTTGACGATCTGTTGCTTTTTTATGGGATTAATACTTTTATCTTGTATTAATTGACCAATTTTTTCCCATTCTGATAAGAATTCGCCAATAAACTCCTTTAGACGATCGGCTATGTATCTTTGCTCTAACAAA
>JAHJSR010000055.1 GCA_018830085.1 Patescibacteria group bacterium
ATATATATTATGAACTTTGAAAGTCCTTCGGTAGCTGAAAATTCAGCTCAAAGAAGTGAACAAGAGCTTAAAGAACATAGAGATAAGATAAAATTTGACGACAAATTAATTGGATTACTTAAATTAGAGATTAAAGCTTTAAAGGATCCAACTCAGAATAAGCTTTTTCAAGAGACACTCATTGAAATTCAACAAGTTGCCAATGGAGAAGCTGATCAGGATTTAGCAAATATCTACAAAGACTGGAATACTCAAGACTTAAACGATTTGATTAAAGAACTTCGATAATAACAAATTCTAAACAGCAATACCCTTAACGGGTATTTTTGTTTCACGTGAAACATTTATACGTTACATCTTGACATTTGGACATATTTATGATAATTAATTCTACAGTTCATTACTAGTAACCGAAATTGGTGAGATGTAATTTTTATTAAATGTTGTATGTCACGAGGGAAGGTTCTCCGGTGCGTTTCATCTGCGTGGTCCTTTCACGTGGCTGGGCCTTTGCCTTGACGATGCCTCAACATCGTCAAGAACGGGGGCCGGCCCTCACTTCTTATTAATACCAACGTTACTAGACGTTGGTATTATTTTTGTTTCACGTGAAACAAAAATAATGTGTGTTTGTTATTGCTTGTAGCTATTGTTTCGTTGCATTGCTGATAAAAGAGATGATTAATAATTATTTTACGACGCTTAATAAAATACTAATTAAAAATGTATAAATTTGATTATCAGCAGTATATATTACTGATAAGTAAAAATACTATCTACAGGCCTAAATATCTTATTATTGTCTGTCTGTGATATAATTAAGCGGATATGCCAAACCTTAAAATAAAAATTACTTTGATTGTTGCTGCTATTGTGGCTTCAATTGCAATTTTGGGACTCATTTTTTGGGCTATTTTGATCAATAGACCCATACAAAACGATAATTTAACCAATTATTCGGGTTATCAGGCTGTGTTTTTAACTAATGGCCAAGTATACTTTGGAAATATAACCAAGAATACAAGTGATGAAATTATTCTGGAAAATATATTTTATTTAAAGATGGATGATTCGGCGGCAACCACATCGTTAAACAAAGATCAGTCGGATTTGCAATTAATAAAATTGGGTAAAGAACTGCACGGGCCTAAGGATATGATGTATATCAATCCGGATCATGTTGTATTTATTGAAGATTTAACTGATTCCTCAAAAGTGGTGAACGCGATACAGTCATATAAACAATAATACTATTAGTAAAATTGTTAAATCAGCCCTTGGTTGGCTGATTTTTTGTAAATAATAGTTTTGACTTTGTGTTAAAAATATGTGATTATATGCATATAATAATTAATAACTTATTTGTCTCGAGACATGGATCCGCAAATGGCGGATTGAGTTTCGGGGCAAATGAATAAATACGGAATTACGAGTCTTGTATTTCAAGATCCTATAAATTATTTGATTTGTAATTCTTAAAAGTTTGTCTATGCAAAATGAAAAAGAATATTCCATAGAGTGGGGTGGCAGAACCCTTACTATTGGATTGGATCTTTTGGCCAAACAGGCTAGCGGATCTTGTACGGTTAGATATGGTGACACGTTGGTACTTTGTACTGCGACCATGGGTGGTAAACGCGAAGGTTTGGATTTTTTTCCTCTTCAAGTTGACTATGAAGAAAAGTTTTATGCGGCTGGTCGAATTAAAGGTTCAAGATTTATAAAACGTGAAGGCAGACCATCTGATGAAGCGGTGTTGTCTGGTCGTTTAATTGATCGTGCATTACGTCCACTTTTTGATAAACGCATGCGTAATGAGGTTGCGGTTGTAACTACAGTTTTGAGTCATGATCAAGAAAATGATGGTGATATTTTGGGCTTGATTGGTTCTTCGTGTGCTTTAATGATTTCAAATATACCTTGGGCTGGTCCTATCGCAGCGGCACGTGTTGGTTTAAAGGATGGTGAAATGATTTTAAATCCAACCTACGAACAAATAGCAGAAGATCAAACAGAATTTACTGTTGCTGGTGCTAATCAAAAAACTATAATGCTTGAGGCGGGAGCGAATCAGATTAGTGATGATCAAGCTTATAAAATGATTGAGTTTGCTCATCAAAATTTTGGCCCGGTTATAGAATTGATTAATAAAATTACTGCAGAGCATGGTAAAGAAAAATTGGATCCATTTTCCCCTAAAACAGAAGAGGAAAAACTAGAAGCAGAAGAAAGAGCTTCTTTGCATGCGATAGCTATGACTTTCTTGAAACAGAGAGGCGAGGCTGTTTTATTTGCACAACCGTTATTGTCAAAAGATGATAGAAAAAAAGCAGTCGAGCAATTAAAAATTGAATTAGATGCTCATTTGGTAGAGCAGGAAATTGGTAAGGATAGAAGAAAGATTGCTTTTGAAGTTATGGAAGAGTTTGTTGATAATGAAGTAACAAGAATGATTTTGGATAATGATAAGCGAGCCGATGGCAGGGGTATAAGTGAGATTAGAAAATTACATTCACAGGTTAGTTTATTACCACGTACTCATGGATCGGGCTTGTTTATGAGAGGGGCGACTCAGGTATTATCAATCGCGACTTTAGGTGCTCCGGGATTGGCGCAAACAATTGATACAATGGAATATCAGACAACAAGAAGATTTTTTCATCATTATAATTTTCCTTCTTATGCGGTTGGTGAAACCAAGGGCAATAGAGGTCCTGGAAGACGCGAAATTGGTCATGGTGGTTTGGCTGAGCGTGCTATTGCTCCGGTAATTCCAGAAAAAGAAAAATTTCCTTATACGATTAGAATCGTATCTGAGGTTTTGGGTTCAAACGGATCATCTTCCATGGGATCTGCAACTGCATCGACCTTGGCATTGATGGATGCCGGTGTACCAATCATCGCACCAGTAGCTGGTATTGCGATTGGTGTTGCTTCTGACGAAGAAAATAATCGTTGGAAGGTAATAACTGATCTTCAGGATTTGGAGGATGGTATTGGTGGAATGGATTTTAAAGTTGCTGGTACTCGTCAGGGTGTTACGGCTGTACAAATGGATACAAAAACTCACGGTTTGCCTTTAGAGGTTGTTAAAGAAGCTTTTGAAAAAGCTTATGCTGCTAGATTGCAAATTCTTGATGTAGTTGAATCAGCTATTTCAGAACCTCGTGCGGAATTGTCTAAATGGGCACCAAGAATTGAGACGATGCAGATTGATCCAGAAAAAATTAGAGAAGTTATTGGTCCTGGAGGCAAGGTTATTAATGAGATTATTGAACAAACTGGTGTTGAGATCGATATAGAAGATGATGGAATGGTTTACATCACTTCGGTTTCGGCTGATGGCATGACCAAGGCTAAAGAAATGATTAATAATATTACTAGAGAGGTTGAAGTCGGCGAGGTGTTTACTGGTAAAGTTACAAGAATCATGGATTTTGGAGCTTTTGTAGAAGTGCTTCCTGGCAAAGAAGGCATGGTTCATGTAAGTGAGCTAGCACTACATAGAGTGGAAAAAGTAACTGATGTTGTTAAGGTTGGTGATGAAGTTAAAGTAAAAGTTTATGAAATAGATAGTATGGGTCGTATTAACCTTTCTGTAAAAAGAGCAATGGAAGGTTATAAGGAATCTGATGATCAAAGAGGTAGTAGTCGTCCACCAAGAAATGGTGGAGGTAGTGGTAGACCTGGAGGTTTTGGTGGAGGTAGACCGGGTGGACATGGTGGGCCAAGAAGAGGCCCCAGTCCGGATAGACAAGATAAGAAACCTTTTGATGGTCCTCCAAAACCAGCATCCGATGATCCATTTGCTATTAATCTGTGAGTGAGTCGTCTATTCAAGATTCGAATTTTACTGGTTCGCCTTTGATGAGTTATGGAACTGCTTCGCGTAAAATTCGATATATAAAGATTGTGTTGTTAGCGCTAGTGGCTATTTTGGGAATTGTAATAGCCACTAGCTTTTGGTTTTTATTTTTAGTAAAGATTCCAGTACCTAAAAACATGGCTGTCGCTTATGTTGTTACCAATGGAGATAGTTTTCCTTACGACGCTCCATTAAATTGGCGTGTCGTTAGACAGGAGTCAAATTTTTTTCCTATTATTGTTGGTTATAGCTGGAAAAAGGGTCAGGTAACGTTTGAGCCCTATGTAATTAAATTGGCTTCAGTGTCAGAAGCAATCAACGAAAGAAATATTTGGCATATATCAGCAAATGATGATATTTCAGATAGTAATTTTGGAACTTTGGTAAGTTTTTTTGGCTGGCCTTGGCAATGGAAGAGTAAGTCGCCTCAGCTTATATTAAGTCCCAAGGTACTTTTTGGTGAAAATGCAGCACTACCAAACAGAGTCTCTGGAGAGTTGGTTGATGATATTTGGTATACGGATTGGAAGATTAATGATACTGAATTGGAGAATTTAAAGAATATTTCAGGTGATTGGTCATTAATTAATGATGAACGTTCTATTTTTATAACAAAATATTTTAATTCAAGAGGAATCATTGCCCCTTTAAATTATGACGCTGTAGCTTGGGATGAGTTTGGAAATATTGATTTTTTTACTAAAGATAGCCAAGGAAATTTATTTTCAGTAAATAATTTGGTTGATTTATCCAATAAGCCATATTATTTACCAGATGGCGATGTGGCTACTGCAATATACCTATCATCGACATCATCAATGTCTCTTTTTACTACGAGTTCTACTATAACAAGACCTTTATTAATCGATAGTGTTAGTACTTGCCCTGGAGAAAATGTGGCTAATTTTACAAAAAGTAGTTTGAGCAATATTTGTTCATGGTTTGACAATTGTGAGCTCTGGTCAGAGCAAATGTATTTAAATATTTATGAAAATAAATTAACGATTTGTTTTCAATAGTTTATTAACATTTTATCAACAGTAATAAAATTGTGGTTTTTTGCTAAGTATATTGGTATTTATATATAAGGGTTGATGCTTACCTAAAAATTGTATATAATGATTATACACATGCACCTTGGGTAAAAGGTTCCAGTGCTCACTGATCATGAGAATGCTGGAGCTAGTTAGTTTTCTCTCATCTGCCGTAATTTGGCAGCGTGGACTGACTCATGGAAGGTCTGCGACGGGGACTTTTATAGTCCGATCACCTCAACGAACCTTGATAACTGCTTAAATATAGATGGACCGCCATGTCCTGTTCATATGGCTGTCTATCGCATGGATTTTCTCGACCCGAATCGTGGCTACGGCTCGATTCAACTGAAATCAAAAAACAAAACTAAAAAGCGGAGCTGAGAAGCTCTAAAACGGGCACCCCCCTATATATGATCTTTCATTAGATCTTGGGGTTCTTGCCAGGGTTGGGATGAACCAGCAGTCTAAAAGACCAAGCTAATACGCAAGTGTCTAAATTGTCGCAGTGGCGCGCACCTTACTAATACTGGCATTGCCAGTTTGCTACACGACGATACTGACCAGCGTCTCGGTCTAGGGCCAAGAAGGCACAAACTTTTCAATTTTGTAGGCCTGATCTTGGCCCTTATTTTTTTTTGTCCACATTTTTTAAAGACTTATAATTGTTTTATTGCTATATTTAGTTAAATTTAATATGAATAAATTTTCATTTTCTTCTTTTGTTTTTATAGTGATGGGGCTTTTCTTTTTTGCGGGTACTGCAAAAGCGGCTACTTGCCTATTTGCTACAACAGAACCCACAAATGACTGGAACACGGCTGCAAATTGGGATTGTGGGCATGTGCCAACCTTGGGAGATAGTATTAATATTCCTGGTAGCACAACTACAAATCTTTCGGCCAATGGCTGGACAGGAGGAGGAACGATTAATGCCGGCTCCATTATTAATGCAGGGTCTTATGACTTAAGGTTTGATGGAACTTTATTTGTTATAGCTGGATCTGTTGTAACTTCAACATCAGGTAATCTTGACTTTATTGGTTCATTACAAAATGGCGGCAGTGTGGGAACGGAGAGCGGTGATATGTGGTTTGATGCGACTACATCAAACGTTGGTGCAGGAGCTGTGATAGATTTTGGTAGTGGAATGGTAACTTTTTATGATGGCGCGGTTATTGAAAACACGGGAACATTTAATGCTGGTTCTGCTGACGTTCATGTTTATGATGATTGGACCAGCGGAGGCGTAGTAAATCCTGGTACAAGTAAATTTACTTTTGAAGGAAGTGGTCAACAGCATTTACCAGGGGTTGTTTTAAATGATGTTGAAGTTTCAAAAGGCGGAGGAACGTTGTATATGACGGGTACCGCAACCACAACCGGAGACGTGATTTTAACATTGGGTATGTTTACTCTGGATGGATATGATTTACATGTGGGTGGAGATTGGATACAGACAGCGGGTTCATTTAATGCAGGATCTTCGGGAATGGTTTATTTTGATGGAACAGGTAGTCAAACTATATATGGAGGAACTTTTTATAATGTTAGCATTTCGAATAATAATACGGTTTTGCCGATCAGTACTTTGACAGTAAATAATCTTTTGTATGTCGATAATTCAACTACATTGGATTCGGCTACCAGTTCTATACAGGTGCCAGGTACTTTAGTTATTTATTCTGGTTCAACGGTAACGTCAACGAGTGGTTATTTGATCATGAATAATGTCACTTCATCCGGAGCAATTGGTACTGATACAGGTTCTATATACATAACATCATCAACAAATAATGGAACAATAATATCTGGTTCTGCTGGGGTGTTGGAGTTTTCTGCTACAACCACAAATAATAATTTTATTAAGCATTTAAATGGTGCGACCTTGAGTGTAACTTCAACAGCGACTTTAATTGATAATGGCTCGATTTGGAGCGATGGGCTGTTTAAGGTCCTTGGTCAATGGACGAGTAATAATTTTAGCGCACAATTAAACAGTGAAGTGCAATTTTTAGGATCATTAAGACAAACTATTCCGAATACCCATTATCAAAAGTTAACGATAAATAAAACATCAAGTAGTGATATTGTTGACTTTGGAGGTCTTATCGATGTTCTTAAGGATTTTTATCTTCAGTCTGGAACTTGTAATACTGGTAGTAATAATATGACGATTTCTGGTAATTGGATAAGAGAGCCTGTGGGTACGGTATATAATTATGGAATGGGAACGGTTCAAGTTTATGGTACAACTGATTCAAGCATTATTAATGGTTTATTTTATAATTTGATTGTCGGTAAGACTGGCGCAACTGTTACTAATTATTCCAACTTAACTGTTTATGGGGATGTGACTTCAACAGGTTCGGGGGTGTTTAATTTAGCGACATCAACATTTGATGTGATAGGTAATACGGTTGTTGAATCCGGGGCAACGGTTACATCGACAAGTGCGACATTATCTTTTACAGGTTCTGTAACATCAACCGGAAATATTGGGACTTTATCCGGCTCAATGGCGTTTTATAGCACTTTTGTTAATAACGGTCAGTTTGATCCAGGTAGTTCGGGTTCTACTATTACTTATAATGCAACAACAACCAATAATGGTACGATAAATCAAGTTGTTGCAACAAGTAGAATTGTGTTTAATGGTGACTTTATAAATAATGGAACTTTGAATTCGAATGGAATTTTGGAAATAAAAAAAGGATGGAATAACGTGGGAGTATTTAATGCCTTGGGCAGCAACCAAACTATTTTTAATGGTGTTGTTGACCAAGTTATTCCAGCTGATTTGGAGATGAATAGTCTGCAAATTGATAAAAGCGGTTTTATGGCTACTTTATCAGGTAATGCAACAGCAACCATAGCTTTTATAAATACGGCCGGTACATATGCTGTGGGTGATAATATTTTCACAGCAAGTGGAAGTTATGACAATAATGATTTGGTGACTTTAGGTGCAAGCGGTGTGATTAAACACGATTCTGAATCAACAAAAATTACGAATTCCAGCGGTACAGAGTTACCATCATTATCAGTCCCTGGGTATTTTTATGTAACTGTGCAAGATGATGATCATAACTATGACGCAGGAGCAATTGAGACATTGAATGTAAGCATGTCTGCAAACGCAGCTGCTGGCAGCGATATAGAGACAATGAATTTATCAGAAACAGGTGTTGATACTGGAGTATTTAGAAATACAGTAAGTTATTTGGCCACTAATGTCGGTACAATAGTTCCTGGTGATGGCAAAATAACAATTAATGCTGCGGGTGTTGGTACAGCGACTTATGCTGATGATCTTGACGCTGAGGATACTAATTCTGATACAATTTCGTTAACCATTATATCTTCCGGCGGAGGAGGTGGAGGTGGCGGAGGCGGCGGCGGATCATTGGGTCCTGTTGGAACGACTTATCAAACTTATACTGTCGATCCTGATAGAGATAAACGTTTAGCTTATTTAGAAAGTCAGGGAATAGTTATTCATTCTTTGGTAAAATTGGCCGATGATGGAAATTTGGATACGCAAGAGGATAGTGCTGTTTATTATATTGGCGTTGACGGTAAAAGACACGCATTTCCTAATTCCAAAATATTTTTTACATGGTATGAAAATTTTGGTGGCGTTATTGTGATAACCGCAGATCAAATGGCTGGCATCCCCTTGGGTACTAATGTTAGATATAAACCGGGGGTAAGGATGGTAAAGTTTATTACAGATCCAAAGGTTTATTTGGTTGATAAGCGTGGAGTTTTACGATGGGTTATGACGCAAGAGTTAGCTGAACAATTATACGGATCTGATTGGAATATAATGATTGATGATTTGTCAGATGCGTTTTATACGAGTTATGTTTTTGGATTAGATATAGATTCAATTGGTGGTTATCGTATTAGTGATCTGATCCTATCAGAGGATTATATTAGTGATAATTTGGGATTGTAGTTAATGTTTGTGTTTGATTATTATGAAAAAAATACACAGATTTATTGGTGATTTTGATTTATCTGATAATAAAATAGTTATTATTGATCGGGCTTTGGTAAAACAATTTTTTAAAGTTTTAAAGTTCAATTCCGGTGAAGTTGTGGCTTTGTGTGATGGAAAAAATAATGAGGCTTTGTGTGAAATAAATTATTTGGATGCAAAGAAAATTGTTTTAATAGTCAAATCACGTTTGGTTGTAAATATTGAGTCTAAAATCAATGTTAGTTTATTTTGTGCGGTTCTAAAGAGAGAAAATTTTGAAATGGTAGTGCAAAAAGCTACAGAAGTTGGAGTAATGGAGATAATTCCAATCATAACTGATAGAACGATCAAACAAAAGTTAAAGATAGAAAGATTGAAATTGATTGCTAAAGAAGCAGCAGAGCAGTCAGGTAGGGGTGTTGTGCCGGTAATACGCGACATTACTAAGTTTGATAAAGCTATAAAAGATGCAAAAAGTTTAAATGCTAATATTTTTTTTAATACTCAAGTTGCCAAATCAGAAAATTTAAATATAAAGACTAATAAAAACGTGGGTATTTGGATAGGCCCAGAAGGAGGGTGGGATGATAAAGAGGTTCAAGCGATTATTAGAGCTAATTTTGCACAGAACTCTTTAGGAAAAACGATTTTGCGTGCCGAAACTGCGGCAATTATTGCATCGTATTTAATGTGTAATCAATAATAAAACGAGCCTAGGCTCGTAGAGTTCAAGCAGCGCTTTGCTGAAGATAGCTAAGTGCTTTTTGTACAAATCTGATTAAACTAAGGGTCGATGTTTTACGAGAATTAATTTTTTTACAACCACAGGAGTGGTCGCAAGATTTGTCGTCGTATACGCGCGTGGATGTGCAATGCGGTAGATGATCTGTGTTCCAGCTACCCACAAGAACACGCGTGAAGTGTTTTTTGCCATCACAAACGTGTTGAATGCAAACCCAATTCTTTCCGGTTCGTGTTTTACGGAATTTGCGTTTAAAAATATTTTGCATGAGAATCCTCCTTGTTAAAGGGAGAATAACTTCTCTTCAGGTTATCACCAGCGGTGTTGACTTGAAGGGGAGTTGCAAACGGTGCATACCGATTGCTTGTTTGTGGGAAGGTGCACTAGCTTAAAAAGCCGTGACACGAAAATATCATGTTACGGCTCTTGTGTCAATAATTGCCAATGTTTTTTAGATTTTTGCTACTCGGTCTAAAAAGTTTTTTACAATGTTGTAATAGTTTAATAGTGATGGTATATCTACTCTTTCATTGTCAGTATGATGTCCTTCACCTAAAGGCTGGTTTACGATTACAGGAATATTTCGTTCTGTAAAAAATCTGGCGTCAGAAGATCCGTGGTCAAGGGTGAATTTTGGTTCAAGATTTTGGTCACGTATGGCTTTTTCGTATGCTTGAACAAAATAATTATCAGGAGCTACGTAAGTACACGGCGCTCCAATGATTTCTTTTGCTTTTAATCCATCCGGTAAGGATGATTGGATGCGTTGTAAGATTTCTTGTGGGTTGTCTTTTTCTGTAAAACGAATATCACAAATAGCTTGCGCATTTGCGGCAACAGTATTAGTGGAATCACCTCCTTGGATTTTCCCAATGTTACAAGTTGCGGTCCAGTGATCATCTGGGTGTTCGGCAATGGGTAAAAATAATTGTTGAACAGTATCGATGCCTTTCATTAAGAGATTGATGGCATTGTTACCTTGCCATGGTCGTGAACCATGAGATGGCTTACCATTGGCGTTTATTTCTATGAATAAAACTCCTTTAGCTTTATACATTATATGCGCAGGGCTTAGACCTCCGTCCGGTAAAAGAGCTACTTTGCAGGTGTAACCCTTGTCTAAAAGAATTTTTGTTCCATTAAAACCACCAACC
>JAHJSR010000056.1 GCA_018830085.1 Patescibacteria group bacterium
AAGTGGAGAAATCCCTTTGGGTGACTATCTTCATCGCGGCGCTCCTGGCGTCGCTCTCGGCCTGTTCGTCCACCAAG
Organism: Patescibacteria group bacterium; assembly: GCA_018830085.1. Lineage (GTDB taxonomy): Bacteria > Patescibacteriota > Patescibacteriia > 2-12-FULL-60-25 > 2-12-FULL-60-25 > MWCR01. The sequence goes on from JAHJSR010000056.1 coordinate 78, forward strand.
GGCGGAGAGGCAAACGTTCCCGCAGGTTTCTCGATCCACGCTCCGGCTGACTCGGTCATCGTGACCGATGCGGACGGAAACGTGGTCAAGGAAGAGACGGAGGCTCCCCAGCCCGAAGCTCTTCCTGCGCCTAGGGCGCAAGCAAAGGTTCAAACTCCGGAACCGGTCTTGGCTCCCAAGCCCGAACCGGTTGCCGAACCTGAACCTGAGCCCGAAGCACAGCCCGCACCGCGTGTCGTGGAGCGTCCTGTGGTCGCAGAGCAACCAGCACCTCCGGCCGTCAGGCCGCGTAAGCGTTCGGTTCCTCGCACACCGCCCTCTGCTCGACCCGTGTCGCGACCCGTTGTCGCAGAGCAACCCGCGCCGCGAGCCGAACGGGAAGTGTCGGTGCAATACCCGACGTCGCAACCTGTTCCGGTTCAGCGTCCTGCTGGTCCGGTCATGCTCCCCATTCCGGGTGCAACGCCCGGCAGCTACGCTCAGGCACCCCTCTTGCGAGGGCAAGTTCACCAAGTGGACTTAGAACCTGTCGTCAGGCCTCGTCGCTATGGGTTCGATTACCTGCTGACCAACAATCAGCGCGGTGGTCGACTCCTGGCAATCGAGTATCTCAACGTGAAGTTCGTGCCTTGCGCCGGCTATCCCACGTTGACCATGACGATCATCGATGAGGCGACCAAGAGACCGGTGAGCGTCATCCCCATGGGAGCAGAAGCTTGCTTCACCATGGCCAACGGACGTTGCCCCGGCGGTCAGGCGAGCTGCGAGGTGAAGTTTCGCCTCGTGCGCTACACGGCGCCGCGCTCGCAGATCGAGACCACGCCACTTCCGGGCGGCGGTTTCGCCCAGCGTACAGTTCTGTACGCGACACGGTTGCCGGAAAGCAACAGCGACCGACCGCACTTCCGCTTCCCGTCGAACACATCCGGTTACTTCACGGATCTCCACGATCCGTTGTGACCGCTGTGACAATCCCTCCTACTGTCCCGCCTCGGTTTCGCCGAGGCGGAGAAAACTTACTCGCAAGCTCGTGATTGCTACCAACTCTGGTTAGCATCGCGGGCTTGTTTGATTTTATATAAACAAAAATCTCTTTAACACATAGTCAAAGAGATTTATTAACACATCGCCGCCAAGCATGGTTGCGGCGACAAATTATTTTTCTCATGCCGCGCGCATTGTGTCAATTAAATATCAGTGGATAAGTAGAAGCGGGTATCAAAACCCGCCTCAAAAATTTTCTTAAATATTCACCGTTGGTTTAGGTGGATTATTTTTTTGTTCATGATCATCCTTTTTGTTGTTCATTGATTCAGGAGCAGTATCCTTTTGTTGATCTGTAACATCCCAAGGTAATTTTGTTGACGGAGTTGTATTTGGCACTGGTGTTTTTGGTTTGATTAATCCAATCTTTGACGTATCATCTTTAACAGGTACGTTGTTTACTTTTGTAGTATAACTTTGGTGATATTTATCTTGATAGGATTTATCCAAGCCTTGTTTAGGAGGTTCTTCCTTTTTAATATCATCAGATTTTTCAACTTCAGTTTTCTTTGTTTCCTTTAAAATATTTTCTGGTTCATTTTTCTTAGTGATATTCATGTCAGCATCTTTAACTAAATTTGGTGAACCACCAAATGGTGTAGAAGAAGGTTTATATGATGGTAATGCAGGTGGTTCATCATTCTCTTTCCAACGTAAGATTAAGATGATGATAGCTATAACAACAATCAAAGCCAATAAGCCAAATAAGATTATCTGTGCTCCTTGTGAAAGTTTTGGAAAGATGGATTTGATGCTGTTTATTGTAGAAGATACGAACGAAGATTTATTATCATCTCCTTCATTGTTAGCGCTTGCTTGGGCTCCTGTTGCCGTGGCTCCGTTACTAGAAAACCTTACATCCCATTTAGCTAGTAATTCTTTATCGGTTTCTGATAAGCCTTCAAATCCATAAGGATCTTCATTGCTTGAGTGTGGAGCTAAGCTATTATTTCCGGTCTTTGCAGATAAAGCGTGCAAAAATTCATAATGCTTTTTTAATGTATCCAATGATGCGGAAGAGAGCTGATCGGTTGGTAGTGTTAAAAATTGTGATAAAGCGCTGCGATATCTGTCAGGCTTTTGTTTAAGCTCTGTGCACTTGGGATCATCTCCATTTGCAATTGCCCAATTGTCACTCCAAAGCTCTAAACTTTTTTGTAGGCGTTCTTGTCCTTCGGGATATGTAGAAATTACACCCATTGTCATTGTGTCGTACATTTGTCGCCACCAAGCATCAACCGGAACCGTGACGCCATTGCAAGGAATCATATCCAATAATGCATTACGCATCATTAAGTATGAGTTGGCATCACCTTTTGTTGTTTGCCAGCGTTCATTACCACGTTCAAAATATTGTACTGCTTCAGGATCAGCGATAGTTAGGATAACATCGCTTTGCTCATTCATCGGTAAATCATTAAATTTCCAAATAGCACTATGACCAGAGAATGTTTGCGGCATTAGGGTGCTATCAAATATTCTGCGCAACTCAACATAAACATTTGATGCATTGTATGGCAGTATTGTTTCTATTGATCCTTGGTTTATATTTCCTTGCCAACCTTCGCCTGTTTGCAATAAAAAAGGAAAAGAATATTTATCTATTGGTTGATTCATTCTAATGTCCAATATCGCATCACCACCTTCGGGGAATGTGATAAGCAAAACAGTTGCTCTTACCTCAGCCACCATGCCATAGGGTTTAACTGTCTTGGTGTTGGCCCTGGATTCTTCTTTTCCATTTACAAAGATCGCGCTGATCTGTGTTTCTTGTCCGTTAATCTCAAAAACCGGTATAGCAACCTCTAAGGTCTGAGCACTACCATTGTTATGCATTCTGTATGTGGCTTGTACTGGTACGGAATGCAACGTTTTGCCCTGTTCACCAACTTGGTCGAACCGATAAGAAACTCCCATTTCCGCAATGCTGATTTTGTTCTCAGCCAAAGGAGCGGGTATGGCGATTCCAGGCAACATGGGTGCTGCCTGTGCTGTTGTGCTAAAGCCAAAAAAGCTAGCCAAGCCAAAAAGCACTAGTAATGCTTTATTTAGGTTGAATTTCATAGTTTTGATACATTATTATAGACAAGATAATTACCCTCATACCTTACGCAAAATGCACCACTTTTGTAAACCCCATATTACAAAAAATAAATCCCGGATTATTCCGGGACATTTATTACTCTGTGTCGTTTTTTGCCTCAACTTCGGGTTCGGTTTTTACTTCTTCTGCTTCTTCAGGTTCTTGCCAAAGATCAAGTTCTCTCAACTTACCATCCGCCAAATCCTCAGCTTCATCAATATCCATCATCTCTTCTAATATAAGATGATTAATCATGCTTGCTCTGCACTCGACTTTGGTTTTTAGAGTTCCTTTGTCGTCATAACAAAGTTTGTGTAAAATTTCGTGTTCAGCCATATAATTATATTATTAATTCTTATTTAAGAATATCACGTTAGGAACAGGCACGGAAGAAACGTCAAGAGTATCATCATTAAATGAATATGATATACCTGTAGAATTCCCCCCATCTAAATTAATTGCTATTTCAAAATTTTCAGGTTGTTCTTTAAGCCATTCTGCAGCTTCATATAAAGACGGCAAGCCCGACTCTGTGAGTATTATATAAGATTCTCCGCTATCATCTTGAGCTAATATGGTTCTATGAGCAAATTTTTTACTATCCTCGGTTATTTGATTTTCTCCATTGGCTATTAGTGTAGGAAATGTTAGCAGTACCGCGTCATCATACCCAGGTTCTGATTGATGACTATCTGGTAAATAAACTAGACTTAAGTCACCATTGGTAACTTTTACCATTCCCGTATAACCATTTTTATCATCTTGTATCTCGGTTGCTGGCCATGATCTGGAACCGACCAGCTCTCCGCTCATTTTATAATATCCGGTCGGTTGCATATCCTCGGCAAAGTAGGCTCCGTTAATCACAATGTCTGCGTATAAATGAGTCCTCCAATCACTTACGTTCATGGCGTTGTATGGCTCATTAGCAAAATCCCAATACCAATTATCATCAGATAAATTTACTACTAAAAAATTTACCACACGACCATCGGAATAAACCACTTCTCTTCTATCAATATTTTCCGGCAACTCAACATTAACACTTGGCGTGTCTTGGATTTTATCAGTCACTGCACCGGGGAATGGGGTTGGGGTTTTTTCTACATCCGCCACACACCCACCCGCAAATAATAGTAATGTGATTAAGCTAATTTTTAGTAGTTTCATATTTGAGCTTTTAGCATAACTTAATATGAGTAAAAGTTCAAAAAAATAAAAACCCTGCGTCTGCTGAGCTTTTATTTGGCGGAGAGGGTGGGATTCGAACCCACGGTCGAGCGAACTCGACACCGGATTTCGAGTCCGGCACATTCGACCACTCTGTCACCTCTCCAAATTGTTTCAAAATACTATAACGTAAAGCATGTTTGGTCAATGATGGATGTTTGACGTATTCAGAAAATAATTTTAAGGTTGGCGTGTACATATAAATCTCAACAAGGGCAGGGAACATGAAGCTTGATGACCAAGTAATTCTAATGTCAGAGCTTGCGGGTGAACCAGTTACAGGACCCACGATTCAAAGTGTAATAAAATTTGGATCTTCTGGTGCCATGCGTAATCTGCAGTTTTATCTGCGTTGGTTTGGTGCTAATGCTACTTTTGATCTTGGAGAAAGGCAATTTCTTTTTCCTCTGGCTCTGGATGAGGATTCTCCAATTTGGATTGTACAGCCCAACGATTTCAATGTTGTGTACGTCGGCCTAGCAAAGAATTGGCCGATCGAAGAAGCGGCACCTTCTGTGATTGAACAAGTTTGTCTTGGGGACGAAAATAGTTTTGTTATCTGGATGGTTTCATCCAAGCTTGTTGCTCAGCAACCAAGTGGATCGGGTCCTGTCAGCTTGGCATTCAAAATGCATATCATGCTCGGGGATGGTGTGGTCGGTATCATCAAACCGCGCGAGTTTTGTGACATGAATGTGCTTCGTCAGGCAGAAGAGCATTGTTCTCTCGATAGCAATGCTTTACTCGTTTGTCAATCTCCGTAGCGAACGGAGATTTTTTTATATTGAATTTAGAGGTATAATAAAATAAATTCTTAATTATTTTGATGATTATGAAAAAACCCTTGACCATAGTTGCTTTAGCATTGGTAGTTTTACTGCTAATTGTTACTGCATTCTATTTCGCATTTACCGACCCTCCTCAAAATGAAACGGAAAATACAATGGTAAATGGCAATCAAGAACAAGAACAGCAATTAGACGAGGTTGAGCCTGTCTGGATAGCGGTAAAAGACAGAGGGCAGGATAGTGAGGCCTATCAAGATTTTGAAACTAACTTGTTAAATTTATTTTTTGATTATCGCGATGCCATGCTCCTTACGCAAGCTTCTTTACATGTAAAGCATGAACAGATTTCTTTAGACGAATTTACCGCTTTAAATAATCAGGCTTTGGCTAAGTGGGATGAAGTGGAGTCAGATGTTGATAGCATAGTCGCTTATGGATCTTCCGAACCAACTAGTTGGGTTTGGGATATATTCAAAACAAAATATTCAAATATTAGTCCGCTTATACCTGCGGCTCAAGCATTTGGTGATGAGGGAACTACTGAAGTGGGTTTAAAATTTTCCGGTTTTGATCAGGTGGATTATTTAAAGTCTGCTGTACCTTCTATCGATGAAGAATTGGTAATCAAATCAGAGTTCGGTGGTACGGCTAAAGAAGTCAAGCAAAAACTTATCGAATATCATTCTTATACAGCCGAGAACTGGAACGATTGGGTAAAGATTCATGATTATAGTTCAAAAACTTTTAAAGCCATCGAACTTTCATCCAAAGTCGGATTGTTTATTGGTGGTGCAGTTATATCGGGCGGTGGAACTTTGGCAGCCGGTGTTGGAGCTATAGATGGCACATTAATGACAATAAGTGGAGCTGATTTAATATGTGATTTAGGTCAGGGGGCAACCGCCCTTGGCTTTGCTGATAAATCAACAGGTGAAACATTTGCATATATACAACAAAAAGGAGCGCCTATAACTTTTATTGCCAATGTGGCTGATGTTTCCAATTACGCTGAAAATGCAGGTGGAGCCATTAATGCTGCATATGGACTAGCTAATGTAACAGCAGATGCCTTGGACATTAAGATTGAAAATGGTGGTATGTACATTAAGCCCAATATTCGTGAAGATATTCGCATACCACAAACCACTGCTGATGGAATTGTAGAAAATTATTTTCCTCAAGAATATGTTTACGATACAGACATCACTCCAACCGCAATGAAGGATGAAGAGAATCGGTTATTGAATGAACAAAAAGAAGCTCAAGAACAAGCGGATAGCGTAGCTGATCAGGCTATGGCATATGTTGGGCCATACCAAGGGAATATTGATGCACAAATACCAGGTCTGGGTAATGTGAGCATTCCCATTGAGCTGTTAGTTGGTCATGAGCAAGTAAAGATGACTTTTTCCAATACCCAATCACTACCATATAAAATTACCGGATCCCCATATGCCATATCAATTGATTATTCATATAGGGGTGAGTTGAATGGAGATGTTAATAAAAATAAAACAGGTTTTAATCTCAGTGGTAATTTTGCCAGTGAGGGTAAAACAAATATTCCAGCAGATATTAGCAAGTACATGACTCCCGAGGCTATGGGTGGATTAAATACGGTCAATAATGGATCGGCTACAGCGCAAGGATTATTTACTTCTGATGGTTCAAAAGTTTCAGGCAATATTAAATTTAGCGGCTCTCAGATGACTGTTGACGCAACTTTTACCGCAACTCATCGAGTTGAGTACTCAGACGGAAATTACTAGGCTGGATTAAATAACAATATATAAACATTATTCATGCAAAAAGCAGATAAAAAACTAATCGCTCTTTTAATCGGCCTTAATCTACTCAATTACATTGATAGATATCTTTTATCTGCAGTTGCACCATCTTTGCAACGCGATCTTGGGTTTACTGACGCTGAACTTGGTTTGATTGGTTCGGCTTTTTTATGGGGGTTTATATTAGCGACTCCATTCGTAAGTAAAATTCTAAAAAAATTCTCACCATTAACAGTCATGGCTTTTTCGGTTTTATTATGGAGTGTAGCCACAGCTGCTACTGGGTTTGCGCGTTTAGTTTTACTCATGGCATTAGTCAGAATATTCGTCGGAATTGGTCAGGCTGTTTTTTCTACATCCAGCCCAGCTATCCTTGATTCATTATCAGATAAAAAATGGAAATCAATTGCCATGAGTTTATTTTATGCCGCCATACCAATTGGTGCAGCTTTAGGATTTATTATTGGCGGATTGATGGATGTATATATCGGCTGGCAAATGGGTTTCGTTATTGCTGGTAGCGCCGGTATTCCCTTGGCACTCATATTGCATTTTTACCCACCACCCAAAAAAGCAAATCAAAAATCAAAAACTTCTGTATTTCAAGAATATAAAAAGCTAATCAAGTTGCCGGTTTTTAATTATATAGTTATGGGCAACGCTGCTCAGTCATTTGCTCTAGCTGGTTTTGCTTTTTGGGTTCCTACATATTTAACGCGTCTTTTAGGATTCCCAGCAGCAGAGGGGAGTATATTATTTGGTGAAATATTGATTATTACAGGATTAATTGGGACTCTCTTGGGTGGATTTTTAGCTAAACGATTTCAACTCAATAAAAAAGTAAATTTAATTAAACTATCCGCATATAGCATGATACTTGCAACCATTGCCGCTTTTTTAGTTATCATGTCTGCAAATGTTTTAATATTTTTTATAATGTTAGCTCTGGTTCAACTTGCTGTATTTATCACCTACACTCCAACTACTTTGGCGATGTTTTCTTCAATACCATCATCGCTTAAAAATTCAGCTAGCAGTGCATCCATGTTTACCAGTCGTTTACTTGGAGATATGTTGGGCGTGTCTCTGATTGGAATTTTATCAGTACCTTTGGGTGGACTTGCCAACTCCATGTACGTACTACCATTCGCCTTGGTTCTATGTACGATGTTTTGGTTTATGGCTGCTAAAAAATCTTAAATAAAAAATCGACCGTTAAGCTGCCTCGGTCGATATACGTCTGAGTTTGTTGGAGCGTTGAATGGCTTGCTGGGTATCCGGACACGGATCAGCATTGAGTAGTTTTTTGAAACCCAGTTGTCGAGCCACGTTCTTCAAGTTCTGGTGGATCGCATCCCACTGCTTCACGTCACCAAGATCTACGTCAATCTCAACGCTATGGACAACACCGATGCCCCCAGGATTATCTGCAAGATCATCCTTGAACAAGCGTTCGACGTGAGCTGTATCGCTTATCTTCAAGTTACCAACAATTTGAAAGATCATTGTTTCTTTTGGGCATGGCTCGGCGCTGAGTAGTTTTTTGAAACCCAGTTGTCGAGCCACTTCTCGCAAGTCTCTGTGAACCGCCTCCCACTGCCTTACGTTGCCGTGTTCGACTTCGACCTCTGTGCTATAGACTATGTTGTTGTTTTGGTCTTCTGCACTAAGGTCTTGTTTGAACCAACGTTCCACTTTGGCAACGTCACAAACCGCCAAGTTACCAACAATTCTAAAGATCATTGTTTCCGTATCGGACATCTCTACTCCTCTGCATAGAGTTGGGAGTAGCCAATGTAACAAAAAAATCCCATCTTGGCAAGGGTTTTGCCTCCGGAGAGTCAATGCTGTATTCTTAAAACATGATTTTAAGCATTGATGAGCTTTTGGACAGATTGTCCGATTTACCACGTCCTATTGTCGCCACATCAGGTGGTTTTGATCCTTTGCACATAGGGCATCTGCGTTGTTTGCGAGAGGCATCAGAATTGGGAGGTACTTTGATCGCCATTGTAAATGGTGATGGATTTTTGGAGCGTAAAAAACAATATAAATTCATGCCGGTCGAAGATCGTATGGAAATTGTTGATGGAATAAAAGGTGTTGAGATTGTAATACCTTGGGATGATGGAACTCAGTTTGTCTCAGGTGCTATAGAAATAATAAAACCAGATATTTTTGCCAAAGGTGGTGATAGAGCTGAGCCAAAGGATATTCCAGAATGGGACATATGCGAAAAAGTTGGATGCAAAGTTGTCTTTAATGTAGGTGGTGGAAAAATTCGTTCCAGTTCGGAATTGGTTAGTAGTATTCGAGATCAAAAAACCACAAATTCCTAACTCCGCGCTTGGGTTTGTATTATCCAGACTCATTTTGATTTAAAACAAAAAATCCCCTAAGGGGATTTTTATGGTGCGCGTACCTGGACTCGAACCAGGGACCTTCACAATGTCAATGTGACACTCTAACCAGCTGAGCTATACGCGCAAATGTTTTGTATGCCAAATAAGTTACACTTATCAATAATTTTTGTAAAGAGTAAGCCTTTTTAAAAGAAAAACCGCTACCCGCCATGAGCATGGGTAACGGCATTTTTTTCTATAAAATTATTCCCCAAACAACCTCCTTATTGATTATACGCCTTTAAACTATTATGACCAGCAAATCTGTGTAGAAATTCTAAAGGAAGTATAAA
>JAHJSR010000057.1 GCA_018830085.1 Patescibacteria group bacterium
GATAATAACCTGGTCATCGATTAGATTCCAATCAAATTTAACATCACCACGTATAGAATCATACACGGTTACATCACCTTCTTTGGGTAATTTAAGACGAATGACGTGTTCCTCACCGGCTTGAAGACGTTTGGCGACTTCCGTGGGATCCAAATTGCGGCAATGACCATCATAACCAGTTGGTCTTTTAGTTAATTCTTGCATTTTGCGTACTTCATTTAGCCTTTCTTCGGTACAAAAACAATAATAGGCTTTATCCATTTCAACTAGTTTTTTTGCATAGTTTTGATGAATTTGTTTTCTTTCTGATTGGATGTAGGGGCCATGATCGCCACGTTGTATTATTTGGTTGTTATCATCAATCCATACACCTTCGTTGGGTTCGATACCTAGTCTTTTTAAGGTTCTGCAAAGATTTTCTGTAGCACCTTGGACTTCACGTGACTGGTCGGTGTCTTCTATGCGTAACAAAAAGTCGCCGTTAGCTTGTTTGGCAACAAATTCTGCATACAGGGTAGTTCTAAGACTGCCTATATGTAGATAGCCGGTTGGGCTGGGTGCGAAACGTGTTCTAACTCGTTTTTGGCTCATATGGGGCAAATATTACGGTAAATGAGAGCAATTGTCTAATTTTTGTGATATTGTCATAAATTTTGTCGTCGATGGTTATAGTATATAAGATTATTATTAAATTTGGATTATGAATGCAAAATTTATTACTGTTAGTTTGACTGTTTTAACTATTTTATTATTTGGCTCAGCATTAGCGACTCAAACAAGGGCGGATGACCAAGTGATTAGTGGTTGTAGTCAGTATGGACCTAATTATGTGACTTTTAAGGATCAGGAATCCGGAATTGAATTTTGTTATCAGGGTTCGTGGGGACAACCCATGATTAAGGAGACGGGTATCAGTTCTGAGGCGAGAAATGGAACAGTATACTACATATCTTTTACTAATACAGTTGATAGTCGTCCTTTAATAGCTTTTTCTACTTTAGATTTTGTAAAACTTGGTGATAGTGATGTTCCCCCGATTATTAATTGGGATGAGTTAGATTTTAGCAAATCAGATCAAGAGTTGGTGAATTTATTACCAAATGATGAGAATTCTATTCTAGAAAGAGGAATGATTGGTAAACAACAATACTTAAAAGTAAATATTGATTATATTGAGTCATTTGGAGGAACTCGTATAGTGGCGACAAAATATTTTATTCCTAAAGTAAACTACAATGACAACAATTATAATCTCTATATTCTTTGCTCGCCTGCTATGGAAAAAGACGTGCAGACAATGATAGAAAGCGTGAATATATAAAAAATAGCCGGGAGCTGGTTTTATGCCAGCTCTTCGGCTAGTAGGTAGAGTGAGAGTCCTTCCTTAATTTTATCCGCTCTTTTGGGAAAGACGAGTAATCCGTCTTGGGCAATGATCTCTGGAGATCCGTCATCGTAGTTGCCTAGGATTTCTCCCTTTCTCACAGGACGCCAATTGGTTTGCATGCCATCTGCGTAGGTGAATTTGGTTCGCTTGGCTCCGATACATGCTTTTAGGCTGTACCGTTTTTGTTGGGGTACGACGTAGTCTACTCGAGTTGGAAGTACTTTGTCGCCAAATTCGGAATTCACAACGCCGATGTGTTCAAGCAACTTTAGGACAACGCTGATGGTTAGTGCTGTCAGGCTTGCATCGTCTTGGTTACCTGCTTCATAGCAAAGTCCAACGCCGGTAGCATTTTTGCCAAACTTGTCGATACTCCACCGACTGCCGCCAAATGTGTTGACGTAGTAGTCTGTGGTTCCTAGGGCGCTGATGTTCTGCATGGTCGGCAAGATGGTGTTGGGATCGGTCAGAACGTGTTGAACCGGCATCAATGTGTAAAGATCTCGGTGCCGCTCGGAATCGTTTCCAAATGCCACAAAGGGATCACTGGCGCCGCTGGTTGCATGCAAATCCAGCAGATAATCCATGTTTTGTAACAGGGGCTCGAGTTCCTGCGCTCGTTCGGCGTCGACTTGTCCATTCTGTACGACCGTTGGGTCGTCGAGAATTTCTGGAGCGAATGAGCGATTAAGATCACGTTGAGTCACTCCGCGTGTGCAGCGCACAATGGCTTGAGGGTTTCCAAATCCCAAAAACAGATTGCCTGTGATGTGAGGATTGGGATAGTTGCCATTGGGTTTTTGCAGTAAACCAAAGGCATGAAGCATTTGCCTGACTGCCAAGATACCCGGCAACTCATCACCGTGAGTGCCTCCAAGGACTAGGACGTTGGGGCCGTTGTCGTTTGTGCTTTGAAGTTGCCAGACGTATGACGGAAGTTGCATTTGTCGCTCCTTGTTTGGACCTCAAGGGATGTTTTACTATAATTACAAAATAAGTCAATTATTCAGAATTGATTGTTATTTGAAATAAAAATCATTCCCAAGTAAAAAAGTCAATTAAATATTTTTGTAAAATTTCTTTTTTTACTTCAAATGTTTTTGATATTGTATGGATTCCTTTGTTAACTTGGAAAATTGGGTCGGTTATATCTTCAGGGAAATATTCTATTGGAGGTGTCATGTCGGCAGGTAGTGTAAATCCGGGTAATGAGTATAATGCTGCATTTAAATGGCGACCAATGCCAGTTTCAAAACGACCGCCACCAAAAAGTGGGATGTTATTTTTAAAGCAATAGTCATGTATGGCTAAAGATTCTGAAAAGCTACCAATACGGGCTGGTTTTATGTTTACGATATCGCAAAATCCTAGTTCGTGAATATTTTTGCAAGAGCTTAGGTCGGTTATGCTTTCGTCGAGGCAAATTGGTGTTAGGCACTGTTTTTTATATTCAATAAAAGCTAAATAATCCTGTTCTGCAAAAGGTTGTTCCATGAAAGACAATGAAAATTCATCTAATTTTTTGAGATTATTTATATCTTTGATTTTATATGCAGAGTTGGCATCAGCGCCCAGCATGACATTGGGATAATTTTTTCTTACCTGTTTGATAACTTCATAGTCAAAACCGGGTTTTATTTTTATTTTTACGCGTTTAAAACCTTTGTTTAAAAAATTATCAACCTCTTTAATAACTAAATCAATATTTTCTTTTATACCAACGCTCTCCCCTACTTCTATTGTATTATTTGAATTTATATTAAAAATTTGGTTTATTGGTTGGGTTCTTTCTTGTGAGAGTGCGTGGAAATAAGCACCCTGTATGCCGATTTTTGTTACAGGATATCCAGGGACGATTTCGGTTAATTTATTTAATTCATTAAGATCATCAATTGTTTTACCTATTAGACTTGGTAGAATTTTTTTAAGAATTTCTATCGAAATATCTAATGTTTCGCCTTCTGAAATAGGAACGTATAGCGGTGAAGATTCACCGTAACCTTCTATATTATCTTGAGTTGTAAATTTTATAATTAATGCGGGGCGTTTATCGATGACGCCAAAACTGGTTTCAAAAGAAAATTTAAGAGGTAGACGAATATGAAATAGGTCGATGGATTTTATAATCATAGGAGCTAGTGTAAGACAAATTTATTTATCTCTCATCAGCTTCCAAGAAAAAATCTTAGGGAGGGCGCGTTGGTTGCGACCCTCCCTTAGAGTGCTAGTATGTCAGTTTTCGTATCACTCCATCAATACCTTCCCTGTGGAAGATTTGAAGCATACGTTCTGACGGAGACAGTTTGTCACGAAGGCGTTTGTCCAAGACGTCTAGGTAAACATCTTCGTTGAGTCCACGTTGCAGGAGCCCTGTACGTGAGAGTTCGAGAAGAGTTTTCAGCATGTTGATCACACTATGTCCATCGAATCGACTGTCCAATGGTTGTATCTCTGCAGCACGAGCTAACTTGACCCAGAAATCGTAGGGCATCACTTCTACGTATCGTTGCACGCTGGCAAAGTTTTGCATGATGCCGACGATGAGTGCCAGTGAAACGAGTTCTTCACCCGGAGGGGCTGCTGCAACAGAGCGATTTTCGATGACGACCTTGCGGAGATTCTCTTTCAAGAAGCCCACGACATGACCATTTCCTCGTTCTACTGCCTTTGCAAGCTCATCGAGTTGTGTGTCTTCTCTTTCCAGCCATTGCCAACGTAGACGCGCCAGACCCATGTAGGGCCAGTCAGATTGATTGAGGTGCGACCACTCGGGGGTAATTGTTCGCTTTTGGTCATCTACCATGCGGGCGGCTTGCCAACCTTGGCTTGGTGCTTCGAAAAGGAACTCCCAGAAGTGCGGGTGTTGCGGTATGTAGACCGCTCCATTGTTTTTTGTACCCAGCACGAACATAGGACTGGTCTGCCAAAGCAGATACAAGTAGTCGTTCCAGTCCATCATGGGTTTTTCTGGCAACCAAACCTTGTGTCGATCCTCCGCGAATTGTCCCTCTGTGGGGACGTGATTGTACCAGGCTTGAGGCCTCACGCTAAGCAATTGTGTCTTACCGGAGTAGTCTGGGTCGTTACGGAACAGGAAAATGAGAAGCCCTGTTAGGCAGTGCATGACCCTGACGACATCAACAGCTTGCTCGATATCCACGTCGATAATTTCTTGCGTTGCGGCAATATTGATCATCGTGTGATGGGCCCAACCGCGTTTTTCGATCGCATAGTCGTAGGCACGACGTGGCGTTCGATAACGAAGATAGTTATCTTGATCGATTGTTGCCAGCAGTGGGTGTACACCGCTGCCCAAAAGACCAATGCCCAACTCGTTGAGGTGGTTCAGTGAGAGGTTGCGAAGCTCCAGAAGTTGCGCGTCGATGGTTTGAATGGTCGTGTCTGGTTGGACTACGATTTCAAAAATCGGTCCTGCATCAGTGGAGATGCTATGTCCGGATTTAAGGAAACCGTGAGGGTTGTCCAAGTTTTTGTGCACGCCAAAGTCGTCACGGATCCAGCCGTTGTGCGAGAAACTGTCCCACACACGTTGAAAGTCTTGCGGCAAAACCGCGCCAGATCCGTTGAGATAGTAGGCTGGGAGTTCGGCTTCGAGGCTAACAAACATCGTGTACTTCTCCGAGGGTTGTGATGCGTCGGCAGAATTCTTGCAGCAGGCTGACGGCCGGCACGCGAAGCCTGCAATAGCGATTGTTCCAATGTTTGCAGGTGAGGCGGAAAGCTTCACCTGCTTCTACGGAAATCCCCAAGCTTTCCATGTCCTTTACGACATCACCTTCCGTATCTCGACTGCGAACAGCGAGTATGGATGTTGATGGATGCGTGGGCATTAGTTCGTAACGACCCGTACTCATAAGTGCCGATATGACACTAGCTTTGCTTTGACTGACGGTTTGTCGCACGCGTTCCAAGTACTCTTTGTCTTTTAGTGTCGCGCAAGCCATCATGGCACCATGCAACACTGGCTCAAAGGGTACGTCGAGCTGTTTGTAGAGTTGAGCTAGCTCCTTGGATAGGAACATATAGCCGACTCTGTAAGCAGCAAGTCCTAGGCACTTGGAAAACGATCTGATGACAGCAACGTTAGGGAATTTGTTGACCAGATGGGCCGCAGAAGCCGAGTCCGGGACAAAGTCTGCGTAAGCTTCATCAATGAGGACAATTGTTCCCTTGGTCCAAGCTGCTTGAATCAGTACCCTGAGGTTGTCGATTGCAAGTAACGAGCCGTGTGGATTATTGGGGTTGTCGATGTAGAGCGTGGAGTATTGCCCGGTAAGCAGTTCATCGATCAGCTTCTCCAGTGGGAAAGCAAAATCATCTTTTCCAAAAGGAATGGGATGATATATTCCGCCTGCCCCAACGAATTCAGAGGGAATTTCGTTGAATTGAGGGCCTACACCGAGCATTTGTGTCGGTTGAAAGAATTTGTGGATCAATCTTTCTGCGAGGTTGAAGCTACCGTGGCCCAAGAAAATTTGCGAAGCATCAATTTCTGCGTCTGCAAATCGATCGCGTAGAGCAGGCTTGAGGGTTTTGTCGTAGAATAGTTCGGGATAAGAGCTTACATCCAATACATTTTTTTCATGAACCCGTACTGCTGCTGCTGATACGCCCCATTGACTGTAACCAACAGCGCAATCAATCGGAGGATACTCCGGATTGAGATTGGGCTTGTGTCCCAAGTAGGTATCGCGTTTGTAGTCAAGAACATTGCGTCTGATTTTTGGATCAGAAGGCATCGTAATGTCTCCATAGGTTGTAAAGTTCGGAGGGTTTTTAAAAACCCCCATCCTTTCGGTCAGTCAAAAAAACTGACAGAAAGGACGAGGGTCATGGCCCCGTGGTGCCACCTTTCTTTATCTAAATAAAAATTTAGATCTTTAGGGTACTCCATTTG
Organism: Patescibacteria group bacterium; assembly: GCA_018830085.1. Taxonomy (GTDB): domain Bacteria; phylum Patescibacteriota; class Patescibacteriia; order 2-12-FULL-60-25; family 2-12-FULL-60-25; genus MWCR01. The sequence continues at coordinate 6,306 of JAHJSR010000057.1, forward strand.
TTATGGATATACCTTACCCCATGATTACGGAGGGTACCGAGTTATCACTAGTGCAATAACCACCTTTTTTGGGCCCAATTTAACGTCGATTTTAGTCAGGGCTTTCACCATCCCCTGCTCGCTTTTTCTAAAATAATTGACGTTATTTTCCCAAAATATTAACGGTTTTGTTTATTAAATGAGCAAAAATACTTTGACATAGCTATTTTAACTTGTCAAATGTTTATAAATATTCTATCTCATGGATGGAAACAGGCTAATTAAATATGTATTTTTTTTAAAACTTGGTCTACGTTTATATAATTTATTTTAATAGTTTTTATATTTTTGTTAATTTTATACAAAATAGATTGTTATTTTTAAGCTTGATGCAAAGATTTTACAATGCTTAATTACTTCTTAATCAGTATTTGCGCCACATCAACATAATCCGCCTCAAAACCAACTTCGCAGAAAATAAAATAATACAACCATTTCCTATAAAAATTCTCATCAAATCCCAATTTTATAATCTCATCTTTTTTAGCAACAAAATTCTGAGCCCAATTATTTAAAGTTTTTGCATAACTGTGCCCCATGCGCTCAACCGAAACCACTTGCATTCGCAGAGACTCGGTATTCGCTTTTATATTTTTTAACGCCAATAGTTCTCCTCCAGGAAAAATAAATTTCTTGGTATAATCAGTTCTGGCCAAATACTCTTCATAATGTTCATCCGGATACATAATACACTGCACGCAAAGCAAACCGCCCGGTTTTAATAAACTATCACATTTTTTCATAAATACCGGCACATATTCATGCCCCAAAGCTTCCATCATCTCAATCGAAACTATCTTATCAAATTCACCTTCCAAATCTCGATAATCTTTTTTAATAAGTGTAATCTTATCAGCCAATCCTTCACTATTAATCCTATTTTGCGCAAAATCAAACTGTTCATCAGAAATCGTGGTTATCGTTAAGTTACATCCGTAATTCTTTGCTGCAAAAATAGAAAAACCACCCCAACCACAGCCTATTTCCAATACATGATCACTTGGTTTTAATTCAGATTTTTGGCAAATACTGCGGTATTTGTTCTCTTGCGCAGTTCTCAAATCTTCCCCATTTTTAAATAATGCCGACGAGTACGTCATAGTTGAATCCAGCCATAACTCATAAAAATCATTGGAGACATCATAATGTGCCTTAATATTTTTCTTACTGCCAACCTTAGTATTTTTTTTGAGCCAATGCGCAAAACGCATTATTCCATTGGCCCAATTAATATAAAAAGCCGAAGTCTTATTAGAGCCAAAACCCGGTAAAACATCCTGATTCTGCATAAAATATCTTAATAGATTTTTTATATCATCGGTTTCAAATTCACCTAAAAAATACGATTCGCCAAAACCAACTTCACCATAAAGTGACACTCTCCTAAAAAAAGCATTACTCAAAATCCTCATATTAGCTTTTGCAACTTTTGACTTTCCATTATCAGCAACGGGTTTACCAAAAGTTTTCCTCTCTCCCTTATAATCAACTTCCAATATTCCTTTGAAACCTGCTTTAGATAAAAAACCAAATACGATTTTCTTAAACATAAACTATTCCTTATTTAATACTTTAATTATTTTTTTATCAGTCTCCTCAATATAATTAAATCGAACTTTTTTAATAAATAACTTTAGAGCTTGATAGTGTATTCTAAAAATAATCATCAGAGTAAATAGCGGATAACGCAAATTTAAAAACAATAACAATTTATCGGTTATATCATGGCGCTCTCCTGTAAAAGTTGCTTTTACCTCCACTTTTCCCTTTTTTATGGAATCAATCATTGTAAAGATTTTTTCATTCGGCAAGCTGAATTTCCAGACTAAATCATTATCAAACTCTGTATATGGTGAAATATAAAAATTCTTTCTTTGTTTTGATGTAAAAATTTTCTGATTCGGATCATTGATTGGAATAAAATACATTTTTTGATCTCCAAATGTATTATTAACCTCGCTCACAAGCGCTCTAAAAACTCCTTTCGTGTCAAAGCAATAATAAAAAGTAACCGGATTAAAAATATATCCGAATACCCTTAAATTAGTTAATGCAAAAACTTTCCCCAATTCAAAGTCAAAACCCGCATCATCCAACAAAATCTTTATTCGACTTTTTGTATCCTTATTCTTATATTTCTCAGTTTCATACTTAACATTCTCGCGTGCAATAATTTGTTTACTCTCATCTTTCTGATCGATAAATATAAAATGATCCTTGTCAAAAAAACTAAAAACATTAAACTGATTCAAAGAAAACAACTTAAATTTTTTATCTAGCTCCTGTAATTCATCCAAATCGATATATGACATATATATCGGATAAATAAAATCATTCTTTGCCGGATCAGTTCTTTTATGAAATATTTTACCAATATATATTCCCGAATTCATAAGCATCTATTTTAACTTTTTAAGAATTTCCACAACTTTTAGACCGGATTTTAAGCCATCTTCATGAAACCCATAACCGAAATATGCTCCTGCGAATAACATCCTAGTATCTTTATTCATATCCTGTAATTTTGATTGTAATGCAAAATTTTCAACCGTAAAATTAGGATGCTGATAATTTATAACTTTTATTGTTTTTTCGGGATCAATTTGCCTAAAAGGATTAATAGAAACAAAATAATTGTTATTGGTATCTGTATGTTGCAGTGGATTCATCCAATAAACAGTGGAAGACACTGCTTTGCTATTATCATCCTTTTTAATTATATGATTCCAAGCCGACCAAACTTTTTGTATCGGTTGCATTATAGCTTCATCCGTATGCAATACCGCGGTATTCGCATTATATTCAAATTTACTCAACAAATCCCTCTTAGCCTCAGGCAAATTCTTAACCATTCTCAAACTTTCATCCGAATGGCTTGCCAAAACAACATAATCAAAATCATATTCAGCTTTATTTGTTGTAATTTTTATTCCTTCGCCGGACTCAAAAACCTCTTTTACAGGCTCACTGAGATGGACGTCAAAATTCCCGGCAGCCACAATCTTCTTTGTATAATCATCTGATCCTCCAATCACCGAATACCACTGCAACGGGCGCATCACCTGCAACAGCCCATGATTATAAAAGAAAGGAATTATAATCGAAATCGGAAAATCATAAACACTCCCCTGCGCTGTAGACCAAACTGCTGAAGACATTGGCGCCAAATAATTATCGATAAAATAATCCGACAAACCCTTACTTTTACAGTATTCTTGAATCGTTTGCTTGCTGTCCTCAATCGCTTCGCGATCTTTGAGAGCAACTCTGAAAAACCTCACTATCTCATACAAAAACTTCCAATAGCGATACGAAAACAAATTTTTAGTCTGAGCAAAAAAATGGAATAAGCTGTTACTGGAATATTGTAACCCGGAATTCAAATTCCAAACCCCAAAAGACATACTGCACTTTTGCTTTTTCACACCCAACTCCTGAAATAACTTTATCAAGTTAGGGTAAGTCTTTAAATTGAAAACAATAAATCCCGAGTCCACCGTAAACTCATGATCGCCCTCCTTTAAGTGATGCGTATGCGTGTGTCCTCCCAAATAATCATTCTTTTCAAAAATCGTAATCTCATAATCATCCCGCAAATAATACGCAGCTCCCATGGCGGATATCCCCGAGCCCACAATTGCTAATTTTTTCTTCATACAAAGTTATTTGATAAAAAAGTTGGGAAACATTGCCGGAGTCTTTTTGGCATATTCTTTAAATTCCTGGTCATCCTTAAACCCGGCCTCAGCCAATGGCACACCTGAAACAAATCTCAACAATAATGTGATGGTAATTGGACCAAGAATAGCTATCCACCAATACTCACCAAAGGCAATCAGCCACATGCCCCACCAAATAATTGATTCGCCGAAATAGTTGGGATGGCGAGTATACTTCCACAAACCGGTTTTCATTATACGGCCATCTGACGGCTTTTTTGGCTTAGTAAGAAATGTTTTAAGCTGACTGTCTGCAATAGCTTCAAAAATAAATCCAAACAACCACAATCCAACACCAATAACATTTAAGAAACTCCACGATGCGTCTTGATACTGCGCAATCGTTATAATCGGCATAGCCACCAGCAACATAAAAAATCCTTGAGTCATAAACACCTTCAGCCAAGACCAAAACAACCAATTCTTCCCCCAATCCTTGCGCCAATTCAAATATCGTCTGTCTTCTTCATCATGACGCTTAAATCGCTTATAAATATGTGATGCTAATCGCAACCCCCAAAAAGTAACTAACACCCAAACAAAAATCGTTCTTGAATTAAAATTTGCGACCATGCCGATTGTCGCAAGCATCACAAACCCCAATCCCCATGCAACATCAGCAATATCATTTCTTTTCTTAATAGCCGCATAGACAAACCAAAGATGCATGTATATGAATACTGCACCCAATTGGATATATAATAAATCTAAATTCATAGATTCAAATATTTGCTACAAATAAGATATGTTATTACGGAGACTGAACTGGATAAAAAGATGCCCCAAATGATATCAATTATAACAATTTGCCAAGGCCAATCTTTCAGAACTGCTAAGCTGGTTAAATCGAAAGTCATATAAGTAAAAAAACCAAACATAGCTCCATATAACAAGGCATACGTCCAGGAGTGATTTTTTAGTGCAGGATTTAAGACAAAAATTACTAATCCAACTAGGAAGAGAAGATAAAAAGCAATTGCTGCTGCCCAGTTTGGCGTTGTTAACATTAGATGGCCCATATATTTTTGATATATATTTTTAGCAACAACTCCAAGCCAGGTAAGATCGATAATGAAAAAAATTGGAACAGCAATCAAATACACTTTAAGAAAATTTATTATGTCCATAAGTTTTTATAATTAATTAGTAAAATTAAAACCAATAATATGATAAGTGATTATATAAAAAATCTTAGCATATCATTGTATAAAATACTATAATAAAAAAATACCGATCAAATAATTTTAGATGATCGGTTTGTAGATGAAAAGGTAGTTTGTAGAAAAGAACTTGGCAGGGGCGGCAGGAATCGAACCTACGTTAGCGGTTTTGGAGACCGCTGTACTAACCACTGTACGACGCCCCCAATTTAGAGCTACTTAAACATGATATCGAAAAAATATCAACTATAAAGTCAAAAATATTGACAAAATCATTAAATTACAGTTAATTATTATAACGTCCCCAGAGGGAAAGAGGTATTTATGAAACGAAGAATTATAGTGACCGGCGATAGACCGACCGGTCCGCTGCACCTTGGACACTACGTCGGTTCACTACGCAGTCGAGTTGAGCTACAGGATGTGCATCAGCAATTTGTGTTGATAGCGGATCTACAAGCGTTGACTGATAATGCAGGCAACCCTCAGAAGGTACATGACAATGTCCTGGAAGTGATGCTCGACTACTTGGCTGTGGGAATCGATCCCGCTAAGACCACCATCTTCATCCAGTCGTTGATTCCTGAGTTGGCTGAGCTGACCATGTTTTTCATGAATTTGGTGACGCTGGGGCGGTTGCAGAGAAACCCAACAGTCAAAGCAGAAATCCAACAGAAGCAATTCGGCGAAGGAGTGCCGGCTGGTTTTTTGGTCTACCCCGTGAGTCAGACGGCTGATATTGTAGCCTTTAAGGCTGACTTGGTTCCGGCTGGGGAAGATCAGAGGCCCATGATAGAACAGTGCAATGAGATTGTGAGAGCCTTTAACAGGACGTACAAAGCTGATGTGTTGGTTGAGTGCGACTTGTTGCCGCCACGAGCTGAAATTGCACGTCTACCGGGGCTGGATGGAAAAGCCAAGATGTCAAAGTCTTTGGGCAATACCATCAACCTTGGCGATTCGGCTAAGCAAGTGGCTAAAAAGGTCAGGATGATGTACACCGATCCCGAGCATGTGAGGCCGGAGGATCCTGGGCACATAGAGGGTAACATTCCCTTTGTGTATCTCGATGCATTCATGACTGATCGAGTGAGATTCGAAGAAATGAAAGCTCACTATCAGCGTGGCGGTTTGGGTGATGGTGTGGTCAAAGGGGTTTTGATCGAAGTTCTCGAAGAGCTACTTGATCCTATTCGTACTCGCCGAGACGAGTTTGCCAAAGATCCAGCGGAGGTGATGCGAATGGTAATCTCGAGCAGTGCAAAGGCACGCGAGGTAGCTGCGCAAACCTTGAGTGAGGTCAAAAACGCCATGGGCATTATTTACACTTGATGCTCAGGACGATTCGATGAGCGAAGAACTTTCTTCGCTCTATTTTTTTATAAAAAAGAACCGCAAGTATTGCGGTTAGGTGTCACTTCCGACGGTTTTCTTTGACAACCGTCTGAAGATCTTCGACGAACTGTCGTAGCTGTTCCCCGGTGTTGTGGGGCATGATACACAGTTTGTAGATTGTTCGTGGGCAGGAGTAGATATCTTTTGAGTCCGAAGGGAAGAACCCTCTACGCAGATGGTAGGGCTGGAGAATGCCTTGTTCCATCAGGTTTTCTGGTATTTGTCCCCCGCGTATGTCGACCTCAATGGCAATCAGGTTGATGTAAGGATTGGTAGGCAAGACCTTGACTGGACCTTCGGTACCAAAGGTTTCAACGAGAATGCGTTCCAATTCATTCCGATTAGCAAGACACGTTTGTACGTATCGTTTTTGTCCGTTTTTTCCATGCAGTTTGAAGTTCAACCAAGCCAGAATTGCAGCAAGCGCGGAACGTGATCCGGAGAGTGTATCGTCTTCATGGCCACGAATGTAGTTGACCTTCATGGCTACCAGTCTTTGTAGTTCTTTTCTACAAAGAAACACACCGGCCGGATATGGCATCTGTCCCATTTTGTCGCCGTCCAGAGCCATGGACATGACTCCGGAATTTTGAAATCCGATTTCCAGATCGGATCCTTGAGCTACAAAAGGTAAAGTAAAGCCTCCAAAAGCAGCATCAACGTGTATGTAAGTATGCGCCCCTTCGTGTCGCATCTCGTTCGCGTACTCGTTGATGGCTTTGATTGGATCCACTGAACCCATCAAAGTAGTTCCGATCGTGGGAACAACGATGAATCGCCGGAAGCCTTCTTGGTACTTGAGTTGAAAGATTCTCCTAAGTTCATTGACGTCCATTTCCCCTTTTTTGTTCATGCCCACCATGTTCACTCCACTCCCATGTGGGTCAGGGAGGAAGATGTGATTACTGAGGCATTTGGGGCAGTGTGTCCACTGAGGGTGTCCGAGGTCCAAAATTTCTGAACCTTTGATGATGCTGTAGTGAACCAAGGGCGTTGTGAGGACTGCAATTCCCTTACCCAAAGGATCGGGTCTTTGACGCAACCATTCACGTCCAACCCACAAGCCTTGGATGTTGGCTTCGGTGGCTCCACCGCAGAAATAACCATCTGTGAGTTTCGGCAAACCACCAACCAGATCTGCGATCATCCAGATGACTTGGCATTCGATGGCATGAACTTCGTCGAAGCCACCTTCGCCGATTTGAGCTTGCCAATTACCATCATCATCCAGTTTGCCGTGTGTGTGGGTGCCGATGGAGTTGAGTTGCTTGGCCAAAAAGTCAGGGATTAGCTCTTTGATACGTTCATCAAATTCCAGAGTAGTTCCTGGGTAGCACACAGGCGGCTTTGCTGTTGTGTATGGTGAAACGATTTTACGAATTCGCTCAATGAGTTCTTCGCCGTCAATTACGCCATTATCGGTCCATTGCCAGTCTTTGTGGTCGGAATAGTTCGCCATGATGGCCTCCGCGCATTTACTACCTGGGGCGCCCGATAATCACGATTTGTTCGTTTTAAGGTTCGCCTCCCTGCGCTAAAGTTAGACAAAATATCTAAAAAAGTCAAGTGCTGGTTGACTTTATAAATATTTTATTACTTATTTTATTATTGTGTTAAAAATTTAATTGGAAAAATAATTACAGCATTCCAAATTCTTTTCCATCTTTTTGGTTCTAATATTAAGCGCCAAAGCCATTCCAAACCTATTTTTTGAATAATTAGTGGTGCACGTTTAGTTTTATATGACCAAAAATCCAGTGTACCACCGACTCCGATAAATAATTTTGTTTTGGAAAAGTGGTTACGATATTTTAAAATCCATTTTTCTTGTTTGGGATGCCCAAAACCAACAAGGATTACGTCTGGTTCATAATCTTGAGTTCTTGTTAGTGCATCATTACCCTGTTGATCTGCGGTGCCATCAATGGAAATTGATCCACCTTGTTCGGCAAATACTTTTAGCTCTGGGTATTTTTTACGTAAATTCCAAGAAGCTTGATCAGCAGTACCATCAGATCCCCCGATTAATAATAAGGTCCATTTTTGCTTTATGCAGAGTTTAACTACAGTATTGGCTAAATCTACACCACTAATGCGTTTTGGTTGCGCACCGCTTAAATATCCGGCTAATTTAAGACCAAATCCATCGACAGTACGTAAATCAGCTTGCCTTAACGCTTCCCAGTACTCGGTGTCTGTTTTTGCATGTAATAAAATTTCAGGATTGGCAGTTACGATCCAGGTGGATCTGTTTAAAGAAGAACGTGTTAAGATTTCTTGAATGATACGATCTAGATCATAGCCATTAATCACTAATCCAAAACATTGAAAATTCATGATCATAAGCTTTTATTAAAAAAATGGTTAATTGTTTAATCTAAATTCATGCAAAGGTGTGTAATGAGGGCCTTGAGGCGTGAGCTCGCTTCTAAATAGAGTTGCGAATTCAGGAACCCATCCAATATTCTCAAGTGGCATTTCGTATTCATCTAAAATTTTGTTTTGCTTTGTTCGGGCAAGTGTTACATGAGGTGTCCATGGTTTTCGATCAATTTGTGGAGCGAGTAACGAACTCATGTCTTTGATGTCTTCAATTGTTTGATACCAAGCTTGTTTTTGTTCTGGCTCGCATTTTGCTACATAGAGTTTTGGTCTTTTGGTTGGAAATGATTGTATGCTCTGTATTTTTAGAGAACCTTGTGGAGGAACTTCCAAAGCTCTACTGATTAAGTTAACTAAATTAATCATGTGATCATAATCAACTTCACCAAAAAAAGCTAAGGTGACATGCCATTGGCCAGGATCGGTGAATTTTAAAAAAGAACGCTCATTATCCTGTACATGCCAAGCGCTCTTTATCGCATCACGGCAATCGGCCGGAAGCGGAATACCAAGGAAGCAACGCATTTATAGATACGAATTACGAATTTGTTACGTAAGTCGTATTTATATTTAGACTGCTCCGGTGTTGTCTGTCAATTCGCTATCAACAGGTTTTTGAGCTGGGCGTCCTTTTTTCATTTGATATTTGCGAGCTACTCTATAACGCGCCAGTTCTCTTTCGAGCTCTGCGGCAGCATGTGCAAATGTCTCGTCATCACCACGCGCAGCACTTTGCATCACTTCTTGTGCACGTTCTTTGGCTTTTTCTATATCTTTTAAATTCAATTCCTCGCCTCTTTCCGCTGTGTCTGCCAATACGGTAATATTGTTTTCTTTATCCACTTCAATAAACCCACCGGATACGGCGACATCTTCTGAGTGATTATGCTCTTTTAGCATGGCAACACCCGGAACCAACTGAGCTACTAAGGGTATGTGGTTTGGTAATATCGAAATTTCCCCATCCATTGTAGGAAGAGTGACTTGTGATATTTTTTTCTCGAAAACAATTTTTTCCGGAGTAATGAGTTTAAAATTTAGCAGCATATAATTTTGACAAGCTTAATGATGTGTTTGTTATTTTGTAACCTCGTCGATACTGCCTTTCATGTAGAAAGCTTGTTCTGGTTTGTCGTCATGTTTACCTTCTAGAATTTCTTCAAAACCGGTTATTGTTTGTTCCAAGGTTACATATTTACCAGGATTGTTGGTAAATACTTCAGCGACAAAGAAAGGTTGTGAAAGGAATTTTTGGATTTTACGTGCACGAGCAACTAGCATTCTGTCTTCTTCGGATAATTCATCCATACCCAAGATAGCAATAATGTCTTGTAAATCCTTATAACGTTGCAATACTTTTTGAACACCGCGAGCAACTTTATAATGACGATCTCCAACAATCTTAGGATCTAAAATAGTGGATGAAGAATCAAGAGGATCTACAGCTGGGTAAATACCGAGTTCTGTTAGTGCACGAGTTAAAACAACAGTTGAATCCAAGTGACCAAAAGTTGTTGCTGGTGCTGGATCGGTAAGGTCATCAGCTGGTACATAAACCGCTTGAACTGATGTAATGGAACCTTTGTTTGTAGAAGTAATACGTTCTTGCAAGGTACCCATTTCTGTAGCAAGTGTTGGTTGGTATCCCACGGCTGAAGGGATACGTCCTAGTAGGGCGGAAACCTCGGAGCCTGCTTGAGTAAAGCGGAAAATATTATCTATGAAAAGTAGAACATCTTGACTTTCTTGATCACGGAAATATTCGGCCATTGTTAAACCGGTTAATGCTACGCGAGCACGAGCGCCCGGTGGTTCGTTCATTTGTCCAAAAACTAGAGCTGTTTTATCAATAACTCCGGATTCATTCATTTCTTCCCAAAGAGCGTTACCTTCTCTGGTGCGTTCACCGACACCGGCGAATACCGAATAGCCACCATGCTCGGTAGCAATGTTGCGGATAAGCTCCATAACAATAACCGTTTTGCCCACACCAGCTCCACCAAATAGACCAATTTTACCACCTTTCAAAAATGGACAAATTAAATCTACGACTTTGATGCCGGTTTCTAAGATTTCGGTTTTTGTGGATTGTTCTGCAAATGTTGGAGCGTTGCGATGGATTGGTGATCTTTCTTTAACTACAGGCTCTTTGCCACCATCAATTGCATTGCCAGATACATCAAACATGCGTCCTAGGGTTACTTTTCCTACAGGAACGGAAATAGGCGCTCCGGTGTCAGTAACTTCCATGCCACGCATTAGACCATCTGTACTGGACATGGCGATTGTACGTACTTCGCCAGCGCCTAAGTGCTGCTCTACTTCTAAAGTAAGTAGACCATTTTCACGTTCTATGGTGAGAGCGTTATAAATAGCTGGTGGTTCTCCTGTAAAGGCCACGTCTATGACAGGGCCTATGATTTGTGTGATTTTACCTTTCATATTTTTTTACGAATTACTAATCTATGCGAATTACGAATTTTATTAGTTTTCTAGGGATGCCTTACCTGCTGAGATTTCGGATATTTCTCTGGTTATACCGGCTTGTCGGGCTTGGTTATAGGTAAAGGTTAGGTTTTCTAGCATCTCGTTGGCAGAGTCGGTTGCGCTTCTCATCGCCATCATACGTGCTGAGTGCTCTGATGCGGTTGATTCTAACATTGCTTGATACAATCTTGTTTCTAGTAACCTAGGTAATAATTGATCCAATACATAGCGTGGCGAAGGTTCAAAGGTTATTTCTTGGTTTTGGGTGAATTTGTCTGTGTTCTGTCTATCAAATGCTAATCGTTCGGTTGGGTTAAGCTGTTCTCTGGGATCAGAGGTTTTTTCATCCTCTTCTTCCTCGATTATTGAAGTTTTGAGTTCTGACTCATCAATTATTGGTAGTAGCTGAACAATAGTTGGAACTTGGGAGATTGTGCTCTGGAAATCAGAGTAGCAAAGAAAGACTCTATCAGCTCTGTGATGCATGAATTCATCATAAGCGAGTTGACCTGTGCTTTTACTCCTCTCAAATGTTGGTGCATTGGAAATTGATTCAAAAGACGCCATTATATCCAGCTTTTGTCTGCGCATTGGACCTTCGGATTTTTTTCCAACAGTGATAACTCGTACTGGTTCGTTACGTTGTTTAATAAATTCTGTACATTTTTTTATTAATTGCGCATTAAAACCACCGCAGAGTCCTCTATCTGAAGCAACAATTATTAAAATGCTTGATTTTGCATCTTTGCGACCATATAAGAGCGGGTGCGAACGTTGGTTGATGAGAGGTAAAACATCTTCTACAAGTTGTTTCATACCAGAGCTGTAATGACGACTATCGACTGTCATTTGAACAGCTTTACGCATTTTTGCGCCAGCAACAAGCTCCATCGCTTTTGTGATTTTGCGAGTATTGGCAATGGATTTTATTCTGGATTTTATTAAGCGTGTTCCGGCTGGCATAAATTATTTTTGTTTAAATGTTTTGTTCCAGTTCTTAATCGATTTTTCTATCATTTTTTCAATTTCATCACTCATCGCACGTTCTTCTTCGATTTGATTCATGAGAGTTGATTCTTCGATATCAAGATATTCATGTAAACCAGCTTCCCATTCAGGTATGTTATTGATATCGATTTCATCACATAAACCACGAGTAACCGCATATAGAGCTACAATCTGATGGCTGAGTGACATCGGTACGTATTGATCTTGTTTAAGAATTTCAACTGTTCTACGACCGCGTTCGATTTGAGAACGAGTTGCTTCATCCAAATCTGTTGCAAATTGAGCAAAAGCTTCCAACTCACGGAATTGAGCTAGATCAAGACGCACGGGGCCAGCTATTTTTTTCATGATTTTATCTTGAGCAGCACCACCAACACGGGATACGGAAAGTCCAACATTTAGAGCTGGACGGATACCGCGATAAAATAGATCGCTTTCTAGAAAGATTTGACCATCAGTAATGGAAATAACATTTGTTGGAATATAGGCAGAAACATCACCAGCTTGAGTCTCAATGATTGGTAATGCCGTTAAAGAACCTCCGCCGTATTTATCACTTAAACGTACAGCGCGTTCTAATAAACGAGAGTGAAGATAAAAAACATCTCCAGGATAGGCTTCACGACCAGGTGGACGTCTTAAAAGCAAGGAAACTTCACGGTAAGCCCAAGCATGTTTGGAGAGATCGTCATAAACGACGAGAGCGTCTTTGCCTTGGTCCATAAAGTATTCACCGATAGAACAACCTGCGTATGGTGCAATATATTGCAAAGACGCTGGTTCGGAAGCGCTAGCAGAAACTACTATTGTGTAATCCATAGCTCCCACTTCTTTTAGTTTGGCTACGATTTTTGCAATTTTGGAATCTTTTTGGCCGATGGCTACGTAAATACAAGTTACGCCTTTGCCTTTTTGGTTAATGATCGTATCGATAGCGATGGCCGTTTTACCAACTTGGCGATCGCCGATGATGAGTTCGCGTTGACCACGGCCAACTGGGATCATGGAATCAATGGCTTTTATGCCGGTCATTAAAGGAGTGTCGACAGGATGGCGAGTCATGACACCAGGGGCAATTTTTTCAATTGGATAAATTTTCTTGCTTTTAATTTCTGGTTTGCCGTCAAGTGGTTTACCTAAGGGATCAACAACACGACCTAATAAATCATCACTTACAGGCACGGAAAGAATTTGTCCGGTAGCTTCAACGCTTTGACCGGTTTTGATGCCTATATCATTACCCAAAATCATGGCACCAACTCTTTCACGCTCAAGGTTTAGAGCAACACCGATTGTTCCATCTTCAAACTTAAGCATTTCCATTGATTGGGCATTTTTAAGTCCGCTGATTGATGCAATTTTATCGCCGACTTCCCTAACGATACCGATTTCTTCGGTTGAGCTTTCGGCTTTAAAAGATTTGATTTGTGCGGTTAGTTGTTCGGAAATTTTTGCCGCAGCTGTAGAGTTCGTTTTCATATAATTTATTGTGAAGTGATGAGGTGTTTATGTAATTGTTGAATTTTTGATTGCAATGTTGATAAATAGCGCCAATCGCCACAGGCGATTTCTATGCCTCCAAGAATCGTTGGATCTAGTACGAATTTAGCTCTTACGGTTCCATTAAATCGTTTTTCTAAAGCAGTAATAATATCTTGTTTTTGGCTTTCTTTAAGTTCAATAGCTGATTTGATAAGACACTCATGATGGTTTGCGATTTCACGAGCTGATTGTATTAAAGATTCGTTAAAAGCTTTAATTTCACTGATTAGACCGTTTTGTATGAGTAGAGATAGTGTATTTAATGATATTTCGTGAAAATCTTTTTTTCCTACACTGTTTAAAGCCGTGATTCTTTTTTCTAATGGTATTGAAATTTCATCCAGTAAGGCTATTAAATTTTGGTTTTGATTGATAATTTGAGTGAATAGATCAATGTCATCCAAAATTCTTTGAACTTGGTTTTGTTCTTTGGCAACCGTTATGGCAGCATTTGCAATATCGATTCTGTTTTGTGATGCTTTTTTGCCCATATATTATTTAGCGGATTCCAAATCATTGATCGCGTCTTGGATCAATTTTTCGTGTGCTTTATCATCCAAGTCTTTAACAAGCTTACCGGTTGCTGCAGATATTAATTTAACGATATCTTGCTTTAAAGCGCTGTAGGTAGCATTGCGTTCACCTTGAATTTGTTCTTTGGCTTCATCGAATTTTTGTTCGATTTCTACTTGAGTTGCATGAATTTTTTCTTCTTTGAGTTTATTGGCTTTCTGTTTCGCTTCTTCAATAATTTTGTATGATTCTGATCTCGCTTCGGTTAGAGTTTTTTCTTTTTCTTCCTCAATTTGCATCAACTTTTCATCAGCATTTTTGGCATTATCAATTCCGTCACTAATTTTTTGACGTCTTTCGTTTAATGCGCCTAATAATGGCTTCCAGGCAAAAGCGCGTAAAACAAGAAAGAGAATCATGAAATTGATAAGCTGAGCTATAAATAGCTTCCAGTCAATTCCGAGTTTTGTAAACATTTCTGACATATTTTATAATTTTATCTGTAGAGTTTATTCGATGTAATCAGTGGACAGGTTCCACGTTGCAAGTCGCAAAAAAATTTACGACTTGACACTTAAAACTTGTTTACACAAATTTAATGATAAGAGCGACAACTAATGCGTAAATAGCAATAGCTTCGATAAAAGCTGCTGAGATAAGCATAGCGGTTTGAACCTTGGATGCTGCTTCTGGATTGCGGCCAATTGATTCCATGGCTTTGGCACCGACTTTACTGATACCAAAAGCTGGTAGCATGCCACCGATAGCAATAGTAGCTGCCATGGCAATAAGACGAATGCTGTCTAAGTTGTATGCGACAGCCTCTGTTGCTGCGTGAGCGACTTCGTTTTCCATAAAAATATAGGATATTATACATTCCAATCGCTACGACGGGTTTTTTGTTTGTTTATTACGTCGTCGTTGGAGTGTAAGAGAATAAGGAGAGTCACAAGAAATGACTCCATCGCATTCCCCTACGAAATGCCATTACCGTTTAATTTTGTAATACCACCTGGTTTACCGCCGAATGTAGCTTTGGAGTAGTCGGCACGTGGTTCGTGTTCCTCTTCATGATCATGGGCGGTTGTTGCCATGTTTAAGAATACGATTGTTAATGTTGAGAAAACCAAAGCTTGTACAAAGCCAACGAATAACTCTAAAAATAAAAATGGCAATGGCGCTAAGAATGGTGCTAAAAATCCAATAACAGCAAGCAAAACTTCGCCAGCGAAAATATTTCCAAAAAGACGAAAACTAAATGAGATTGCTTTTGAGAATTCAGATACAAATTCTAAGATTCCAACAAAGCTTCCAATAATAAATGGTTTTTTCCATGGCGCTATAAAGAATTTTCCCCAATAAGCTTTAAATCCTAAAAATCTCATTCCCATGATTTGAACAGATCCCATGGCAAAAATAGCTACAACAAAAGTAAAATTAAGATCTGCTGACATGGACCTTATAAATGGTACTAAGATTTCTTCACCGTGATGAACTTCCCAAATACCTATAGAGCCTAGACCTGGTAAAAGTTCAAGCAAATTGGAGCATAAGACAACAAAAAAGATTGTAGCAACTATTGGAAAAAATCTGATCGCTTTTTCCTTGTCGTTTGTGATGGATTCTACAAAATCAAAAAACATTTCCACAAAAGCATCCATAATACCGGTTATGCCTCTAGGAGGCGCGTCTGAAGTTGCTTGTTTTTTAACTATTAGTGATATTACAATAATTACCAAAAGTACTACACCAGCCATTAACATTGTATTGGTTATGGGCATTCCTGCTATTGTTGTGATGATTTCAGGACCAATTGAAATGGCTAACATACTTATTGTTTATCTACTTGGTTTATTATTTTCATTGCTTTCATGCCAGCTGTGATTGAAGAGGCTATAATTGATAAAACGATACCTATTAATAAGAATATTGGAGAAGTATCAAGGTATTTGTCCAATAATCTACCACCTAGAGCTAAAAGTACTAAGGGTATGGCGATTGAATATCCCATTTCCCAAGCAAAACTTAGCGCTTGCCAGGTACTTAATCCACTGTCTTTGGGTTGCGGATTTGTGACATTTTCCATTTATTTTACAGGTAAATTACGTTTTAAAAGACGCCAAGATTTTACGTTAATGCTTAAAATATGTCAATGGATACAAAAAAACTGCAAAAGCAGTCAGTCGAGTAGGCCTAATTTGCCAGACGCTTGACGAACAAGCGCTTTGAATTGATCAAGCGATAGGTCGAAGCTTTCCAGCACTTTTAGATAATGATAGTTGTAAACCGGATGACCATATGGTGCCTCTGATGTGCCTGTAAGTAGTTCTGAGAAAGTGCGAGTGGGATGGTATTGAGCAGGAACGATATCTAGATGACACAAGACCACAACAAAGGGTCCTTGGGGTATTTCTGCGAAAGCGAGATGAAGGCTGCCGGGGATTTTGCGTGGGATATCTTTTGTTATTTCAAAACTGTCAGTGAATGGGATGAAGCTGCGAAAATCTAGTGGTCTAAAGATCTTGCCCTTCAGTCTGTCGTTTTTTTCCATCGCGACCTCACTTTTGTGCTAAGTGTGTATCAAATTATACGTACTCGGTCAATAAAAAAAACGTCATAAGACGTTTATTGAGACAAGCTCTTTGACAAGCCGTTTGTGGCTTTTTCTGTAATTTGATTATATTCCCAACTTACTA
>JAHJSR010000114.1 GCA_018830085.1 Patescibacteria group bacterium
CTTTACTTTTGATCGCAAAAGTAACAAAACGACTGGGGTCTGCGATGCCCTCTCATTTCATGGGTTATTACTTACCTTTTACAGCCACGGTTAACGCATACCCCAGACCCCTTGGAACTTCGTATTGAAGATGCTTGACATTCCGACCAAGGCGGAGGAATCCAGGACCTTTGAGTGGATTCAATTATTGTCTTGTGGTGTACGGCGATGAACACTTTTAGTCGTGCAAATAGCATTTTCCTAACTTTCTTCAACAAAACCAAAAAACAAAAAGTTTATCCCCAACATAAACGAGTTGGACACAACATCTTGTGGTATAATTCTGCTTAGACCACAAGATGTTGTGGTCGGGTGACTACAACTCACATCGCCAAAACGGTGTGATATGGTTATCTCTGCGTAAAAATAGCAACAAAACTTTGCTTTTTCGCGGAAAATAAAACAAAGTCCCAATACTCAAAACGCGCTTGCCTGCCTTATCAATAAAAGGCGGACAAAAGAGTAGGGGGCGACAATTTAACAAAAATCTTTAACCCACCACCCTATGAGTCAACAGGCCCCGTTTTCGGTCACCCCAACGACCGCAACACCAAACATCGAGGTAAGGACAGATGAAATTACTGCCTTCCTCAAAACCATCAAATCAGTACGCCGTCGCGACGGTCGCATTGATAAATTTCAAACCGAAAAAATTCGAACTTCCATAACCGCTGCTTTTAAAACAGCCGGCTTTGTTATAGAAAAAGAGACTCATAGTATAGACCTGGTAATATCCTACGTAATCCAAAAATTGACTCAAAAATATAATGGCCACACCATCCCAAATACCGAAGAAATCCGTGAAGTAATTGGCGTAGCACTTATAAACACAAACTTTAATACGGTCGCGCGCGTTTATTTATTACACCGCCTCCAAGAAACTCAAGATTTGGATGAAATCAAGTATGGCAACGGTCTTAAAATCCGCCGCTTTTTTACCAACGAAAACACTCATCCTTATGATGAATTGGATTGGGAATCACGTGACGCAACCATAACCAACGAAAAAGGTGCGGTTGTCTTTGAACAAAAAGGCGTAGAAGTCCCCAAAACCTACAGCCAAACCGCAACCAACATCATTGTTTCCAAATATTTCCGTGGCCGACTCGACACTCCTGGTCGCGAAACATCCATGCGCCAAGTTGTTGATCGCATCGCTCAAACAATAACCGGTTGGGGCAGAAAAAACGGTTATTTTAACACCGAACAAGACAGTAACGTATTTGAAACAGAACTAACTTCCATCTTAGTTAACCAACGCGCGGCATTCAACTCACCGGTTTGGTTTAATGTTGGTGTAAATCCACATCCACAATGCTCCGCCTGTTTTATCAACTCAGTCCAAGATGACATGCGTTCCATTCTCCAACTAGCTGTCACCGAAGGTATGCTATTTAAATACGGCTCGGGCGCGGGTTCCAATCTCTCCAGTCTACGATCATCAAAAGAAAATCTCGCTCAATCATCCGGCAAATCATCCGGACCGGTTTCATTCATGAGAGGTTTTGACGCTTTTGCAGGTGTCATCAAAAGCGGTGGTAAAACTCGCAGAGCTGCCAAAATGGTTATCTTAAACATCGATCATCCTGATGTAGAAGAATTTGTTTGGTGTAAAGCCAAGGAAGAAAAAAAAGCTCACACACTTATTGATGCAGGTTACGACGGCTCTTTAAATGGCGAGGCTTATGCATCCATCTTCTTTCAAAATGCCAACAATAGTGTGCGCGTAAATGACTCATTCATGAAAGCTGTTGATCAAGATGCCGATTTTTGGACCAAATACATCACCAATGGAGAACCTTGCGAAAAATACAAGGCTCGCGAACTTTTACGCCAAGTATCTGATGCAGCTTGGCAATGCGGTGATCCTGGCATGCAATACGACACCACCATCAATGATTGGCACACCTGCTCCAACTCTGACCGCATTCACGCCTCCAATCCTTGTTCGGAATACATGTTTTTAAACGACTCGGCTTGCAACTTAGCCTCCGTCAACTTAATGAAGTGCCGCACCGAAGATGGTCAATTTGATGTCAAAGCCCTGGAACACACCTGTCGCATCATGGCCACGGCTCAAGAAATCATTGTGGGCTCATCCTCATACCCAACACCTTCCATTGAATTCAACTCCCACCGCTACAGACCACTAGGCTTGGGTTATGCCAACCTTGGTGCACTTCTTATGAGTATGGGTTTGCCTTATGACTCTGATGAAGGCCGCAACATGGCCGCAGCTATAACTTCCATCCTCTCTGGCTCTGCTTATGAACAATCAGCTCGCATGGCCGAAAAAATGGGTGCTTTTGAAGGTTATGCTATGAACCAAGAACCAATGATGCGCGTGATGCACAAGCATCGTGTTGCCTCTTATCAAATCAGCTCCACCGGCGTACCTGCTCACGTTTTAGAACGCGCCAAATCAGCTTGGGATGATGCCGTGGCTTCGGGTGAACAATTTGGTTATCGCAATGCTCAAATTTCGGTTTTGGCTCCAACCGGTACCATTGGCTTTTTAATGGACTGTGACACAACCGGCATTGAACCTGACATCGCTTTGGTTAAATACAAATGGCTCGTCGGCGGTGGCATGATGAAAATCGTTAACAACACTGTTCCCGAAGCTTTACACAAACTTCAGTACACCGAACAACAAATCCGCAACATTATCGACTGGATCGACAAAAACGACACCATCGAAGGCGCACCCGAACTTCAAGATGAGCACCTCGCCGTCTTTGACTGTGCTTTTAAAGCCGCCAAAGGTACTCGTTCCATCCATTACCTCGGTCACTTGCGCATGATGGGAGCCGTTCAACCCTTCTTATCGGGCGCCATTTCCAAAACCGTCAACTTGCCTAACGAAGCCAGTGTGGAAGATGTTATGGATGTTTATATGGAAGGTTGGAAATTGGGATTAAAAGCCGTGGCTATTTATCGTGATGGTTGCAAACGCGCTCAACCGCTCACCACCACCAATCAAGAAGATACTAAAAAACCGGAAGAAAAGAATACCAAAGTAGCTGAAGTTGCCAAGAGTGAAGTATCCCGATCCACAACAACAGTTTACACGCCACGCCGCCGCCGCTTGCCGGACGAACGTCGTGCCATTACTCACAAATTCCAAATCGGCCCACACAAAGGATTTATCACAGTCGGTTTGTACGACGATGGAACCCCGGGTGAACTGTTTATTACCATGAGTAAAGAGGGGAGCGTACTCTCGGGCTTACTCGATGTCTTCTCCACATCAGTCTCCATCGGCTTGCAATACGGAGTGCCTCTCAAAATCTTAGTCAACAAATTCGCTCACGTCCGCTTTGAACCATCCGGCTTTACCACCAACTCCAACATCCGCGTGGCCAAATCAATCATCGACTACATCTTCCGCTGGTTGGGCCTCAAATTCCTGACCGCCGAAGATAGACGCGCTATTGGCATCAATGTCGACACCTCAGCCACAGCCGAACTCCAGATAGAGGACATACCAAAGGATCAGAGCATTTCCCAAGAAGATAAATCAGCTCAAGCCAGCTTGCTCGACGCTCAACCTTCTACCCCTACCTCAGCGGCCAAAGTCAATTTGGGAGCAACCTTTGACAACCAAAGTGACGCCCCGGCTTGTGACACCTGCGGATCGATCATGGTCAGGAATGGCGCTTGCTACAAATGTCTGAACTGCGGCGCGACGAGTGGATGTTCCTAAAATATAAAATAAGTATAAA
>JAHJSR010000058.1 GCA_018830085.1 Patescibacteria group bacterium
CAAGCTAATTTAACAAGTGCTGTCTCTAATATTCAGGGCGGAACAAATATTAAAGGATCAATAAAAGTACTTACTAATTCCATGGCGCAATCAACCGGTGGCGAGACCGCAATGGTTAATGCCGAGGCTTTGTCGGCTTTGGGTGGTGCTGATTTGAAAAAGATTATTGCTTCAGCAGAAGGTGCAGAAAAAGAACATTTACAAAACTTTTTGTCATCAACTTTGCCGAAGATGGTGCAAGAGGTTGAGGCTACTACTGCAGCTGGCGCAAGAAGTGCTGCCCAGCAAGCAACTGTTGATTTGTATAATAAGATTCAAGCACCGGCGGACAATGATATGCGCTCAGTTAATTCATTTGTAAGAAGATCTCAAGTGGATTTTAGTTCATAAAAAAATATTGGAGGGCTATGAAAGAAAGAACTAAATATGAAAAATTTACAGATCTCCCAAGCGGCGTGCAAAACTTTTTTTCTGAGCAGGCCGATCCGTTTTATGATGGATTAATTAAAGATTATAAATTACCTCAAGATAAATTTTTTGATGTTGTTGAGACTCCGGTGTTAAAGATGGTAATGGGTTATGCCAATGTAGAAGAAGGGTTGCAATTTTTAGACAAGGATTTAAGTAGTATAGATATTTCCGAGCAACAGCAAACAGAGATTACAGACAAAATCATTAAACAAATTCTTTGGCCTTTACGGGATTTGTTGGAGGGTGAGTTGGAGGAGTATTTAAAAACAAAACAGATAGAAACAGGTGATTGGTCACAGGTTAAGGTTTTGTTTAAGCCAGTATCATATTCAGGTGCAGCTTCGGAGGTTATCGGCAGGTTGGGTATGTATTCCATGGGTAAACAAATGAGGACAAGTTTACGTGAGATTGTAAGTAAATTTGTGAATAATGAGATAGTTCCTTCTCAAATGAAGGAGACGATGATGAGGTTGCCTGATTTTGGTGGCTTGGGTTTTGATCAGGAATCAGCAGATAAAGCTGTAAAAATTATTCAAGATTTATCTTCGCAAGTAAAGATTTTAAGTGAAGAAGAATATGGTGATTATCTTACAGCGGCAACGCAACCAGAGCCAAGGGCAATAGAACTTGGTATAAGTAAGGAGGATCAGGATGACGAACAGGAGATTGCTACCATAAAAGCAGCGATGCCAGAGAAGCCTAAGGTTTTAACTGAATTAGAAAAAGCTATACAAATTATTTGGGATTCATTGGAGAACAAACCCGAAGATCCTTATTTGCAAAGGCGTTTACGTAATGTTATTTCGTCACGCTTAAGAGATGTGCGCAGTTCGGCAGAACTATTGCAACTTTTACAAAGAGATACAAAAGTTGGTGGTTTGGGTTTGAATCGCGATCAAGCGGATGTTATTGGAAGTAAGATAGAATCGCTGTATGAAGAACATCGTGCTAAAATAGATCAAGAAGAAAAAGGTAAGATTGAAAAGCAAATGGCAGATCAAAGGCGGAAGATAGAAGAGCGTAGGCGTGTAGAGGCAGAAGAGCATGCGCGTTGGTATAAAGAGAAAATCAAATCAAAAAAGCAAACGGAGGACGATCAAAAAGAATTAGCACAGGCTTTAAAACAAGGCATGCAACAGGTTCAGCATCCGGTTATGGCGAAAAGTTTAGCTCAGGAAAAGAAAGAGTTGGGTGATTTGGTGCCGGCTAATGATGTAGCGCTTCCTAATGCGAAGATTAATAAACAGATTGATCAAAGTTTTGGGCCAAAGATGAAAGTGGTTAAAAGAAAGCCAGAAGCGGAGGTAATATCTCAGCCACAAGGTAATCAAGTTAAGATATCGGCAATAACTGCTGATTTAGCCAAAAAATCTGGTACAATGAATAGGGTTGATGGTGTCACGGTTGCGCCTAGATTAAGCGGATTGATTGGTGAAGTTGGAGCGGTCAGTTTGGCTCAGTTTAGGAGAATGGGTAAAACGCCTCAAGAATCAACGGATAAAGTTATGGAGAGGTTAAATGCATTGGAGTCTGAGTCTTTGGAGAAGAAGATGCAAGGTGTAAAAGCGTGGCAGGAGTCGCCAGTTATGAAGATGTACCTGGGTCTGGTTGCGGAAAGTTTTAAGACCAGTAAACCAATGGTAAAAATTGCCGAAGAAAAGAGAAAAGAAGGGCAAGATACATTAACAGCAGAAGAGATTGAAGCAATAATTCAATTTAATAATAAACTGCATTATTAAGGAATGTAAGTAATATTATGCCGGGTCAATTCATCGTTCCACAATTTATAGATAAGGAAGATAGAATTATCGGTCCTATAACAGTTAGGCAGTTTTTAATTTGTTTGGTTGCAGCTGGTGTGATTTTTTTGGAATATAGACTATTGGCAACCGCGTATTTTATTATAACAATGTTGTTAACGGCAGGTTTGGCTGTTACTTTTGGATTTTTAAAAGTTAACGGACAACCATTTCATTTTTTCTTTTTGAATTTTTTACAAACACAATTAAGACCGAAATTAAGAGTTTGGAATAAAGAGATGAGTTTGCAAGAGATTAAGGGCGGACAAAAGATAGTAGGATTACCTCAAAAAGAGAAGGTAGCACAGAAGCCACGTCCTACATCTTCGCGTTTACGTGATTTGGCTTTGGTTGTTAATACGGGAGGAGTTTATAAACCAGAGGAAGATTTGGGGGTGAAAACATTAAAGACAGAAAATTATGCAAAGTAAAAAGTTAGCCGGTGCAAAGCCCGGCGTACCAGCTCAAAGATATTTGGATTTAGCGGAAATAAAAGAGGATATATTGGTATTAAAGGATGGAACTATACGCTCCGTACTTTTGGTATCAAGTATAAATTTTGCTCTTAAGTCTGAAGATGAACAAAATGCTATTGTTCAGGCTTATATGCAGTTTTTAAACTCATTGGATTTTCCGATTCAGGTTATAATTCAATCTCGAAGAATGAATATTGATGATTATTTAGGACGTTTACGAGATTCAGAATCAAAACAAAAAAATGAGCTTTTAAGAAATCAAATATCTGATTATAGATCTTATATAAAGCAATTAGTTGATTTGGCAGAAATTATGCAAAAACGTTTTTATATTGTAGTTCCTTACGATCCTTCTACAGAACAACAAAAAGGTTTTTTAACTAGGGCAAGTGCTGTGTTTACACCAATGATCACTATTCGTTTGACTGAAGAGAGATTTAAGAAAAATAAACAAGCTTTGATGTTGCGTGTTAATAATATAATTGCTGGTTTGCAAGGCATGTCTTTATCGGCAGTGCAACTGGATACACAAAGTTTGATTGAGTTATTTTATACGGTTTATAATCCGGAGCTATTTGAAACGCAACGTATGACTGATATAGAAAAGTTGCAGTTAGAAGGGTAAATAATATTATAAGTTAATAAATATATGGCATTTAAAACCACTGAAGAAAAAAAGATAGACGCATCCAAGCTTACTGAAGGTGGCGTGGGTTTGGATAAGGGTCTCTCTAAAGCTGATTTGCAAAAAAAGCAGAAAGAGGAAAAGTCGGTTTTAGAGGAGGAGCGCGTATATCGTAAAGGAGTAGCGACAATCAAGGATTTGATAGCTCCATCAGCCATGAAAGTGGAGTCCAGTTTTGTGTCGCTGGGTAATGTTTATGCTAGAACTATATTTATAGTTACATATCCGCGTTATGTTTCTGTGGGCTGGGCTTCGCCAATTATCAATTTAAATGCAATGATGGATATTGCCATGTTTTTTTACCCGGTTAAATCGGATGTTATTTTAAAACAATTAAAGAAAAAAGTTGGTATTTTGGAAGCGAATATTAATACTGCGGCACAAGAAGGAAAACCTCGTGACCCTTCGGAAGAAACAGCATTACGTGATATTGAACAATTGCGTGATGATTTAACTCAAGGTATTGAGCACTTTTTTCAATTCGCTTTTTATACAACTTTTTATTCAACCAGTAAAGAAGAATTAGAGAGACTTTCATCGCACGTGGAATCCACTTTTGGATCAATGTTGATTTATACTCGTAGGTCTTATTTTCAGGCTGAACAAGGTTTTAACTCTACAATGCCAATGGGCAATGACGAGCTCATGATTACATTTAACATGAGTACATCGCCAATCGCTTCTTCGTTTCCATTTACATCAGCGGAACTCACATCAGATGAAGGTATTTTGTATGGTATTAATCGTCATAACAACTCATTAATTTTATTTGATAGATTTTCCTTACAAAATGCAAATGCGGTTATTTTTGCTACATCTGGTGCGGGTAAGTCTTATGCTGTTAAGCTCGAGATTTTACGCTCAATGATGCTTGGTGTTGATGTTATAGTTATTGATCCGGAGAAAGAATATAAGTATCTATCTGATGCGGTAAATGGCACGTATATAAACATTTCATTAGCATCTCAAGCTAAAATTAATCCGTTTGATTTGCCTAAACCTATGGAAGGCGGGGAGTTTTCGGTGGAAGATATTATTCGCAGTGCTGTTATAACCTTAAAAGGATTATTGCGTTTGATGTTGGGTAAAGTTACGGTGGCTGAGGATTCTATATTAGACAGAGCGTTACTTGAGACTTTTGCTAAAAAAGATATTGTTCCAGGCGCTGATTTGACTGCTATTGAGCCACCTATTTTGCAAGATTTTCAGGATATATTAGAGGGCATGGAGGGAACTGAAGACCTGGTTATTAGGTTGAAAAAGTTTACAGAAGGTACATTCGCTGGATTGTTGAATTCTCCAACAACAGTTAAGATGAATAATCAATTAGTTGTATTCTCTGTTCGTGATCTTGAGGATGAACTCCGTCCGATTGCTATTTATACGATTGTTAATTTTATTTGG
>JAHJSR010000059.1 GCA_018830085.1 Patescibacteria group bacterium
ATTATCAAATTTAATTTATTGGGTTACTTTACATACTCCCCTAACCGTTATAGAACGCTGGCGCCATGGATACGATGTGTTTCCGGACATTAAACGAAAGCAACCATTTGGCTCGGGGGCTACATGCGCCTATCCAAACATCGATTTACAAATAAAGAATGATACAAAACAAAAGTTTCAATTAAAATTAAAAATAACGGATGATCATTTGGTCGGAAAGTGGTTGTCAGATGAAGATATTGATGTTGAATATATAATTTTTGAAAAGGATCATGAAATTAAACACGAATTGTTTGGTGCATACTCTAGAAACAATAAAATCTATCGTAAAGTTATTGATAAAAAAACGGGCGCGGAGACGAGTGAGGAGTTGATTGCGGAAAATAATGCTTTGATGATGTACAGCCCATTGCTTAAAGCTGATGGTCGTGACTAGAAATAGCTAAATCTGAGACAAATCAAGAAGCAAAAGAAATCTTGCCTGAATCGCGTATTAGTTACATAATGCTGATTAATAAGAAATAATTATGAAAAAAGCTAAATATTTCGATGCCTGGGTGATCGCGCTAGTTGTATCATTTTTACCTGTAATAATTTGGATATTTGCACCAAGTTTTACACCAAGACTTGGAGATTTAAACATAGTACTAAAAAGCGTTGGGCAAATTGTAGCCTTGATAGGAGTAGCAATGTTTGCAGTTAATCTTATATTAAGCGCAAGACTCAAAATTTTTGATGATTATTTTGGTGGTTTAAATAAATTGTACGAGAAACATAATTTATTGGGACAGATCGCTTTGATATTGTTGCTGGCTCACCCTCTACTCTTAATACCAACTTATGCTTCTTCTTATGCGGGAGCAGCGAGTTTTTTACTACCTAGCGATGATTGGGAAAAAACTTTAGGAATTTTAGCACTTGCAACAATGATTGGCTTGATAGTGATAACATTATACTTACGACCTAAATACAATATCTGGAAATGGACGCATAAATTTTTAGGCGGAGCTTTCTTTTTAGGTGCACTGCACATGTTTTTTATTCCTAGTGATGTTTCGCGCTTTTTGCCACTTAAGATCTATATGTTGGTATTATCAGCGTCGGCTATTGTGGCTTTTGTTTATAGAAGTTTGTTAAGCAATATCTTGATTAAAAAGTATAAATATAAAATTATTACAGTTAAACAGTTAAATAAACATGCCACCGAAATTGTGATGGCACCAAAGAATGAAATATTAAAATTTAGTGCGGGACAATTTGTTTTTGTCAGCTTTAACGATACTGCCGTTAGCAAAGAATCACATCCATTTTCTATAAGTTCCAGCTCGAGTGATAACAATCTAGCGATTATAGTTAAAAATTTGGGAGACTATACAAAACAAGTCGCCAAATTATCTATTGGTAGTGATGTAGAAATCGAGGGTCCGTTTGGAAGTTTTTCTTGCGATAAGGCTAAGAATAAAAAACAAATTTGGATAGCCGGAGGAATCGGAATAACACCTTTCATTAGTATGGCGGCCTCACTTCCACGCAACCAAGGCTATGATATTCATTTATTTTACAGTGTTAAATCGGCTGATGAAGCGATTTTACCAAAAGGACTTACAGAATCTGATATTAATATAGTATTGCACGAAACTGATAAAAAAGGTTATGCTCAAGTTTCTATTTTAGAACAAATAACAGATGGATTTAAAGATACTGATGTTTTTATTTGCGCTCCACCGATGATGATAGCAGCATTTAAAAAACAACTGGAGGCAAAGGGTATCGATAAAAGCTTAATTCATTCAGAAGAGTTTGATTTTTAAATTATGAAAAAATTTACATTATACATTTTAATTTTTTTTGCAGGAATTGTTGCTACAATCTTGGTTATGGGTTTGATGTTTCCCAATTCACAAACAAATCCGAAAACAAATACAAGTATTAGTGTAGCAACTAGTGAAAACCCCAAAATAAATAACTTCACAACAGCCGAGGTGGCAACACATAACAGCAAAAATGATTGTTATCTTATAGTAAACAGCCAGGTTTATGATGTCAGTTCATATATCAACAAACACCCAGGGGGTGTACGAAAAATTGTGGAGAGATGCGGACAAGAAAGCTCACAAGCATTCGCAACCATTCACTCTAATTTTGCCTGGAATCTTTTAAAGGACTATTATATCGGTGATTTAACTAAATAAATTATTATTAAAAGATATCGAATCATCAGCGCAAGCTGGTGTTTTTTATTATAAACAAGTAGGATATCTATAACAAAAATATGAAGATTAAAATTATTTATATTCCAAGTAATAATAAAATTCAAAAAAGTTCGTTTGATCTTGTAGATAAGGTAATCAAAAAGCATTCCAAAAAAGCTGCTGGACTTTTGCCTTTTAAAATAAATAATTTTACTTTTACGGTCTACTCATGGGAAAAAGATGGTGTAAGTGCTTTTACTCAGGCGAATAATTGGGTGGATATTAAAATAAATTTTGACCAGTTGGTTAAAAAGAATAAAGTTGATGCAAAACTTTTAGATCAACTGATTTATATAATCTATCATGAAATGCATCATGCTTGCAGGGGTTATGCGGGAATTCTGCCCAAGAATAAAGAACATATCTTGATTAATTCAATAATATCGGAAGGATTGGCTGATCATTTTGCAATTGAACAATATCCGGTTAAGTCGATAATCGAGACAAAAAAGTTTGACCTTAAGGAAATACAACCTTGGATTAAAAAATTGAAAAAAGTAATGTGGAATAAAGAAAGCGAAGACGACTCTTGGCTGTATGGTGGAGATAAAAAACCAAAAATGATTGGATATAAAATCGGTAGATATATGATTCAAGAAATTAAGAATAATTTTTCTGATCAAAATTCCGTAAAACTGGTTTACGCTACACCGGAGAAAATAATTGGATTAAGTAAAGTTAGCTTTTAGTTGCTGCTGGATACAAATGTTTTTAATATACTAATGACTGGCTGGTCATTTTAGTTAAAGTTGGATAAGATTAGAATTAATGAGAAATACAAAGGAACGCATAACCCTAAAAGATTGCCAAGGCGTACAAGATGAAGAGTTGGTTAAAAAATCATTAGAAAATATTGATTATTTTGCTTGTATTTACGAAAGATATGAAGAAAAGTTAATTCGTTACATTTTGCGAATATCATCTTTTTCATACGCTGAAGCGGAAGAGGTTTTACAGGAAGCTTTTGTTAAAGTCTGGCGTAATTTAAATGAGTTTGATGAAAGTTTAAAATTTTCCAGCTGGGTTTATCGCATAGTACACAACACAACTATAACCGAATGGCGCAAAACCCAAACTAAAGGCAAGGATCAGAGAGTTGCGATAGATGATGAACTCTATAAAAACCTACCTTCGAATTTGAACATCGAAAAAGAAATTGGCAAAAAGTTTGATCAAGAGGGCATCAAAAGGGTTTTGCAGTTAATGCCCGAAAAATACAAATCTGTTTTGATTTTAAAATTTTTGGAAGAAAAAGATTATAACGAAATCTCTGATATTTTAAAAAAACCCAGTGGGACTGTTGCGACCCTGATAAATCGGGCAAAGAAATCATTTAATCAGATTGCTGAAAAAGAAAACATTTCCTTTACTATATAAATATATGGAAAACTCTAAAAAATTATTGGAAAAAATCCAATCAGAAAATGTAAAGCAAAAAAATCGCTTAGAATTTAAAGCTAAGAACATTTTTTTCTGGATTCTATTTTTCTTTTCCGTACTAATCGGAGGATTGGCCATGTCTGTAATTATTTATATATTTAGCCAGGCAGAGTTTGATCTCTTGGAGCATATCACGCACTCGAGGCTTGAGTTTTTCTTGGGCATGTTACCAATATTATGGATAGTATTTTCCATATTGTTTTTAGGCATCTCCATCTGGGGCATAAGAAGTACAAAAAAAGGTTACAAATACTCACCTCTTGTAATTGTGGCTAGTAGCTTGTTGTTTAGTGCCATACTTGGTGTTGTTTTTTACTATTCGGGAGGAGCGAAGAATTTAGATAATATTTTTGCAAAAAATATTCCGGGCTATCAAAGTGTGGAAGAAAAAAGATTACTTGTTTGGTCAATGCCGGAAGATGGTTTTTTATCAGGGACAATATTTTCTATTGAAAATGGAATCTTGCTAAAAGATTGGAATGGTAAAGAATGGCAAATAGATACAAGCAACGCCTTTATACGCGGAAGAGTATCAATCCAGATTGGCGAACAAGTGAAGATAATTGGCTCAATTGAGAGGAATAATATTTTTAGGGCGACCGAAGTGAGACCGTGGAACGGACAAGGTGGCAATGGAACGATGCATAATTTTTAGCTTAAATTAGGAGATTTTTTATGTTTTGAAAGAAATATTTTGATTTGCAGTATTAGTTTGCGGAAGTCGACACTCCAACTTAATCTAAATAACTTAAAATATGAAAAATTCAACAAAACTTTTGAGCGGAGCACTAGCTCTTACGGCATTAACAATCGCAGCAGCTTCAACAGCTTATGCTTATCAAGGCAACCCAAATACACAGGGTCCAAATTATTCACCTGAAAGGCATGATGCAATGGAACAAGCTTTTGACAATAATGATTATACCTCTTGGTCTGAACAGATGAACGGACAAGGAAGAGTAACCGAGGTTGTAAATGCAGATAACTTTTCTCGTTTTGCCGAAGCACACGCATTGGCCGAGAACGGAGATCTAGAAGGATCCCAAGCGATACGCGCAGAACTTGGTTTAGGCTTGCATGATGGTAGCGGACAAGGACAAAGAGGTTCGGGTCGTGGAAACGGCTCTGGCCAAGGCAGAATGTCTGGATCCAAAGATGGCAGTGGCCCTAGAGCAGGAACAGCCGATTGCGCATTAAATAACTAAAAAATTTATAAAACGAATTAGACCAGACCAACTGGTCTTTTTTGTTATCTACGGGTAGGATAATAATCAAATATGCAACAACTTCTCAAGTCTTTATTACTAGGCACAGGATTCTTTTTAATTATAGTCATCGTGCACATATTTTTTTCATATTTTATTAAAGACACGCATATTATAAAAATGTTGAGACCGATTAGAGATGCTTTATTTTTTCCGGTTTTTATTGTTGCCGATAATACAAGTAAACTCTATTGTAAGTTGGGCGAGTTTGGTATTACAGACTATAACCGTTGCCTTGTGCCGGTCGGAAGCCACATACCATTACCAGATGGCCCCACGAGATCGTTCCGCAATGTCATGGATTTTGCCAGTTTATTAGCCGGAATCATATATTATTCAATCATTTTTAAGTTACTACTCTATTTTAGAAATAAGTATAAAACTAAAAATAGTAAATCTGTAAATAACTAAAAATTTTATGGACACTCAAAAGCTTTATGAAAATCAAATTTTTAAAGAACTAACTTGCAAGGATTTTGAATTTAAATATGGAGAATTTCAGAGTTGCTCTTTTGTAAAGTGTGATTTTAGCGCATGTGATTTGATGGGCGCTAAGTTTATGGATTGTAATTTTACTGATTGTAACTTATCAAATGTTAAAGTTAGGAATTGTAGCTTTCAGAATACTAACTTTAAGAACTGCAAATTGATTGGAATTGATTTTTCCGTGATCAATAAACTATTACTAAATTGGAAGTTTGAAGATTGTTTAATCGAGTTCTGCCTCTTCCATAACTTGGAGATGAAAAAGACTAATTATATTGATTGTGTCATTAGGGAAAGTGAGTTTGAAGCTGTTAATTTGACCGGATCAGATTTTGGTGGATCCGATTTGGATAAAACCAAGTTTATGAATGCAGATTTGAGTAAGACTGACTTTAGAAAAGCAAAAAATTATTATATTGACCCCACTCAGAATAAATTAAAAGGTTCTAAATTTAGCTATCCGGATGTGATGGGTCTGTTGGCAGCTTTTGAAATTGAAGTCGAGTAGAAAATATATCAAATACAAAGTACAATAGTATAAGTATGCAAATTTCTACAGAAAATAAATGGAAAAAATTATTAAAAAATTTTAACACACCATCTTTTACAAAAAAATATTTAATTGAACCAATTATATTGAGTAAAAACTTTACAGAACCTATTTTGGATGCGGGTTGCGGTACTGGATATTTTTCAAACTTGCTTGCAAGCAAAGGCAAGATGGTTATTTCGGTGGATAGAAATCTAGACAAAAAATTGCTTAAATCCTGTAAGGCTATAAAAGCGGATTTAGCTAATGTTAAATTGAAAAATTTACTTGTTGGTGATGTTTTACTAATAAATATACTTTCTTGTGTCGATCAAGAAGAAAAAAGGCTAGAAATATTAAAAAATCTTAAGTCAATTAAAAATAAGGATGCAAAAATTTATGTTTTTAATGTTGCAGAAGATGTTGTGAACAAAGAATTTAAATCATCAGTAATTAAAATAGAGAAAATTACTAAGAACAAAGTAAACATGACTATAAAACAAATTGATGGAAATTTATTGAATTTTGACGATAATATTATCTACGAAAAATCTTTCGAAAGTCAGTGCAAAAAGGCTAATTTAAACATTCTTCAGAAGAAATACTTAAAATACAAAAAAGAAAAAAACGCCATCTATGCAATGTACATACTTATATAAAATTTTATGTCATATTCTAAGTCATTCTTAGGTAAAACAGTTACCGCGAAGATAGATCGTCCCCTTGGAAGTAAGCATCCAAAGTGGGATTTTAAATATACTGTAAATTATGGTTTTATAGAGGGAACGATAGCACCGGATGGTGAGGAATTGGATGCATATATTTTAAAAATAGATGAGCCGTTAAGTGAGTTTACTGGTATCTGTGTGGCTATAATACACCGTACGAATGACGATGATGACAAGCTAATTGTAATACCGATAGGACAATCAATTACGGACGAGGAGATTAGAGATATGACTTATTTTCAAGAAAGATATTTTAAGTCAGCCATCGTGAGATAGACCAACCAGCGTATTGCTGGTCTTTTTTTAGCATTTAAGGTTATAATCAACGCATTAACAGTACGAATTACGAATCTGCGCGAATTACGAATGGCGTAACAAGGCAAATGCGTACTTCGTGTTTATTTATATATCGTTAACTATGAACAAAAAACTTCCCCTTATTATAGCCGTAGCGGTTATTTTATTTGCACTTATTGGTGTGGCTATATGGTTTTTAACAAAATCATCATCTGATGCAGAAAGACCAAAAGCTGATACAAGTTGGAAGTTTGAGAAGACGATTGCTGAGCCAATTACCGCTACCTCAGGTGATGAGGAGGTGAAGCTGGGTGATTTGGATTCGGCTAAAGTTACTATCGAAATTCCGGCCGGGGCTTTTGACAGCGCGACCGAAGTTGAGCTAGTGACACCAGACAAGGCTCCTGATTATTCATCTCTAGAAGTTACGCCAATTGGATCACCAATAGAAATTAAATCTAGCGGGGATGTTAGGTTAAATGAAAAGATGACGGTTACTTTTGCTTTTGATCCGGCTGAGTTGCCTCCGGATACTTATGCCGATCAATTGCAAGCTAGTTATTATAATGGAGTTAGTTGGGATTATCTTAAACCCACTAATGTTGATATGGAAAATGGTTTAATGACAGTTGATATATATCACTTTAGTTTATTGGGTAAGAATAAGGTTAGTGACGAAGCTGTTTTGACTAAACAGTGGATTCATTCGCAGGCGCTTGATGATACGATGCGAGATAATATCAACGATGTTTCGGATGAGATTGCTAATAAAATGGTAGAGATGACACTTGCCAAGATGGGAATCAATGATAAATCCATCAGCGGGAGTGTGTTGAGTGATATTTTAACGGATGATGCTTATAAAGACATGTACGATCAGTATCAAAATGGTGATGTTTCGGGTTTTAATCAGAACTTGGCGATTTTGATGGGTAAAAAGATTGCCTCACGCGTACCTGAATCGGTATTTAAAAGCGCACTAGAAGGTTTGGCTGGTGATGCTGCTGAAGATGTTGAAGCTGTTTCAAAAGCCGCTGGTTATGCTGCGGAAGGACAATATCGTGAAGCAGCGAAAATTATCGGTGAGCAAATAGCCGATAAGTTTTTAATTACGACTGCGGGTAAGATCGCTGTTGAGGTAGTTGATTATCAGATACAAAGCTGGAAGAGTGATGAGGTTGAAGCGGCTTATCAAGCATATAAAAAAGGTTCTGATAGTTATTTTTACGGATACAATAATGACCCCGGAGATTTTGATACGGTTTGGACACAGATGCGCGGTGTAAGACGACAGCTCATGATAGAAGCTATCGCTAAGCAGAATGAGGCTAGGCGTGATGCTGGCATGCCGCAGTTGGATGAGCGAGAGATGGACATGGTTAGAGATGGTGTTAGAAGGTCTTTTGAGCGCCAATTTAAAAGCCGTTTAGAAAAGGACATTATTGTTGAACAAAAAGAAAAGGATTTGCAGATGCTAATGAACAAATTTCAAGAGGCTAACTTTTTAGACAGAAATTTTGGGCCAAAGGGTTTACAGAAGCATCAGGATCTTAAAGTTCGAATGGATGTTTTGTATCACTTTACACAAAGAATGATGAAAGACACCAATAGATTCAACTTAAATGACAAACAAGGTTTTTTGGTTGATGGTGCTTTATCGGTTCATGATATTGCTCAAGGAGTTAGAATCTATTTTGGTGAAGATGGTGGAGAAAAAGCTTACCGTGAATTTTTGAATGAACGCTATGGCGTTCCAATGTATCCTAGTTTGGCAGATATTTCTGGTTCTTGGCAAAATGGAACCATAACAATAACTGATGTGATTTTATCAGAAGAAGCTAAAGCCAAGATGGCAGATACGGAGAGTCAAGCGGACGAAGAAGGTTGTGATTTAAATATCAGTTTAGAAGATTTGATTGGACAATCTAATTCGGCGGCAATCTCCATAGCGGCAACAGGTGAAAACACTGGATGTTAACCTTGGGAACTGATGATGAACCAAAAACCATTCCCATAAAATATGAAGGTGGTGTAGTTACTGGTACTTTTTCGGAAGATGCGGGCGTGGCAACCATGTCGCATCTTCCGAAAAAG
>JAHJSR010000060.1 GCA_018830085.1 Patescibacteria group bacterium
GAGATTTGAGCTAAGCCGGTTACACCGGGTTTGATGGTTAAAACGCGACGTTGTTCATCTGTATATTTTTCTACTTCACGAGGTTGGTGTGGACGTGGGCCTACCAATGACATATCACCTTTTAAAACACTAATAAAATTTGGAAATTCATCAATTGACCAACGGCGTAAAAAGTTTCCGGTTTTCATGATGCGTGGATCATTGGCTATCTTATAGACTGCGCCTTTTTTAATGCTTTGTTCTTTGATTAATTTTTGTTCTAATTCGAGATTCTTTTTTACGTCCTTAAATTGAGGACCAATAGAGAATTTTTTAAACATGGTACGGAGTTTGTATGTAATAAAACTTTTTCCACGTTCGCCAATGCGTTCGCTTTTATAAATTATTGGAAAACCATCTTCAAATAAAACAAGCAAGGCGCCAAAAAGCCAAAGTGGCGAGGATATTAATAGAATTATTATGGAAAAAAAGATATCTTCAAAACGCTTTGCTATTCTACCCCAGCCATCAAGCGGTGTTGGCTTCACTTCGATTAATGGAATTCCTCCTGGAGTTGAAACAGCAATATTCGTGAATCGTGCAGCAAAAATATCAGCAGCATACCAAAAATGTAGATGATGCTTGTTAGCAAAACCAATTACGTGTAGTGCTTGTTTTTTAGGCATGTCTGGGTCAGCTAAAACAATGCCATTTAGTTTGGAGTCTTGGACTAGTTTTTTAAGTTGATCTTTTGTTGTGTTGGTCCATTTATTTGCATGACACGCTACTGTGAAACCTAAGATCGGTGAACCGTTAAAAATTTTAACTAGATTATCTGCGACTAAGTCGCTTCCTATTATAGCGATTTTGTCATGACCCATACGCATTCGGAGTAGCTGGTGTTGAATAGTACGTAAAGCCAGTCTGCCAAAAAATACAAAAAATACGGATAATGCCCAAATAGCTAAAATGATAAAACGTGATTGTGTAAGTTCACGGCGGAAAAAGATGGATGCTATTAAAAGCATTACTCCGGCTGTGCAAGCCAAAATAATTCTGCCAAGTTCATCCCAAGCTCGTCTTTGACGGGCGGAGTATAATCCGGCGATTATAAATACAACAATCCAGATGGCAATAAATGTAAGTGAAGTTTGTATGTAGGTACTAATGGGTATGTCTTGTAATATTGGGCGTATTTCTGTAGCAAATCGAGAATAACGAAGTAAATAAGCCATCGCAGAAGCGCAAGCTAATGTAACAAAATCCACTGGTAATTTGAGTGCGGTAAAAGTTAGTTGGAATTTATTCATAAACTACGGTAAGAATTACGAATTTGCGCGAATTACGCATGGTTTACATTTTATCCCTTGGGATAAAATGAGGTTGCGCGACAAATTAGTAATTCGTAATCATTATATCACAAAACAAAAGCTCTGCAGTTAGCAGAGCTTTTGTATGTATTGTTGGGATTTGAGCGAAACGATAAGCCGAATTTTGTACCCCGCATAACATTTCCCAGGATGTTCTGTGGGGCGATGACTATCTATCTAGCCCTGCAATTGCTTGCAGGATCTTGCGAGCGACCAGTGTGAAGTACCAAATGAGGTTTATCACGCTTGCTCTTGCACCAGAGAGGGTTTACCACTGCATCGTGTCACCACGAGCAGAGAAATGCAGCAGAGCGTTGCTCCCCTTCGCCGAGGCTACGGGGGAGACGGCCACACCATTTCACTTTTCACTTTGATCCTCTTACGCGTAAAGCATTAGAGGACAGTATAGTCTCTGTGGCCACCCTATGCGTAAAGCTTCGGGTGGTTCCTTGCGGAACACTTTCCCTGGGTTTACCCCGCCAAAGGCGGGACTATATCCCGGTCGTCGTTAGCGACTCTCTTTGTCAAATCAACATTACTGTTGATCGGGTGTCCGGACTTTCCTCCCCACTTCGCATAAAACTACGCGGGGCAGTCATCTGTTAAGCTCAATGCGGGTGAATATAACAAAATTTGAGTTAAGCGTCAAGGGTGGGGTTTGGTTGAATCGATGATTTTCCTCGACTAACACACCTACACTTGCTATCATTAAGAGTATATGAAAAAAGCTCGAATTTTGATTATTATAGCCGTTTTGGCATTGGTATTTTTAGGTGGTGTGTTTCTGTGGTTTTGGTCGCTAGGTTCAGTTCCAAAAACACAGAATTCGGAATTAAAGCTGGCTATTAATCAAGGAGCTGTTTATTTAACTAGGGGTGGAGGTTTTGAGGAACAAGCCCGAAGTGGTATGGAGCTTATGGTCGGCGATAAATTAAGGACCGGTAAAGGTTCGACTGCGAGCGTTTTAGCTTATGGAATGGCAGATTTACGTTTAGATCAAAATACAGAAATTATTATAGAAGA
>JAHJSR010000007.1 GCA_018830085.1 Patescibacteria group bacterium
ATTAGCCAAAAATCATCTTTTTCTCCACGGATTTTATCGATAATGTGTGCTACAGGGATTTGGAAAATACTTTTTGTAAACAAATAAATAGCCGCAGCCAAGCCGGCTACAGCCTCATTACCTCCGACGATAAATCCTTGGACAAAGATGGCAAATATGGGACCAAGTAAACCGCTTGCACCAACCAACACTGTATCTGAGAGAATTAGAAATCTAACCGTTGGATTGATGTCTTTTAAAAAATAATCACGAAAGTTTATTCCTCTTTTTTTCATATGGTTTTATTTGTTTATTATATCCTTAAAGTTGCGTGATAACAATAATTAAAAACAAAAAACCAGATGACTGGTTTTTGATGGTGCAACCGAGACGAGTCTCACATCGCTCAAGGAATACTTGAGCTCTTTAAAACCCTTCGGTTTTAATTTTTCCGCTAACGGGAAACCTAGGTTTCCCAACGCCCTTACTGGTTCGAATCATCTCGATTATGTAACAAAAAAACCAGATGACTGGTTTTTGATGGTGCAACCGAGACGATTCGAACGTCTGACCCCCACCTTCGCAGGGTGGTGCTCTATCCAGCTGAGCTACGGCTGCTAACAAGTGATAAGTAGAAGCTGTTTGGCTTGGACTTAAATCCTTAAGAGTCGCCCTAGAATATCAGAAAAATGTTCATCGCGCAAGGTCAGATTTTCGGGTAAATAGTTTAATAGATGGTTGCGGATTTCTATTGGATCTTGATCGTCTAAAAATAGCTTAATTCTGGGTTTTAAGCTGTATTTTCTGTCCATGTAGATAACTTTGGTGTATGGAGGGTGGTATATAATGGAAAAGTTGGCTAATTTATCAAATTCTGTAAATTCACCGTCAATTACAACGCCATTTTGACCTATTTGTATGAGTACTTTTTCTGGGTTTTCGTTACCAGCTAATATTAGGATGACTGCACTAATTAAGATTATTAGAGCAAATAGATAATTGGCTGCGAAAACTCCATAAATAACACAAATTAAGGCTATTAAGCTAACAACAATATACCATCCGGCAGAGCGTGGACGATGTTCGTATTCTTGCATTTCCCAAACAAATTCGGTTTGTGCTTCGGCGATTTGTCGAAGAGTTTCGGGTGAGTAAGCCATATGGGGTAGTATATCATAGTATGAGACTCGACAAAAATAAGTTTTATTACTATACTGCGGGCATTAAATCTTTTTAGATTTATGGAGAGGTGGCTGAGTGGTCTAAGGCAACGGACTTGAAATCCGTCGTACTCGAAAGGGTACCGAGGGTTCGAATCCCTCCTTCTCCGCCAAATAAAGCTCGTCGACATTGATCGACGGGTTTTTTATATGGTTCGTGATATTTTCTTGACAGAATATATATCGTGGAATAGTATATCAATATATATTGATATACTATGAATAAAGAACTATTAATTTTCACAAAGGCTATCGGTGATTCAACAAGGTTGCAAATCCTTAATTATCTTAAAAAAGAATGTTGTGTTGGTTATCTGTGGGAAAAACTTGATTTGCCTCAAAATTTAGTTTCACACCATCTTGGTGTTTTAAGAAAAGCGAATTTGGTTATGGCTGAAAAGAGGGGGTTAAAGGTTGTTTATTGTTTAAATGAAGAATTTTTGGCTAAACAGTTGGAACGATTAAATAACTATTTAAAATAGTATTATAAATTGACTAAAAATATAAATAATATGTTATTAATTTATTAAGTATGTACAAAAATATTTATTTTGGTTGGTAAAGAAATTTAATACTAATGAAAATAATTAAAAAGAAATATGAAATTTGATGCAAAAGCCTTTTTAATGGCAGTGTCTCAAAAAAATACCAATGAGTCTGAATTCGTTCAAGCGGTTGAAGAGGTAATATTGTCTCTTGAAGGTTATTTAAATGATAATCCGGTTTATTTACAAGATAAAATTTTAGAGCGTTTGGTTGAGCCTGAGCGAGTTATAATGTTTAGGGTGCCTTGGGTTGATGATGGAGGGAATGTCCAGGTTAACAGGGGTTTTAGGGTGCAGTTTAATAGCGCTATCGGGCCTTATAAAGGAGGGTTGCGTTTTCACCCAACAGTTAATTTAAGTATTTTAAAGTTTTTAGGTTTTGAGCAGATATTTAAAAATAGTTTAACCGGTTTGTCATTGGGTGGCGGTAAGGGTGGTAGTGATTTTGATCCTCGAGGAAAGACAGACGCAGAAGTAATGAGATTCTCTCAGAGTTTTATGTCAGAATTGTATAGACACATCGGTCCTAATATTGATGTTCCTGCTGGTGATATTGGTGTTGGATCTAGAGAGATTGGCTATTTATTTGGTCAATATAAAAAATTGACTAAAGATTTTTCTGGTACTTTGACCGGTAAGGGTTTGGGATGGGGTGGTAGTAACATAAGAACTGAAGCAACTGGTTATGGTGTGGTGTATTTTGCGGAAGAAATGTTGAAACGTGTAAATCAAAGTTTGAATGGGAAGTCAATATTAATATCAGGATCTGGTAACGTGGCACAATTCGCAGCTGAAAAGGTTATGCAATTAGGGGGTAAAGTGTTGACCATGTCGGATTCGGATGGTGTTATTTATGCAAAAGAAGGTTTATCCGAAGATGTTTTAACTCATGTTAAGCAGATTAAAAATCTTGATCGTGGTCGTATTAAAGAAGTTGCAGAAAAGTATGGAATTGAATACTTGGTGGGTAATAATCCGTGGATGATAAAAGCTGATGTGGCTTTGCCCTGCGCTACACAAAATGAAATAAGCGGCGCAGATGCAAGAGGAATGGTTTCTAATGGTGTAGGGTTGGTGGTGGAGGGCGCTAATATGCCGTCAACCCCCGAAGCAATTGAAGTATTTAAGGAAAATAAAATATTATTTGCACCGGGCAAGGCTTCTAATGCGGGAGGTGTGGCCGTTTCTGGTTTGGAAATGAGTCAAAATAGTGTGAGACTTTCATGGTCAAGAGATGAGGTTGATGAAAAACTAAAAATTATTATGAAAGGTATTCATGATCAGGCGGTTAAGTATGGGGCTCAAGATGGAAGAGTTGATTACGTGGTTGGAGCAAATATCGCTGGTTTTAAGAGAGTTGCTGATAGCATACTGGCTCAAGGTTTGGTTTAACCCATTAATAATTTATTGATTTAAAATAATTATATGTCTAATGAAAAAGTGCTAAATATAAATGGGGGAGAAGAATTTAAGCAAAAAGTTTTAGAAAGTGAATTACCTGTTATGGTTGATTTTTGGGCACCTTGGTGTATGCCGTGTAGAATGATGGCGCCAATTTTGGATGAGCTTGCAGGTATTATGGATGGTCAATTGGTTGTAGCTAAGGTTGATACGGAAAATACTTTGAATCAAAATTTGGCATATGAGTATAATATTCAAAGTATTCCAAACATGAAGTTGTTTAAAGGGGGGAAAGTTGTAAATGAGTTTGTTGGATTAAGGGATTTGGGAACTCTTAAGCAAGAGATTGAAAATGTGATTTAAATATATATATTTAAGGATATAAAACAGACCGATATTGGTCTGTTTTTTTGGTAAATATTAAATTCATTGGTATAAATTTGATTATTTGGTATGCTTTAAATATATGAATAGAATTATAATAGCAAAAGTCTCTGAAATTTCCTATGGAATTATTTTTATTTGTTTTGGTGTATTGTTGTTTGGGTTGGGATTGATTGCTTTAAAGTACGGTGATAAGAGTTTTTTGATTGCTTTTTTGTTGTCTTTTATGGCAGTTTTTAGTGTTGAAATGGGTATATTTTGGATTAAAAGATTTTATTTAATGCAGGGAGGGTTAAAAATAACACCACCAAAAAGATTTATAGCCAAAACAGCCAATGTTTTGGTTCCGTTTATTTTTGTAAAATCAATGATTACAGTCGCATTGGCATTGGTTGGATTTTTAGTGGCCGAGTATTTTGTGATTAAGTATTTTATTTCAGGATTTAATCAGATTGATTTTGCAGGATTTATATTTTTAATTGCTTTATTGCTTTTTTATGTTTTAATTAGGTTGGCATTTGGGCAATTAATTAAAGAATATTTTATAAAGTTATCTAATAAATTTTCCGGGCAGATGCCTACGGTTGAGTTAAGCGGTGAAAATTTGATTTTGCATCTTGGAGCTGGATATGTGGAAAAATATAGGGATTTAAAAATACCTTTAGCGGAAATTGATGATATAAAAATTTTAGATCGGTATCAAGGCTTGGCTTTGGTGAAGTATGTCTTGGGTCCTGATGTTGAGTTTGGCGTTAAAACGATTAGTGATAAAATCGCCTATCAACAAGGTAAAATTGAGAGACCAAATTATTTTGCTTATATGGAAAATCAATCAGGAGGTAAGAATTTATTTTTACAGGGTCCTGAGTTATTGTATTTAGTTGGTGTGGGGGATGGTGATGATTTACAAAAAATAGTTAAGTTGAAGCAGGGTTAGTTTTATATAAAAAAAATAAACCGTTCAGTTTTTTTA
The DNA here is from genome assembly GCA_018830085.1 of Patescibacteria group bacterium. GTDB lineage: Bacteria > Patescibacteriota > Patescibacteriia > 2-12-FULL-60-25 > 2-12-FULL-60-25 > MWCR01. The sequence continues at coordinate 4,503 of JAHJSR010000007.1, forward strand.
CCAAACGGTTTGAGTCAGTCTCGTGAGAAGTCGAATCTTATGCCACGTGGTTTTACTGGGTGCGGTTCGAGTTCACCTGGGACCATTTCTCGTGGACTGATGAGCACGAGTTTGAATCCCGGTTTTTTGGATTTGGGCGGCTCGGCAACAACGCTGCAGTAAAACCAGCCGCTATGAGTTGGGGTTATTGTATGCGCTTGTCCACGTGCTACGGTGTAAACAACTGTCTCATTGCCTTGCGTGCGTCGAACGCCCCAACTTTGATGTCGCTCGTTCCAGCTCAGGTGAAGCTTGAGAAGATTGCCTTTTTGAACCTCTTTTTCGAGGTTTTCAAGGTGTTCTCTCCTACATCTTTCTTCTGCTGCTGGTACAAGGTCTTCCACGAATGCGATTTTGGGCGTTTGTATCAGTTGGGTGTTGATGGCGATATGGGCTCGCAACTGATATACGCTATCGGTGAAGAGTATTCGTAAAACCGGATGATTGTTGACTTGGATATTTCGAGCCACGCGGTAGTATACAGGGTACTTCATGTTAACCGACTGAACGCGTGGAAGTTGATTAAGCGTTGTGAAGAGTCTGGTGAGATCGTCTGGTGTCTCTTGTTTATGCAGAGACCAACCTCTTTCTGGGCAATTGCACTGTGGAGTCACCTCACCGTAGATGAGTAAATCCTCCATCATCTCATCCGTGTAGTCGATAACTTGCCCGCAGAGAAGACATCTGGGGTTGTGTTTCTGCAGGACTGGACGAACTAGTTCGATCCAGTTTTTTTCCACCATTTCGTTCCAGCGCTCATTGTAGACATCGTCGAGCGCATCTTTTACGGCGGCGGCAGCTCTTGAGAATGCTTCGTACTTGGGCGTTTCGGCTATGTGGTCGGCAACATCCCTGCCCACAACAGAGTAGTAGCATTCCTCGAATTCTTTTAGAAGATCAGTGGAAATGTTGCCACTAAGAAAACTATAGCTTTTGGAATCTGATACACGCGAAGCCGGCAGGTAAAGTTGCCAGTTTTTTTCTTCGGCGATTTTTTGAGCTAGTTGCTCTCGTACGTTTTCCTGACACTTTAGAAAAGTCTGTCTTCCTTCTTCGTGTTTTCTCTCAGCTTCTTCGAGCGTATCGCAGTAGAAGCGACAAGTTTGCATCCAGTCTTGTTTCACATAGCCGTACTTGCGAAGTTCGGCGCCACAGTGCGGACAATCCGCATAGTGGAATTCATGCAGAGGCGGGAACTCGTGTGTTAGGATATCCCGATAGATATTGGGAATTTTGATAGTGCTGTTGTCTCTTGCGCTCCATAGAGCCATGTGAAGTTCTTTGCAGATGTTAAGCTCCGTGCAGAAGATTTCGTCATCGGGGAATCCGGGATTGAGAACGTGATAGACGGTGAATGGTTGTCCTATAAGCGGAGTGATGATTCGTTCTGTGGGCATTGGGACAACGCTTTGTTCGTAAGCTTCGATAAAAGCCTCTCTGTCTTCAAGAAACCATTTTTCACTTTCGTTGGTTTGCATCCAGACATAGAGGTTGCCTTCGCGTAGCGCGATGTTTTTGTCCA
>JAHJSR010000061.1 GCA_018830085.1 Patescibacteria group bacterium
AAAGGGATATGGTACGAGTGAGGTTTATCGCCATAACTGGACCCCTTCCTATGTGTTGCAAGACTTTAATATTGATGCACAATCAATCCCCATGGAGGGTCCTATTGGTGATGTTGGTAGCTTACGTTCAGCTTGTCGCTGTGAGGGCGGTGATTTAGATGGTTCGGTCCAAGAAAGTGAACAAGATTGTAATATTAATTTACCAAAAACAATGAACGCTGCCTGGATGGCCGAGCAAGCGGCTAACGATCCGACAGGAAGCTATTATCAATATGCTGCCAATAGTCAGATTCTAGATAGAGATTATTGCAAGCCCATGACAGTCACTCAAGAGTATATTGATAAGTATGGTCAAACTTACGGAGGTCCAACCTTAACGCCGGTTATATTGGGTGGCTATAAAACAAGGTTGGTGGTTGGTTCACCTGTTCCTGAGTGTCAGGCTGGTACGGGCAATCCATTGTCCGAAGATCCTGATTTGGATGCAAATATCTGTACTCATTCTCCAGGATACATCCCACGTGGTGATGTCTGCGCTGACGGCAGGGATAATTGTTTAATCACTTATGATCTTTCCAATGACAGATCTACCAATCATATTGAAAGAGACGATAGGTATGCGCCAGCACCTTCGGCTACTGATGTTACATTTGGTTTAGATACATTCCGCTATTTATCCGGTGGAAGAATAACCAAAGATTCACGCGAATATAGCGCTTGGTATCGTCCATTGCCTCCTCGTGTTGCTGCGCCAGATATAACCAAGTCATCAGAAGCGTCAAATGCTTTACGTATAAGCAGTCTAGATAAATTCAGTGTCGAAGGCAGACCAGAGGGATTGGTTTATTATGGTGGCGGTCAAGGATTGGCTACACTTCAATTCTATGCTTGGTCGGCGCACGATCAAAGTCCTATCAAAACAGTGATTATTGATTGGGGTGATGGCACGGTTCAAAAAATTGATAATGCACAGATGAAGAACCAAAAACCAATCTGTAATACAGACCGTGAATGTTCCTTAGTACCAGGATTGGCATGTTCTAGTGATGCTGATTGCCCACCAAGTACTGGTCAGTGTTTGCAAACAGGTAATTGTAAAAAACAAACATATAAAACATGTAGTAAAGATACGGATTGTGGCAATGAAGATATCTGTGAATTCCGAACTTTCTTTGGAAACAGTAATGAGGCTTGTCGCCAAGGATACTTTGAATTTAGTCACGTTTACACCTGTCGTCAAGATGATGCGATTATCACAAATGGCGATATTTGTCCTGATCAAGCTTGTGAGGATGATCCAGATCAAACATGTTCTGACTGTAGATTTGATGAAGATTGTGTAGAAGGATTAGCGCCGCGTCCAGGTTGTTATAATCCTGATTTAAATCGTTGTCGTTATACTCCGCGTATCATGGTTATTGATAACTGGGGTTGGTGTACGGGTGACTGTTCTCAGCAAGGTGAGGTAGAAATTGCCGGATCAAGCGTATCTATAGATAAATTAATTCGTCATCCATATGGTGGTTGTTTGGACGGATCAAATACCAAGGTTAATACAAATATCTATCACTTTGCATTTAGTACTCCGACTTTGCCTAATGAATGCTCAACAGATCCTCTGACCGCTCAGAACGCTAGCATTTATCGTCCATGGATTATCTATGATGGATCCATTGAAGTTAGTGTTGCGCAGGAATAAAAAATAAATGCAGAATCAAACTATATAATATGCGCATTAATCAAAAATACTTTATCGCAGGACTAATTATGACCAGCGTCGTGGTCACAGTCCTTGTGCTAACGACTGATGTTAAGGCTTTGATTTTCAAATTGCCGAAAATATCACAGATACAACCGACCACAAAAGGCTCGCCGTTTATCTTTAAAACCGGACTCTTTAACTTTAGATTTAGCTTAAACACAAGCAAAAAAAGTTTCCAAACTTGTCCCGAGATAGTTGGTCTCTGTGAGGCGGAGTATAAAAAATGTCGTGGTTTGATTGATCAGCTCGATCAATCCAGTGACGATGCATTGTTGCAAGCCAAAAATGCTTGTGTGTACAGTTGTGACGCGCCACCGGCGTATTGTTTTGGTCTTGTACCCGAGAATGAAGATGAGAAAAATGGTTCACAGACCAAGCTTTGCGACGATAGTGAAAAAACTAGTAACTGCGTCGATGCTGACGGTCAGGCTGGCAAACAATCAGCTAAATACTGCGACACTGCTACTGGCAACTGGATATATGATGTATGTATAGTTACCAATCCTATAGAGCAAACCCCACCATCAGTAGGATGTCAGGGATCGCAACCAACATGTCCCAGTGGTTATACGGGTAGTTATGTATGTAATAATGGGCAATGGACAAGCCAATGCCAGCCTCCGGCTCAACCACAATGTTCAGGTACGGCGCCCACTTGTCCTGCCGGAACAACTGGTAGTTACGTTTGTTCCAATGGTAGTTGGGTTAGTCAGTGTCAACCAATAGGCGGCGGATCCAATTGTCCTGAACTTAATCCTGATTATAATGTTTGTATTATGTCTGATGGTCGTTATGGTAGGGAATATACTGATTATTGTAATGAGACGACTGGTGAATGGGTGTTCAGACCGTGTAATGTTTATCCCAATCTTCAACCTACATGTACTTCATTCACTTATACAGATTGGAGTACATGCTCAAGTGGCAATCAAGGTAGGACTATTGTTACCAGAGAGCCTTATGGTTGTGCTGGAGGAAGTCCGGTTACTTATCAAAGTTGCTGTAGTGGAGTTCAGCCGTCCTGTCCAACAGGATGGACAGGTTCATACACTTGCTCGCAAGGAACTTGGTGGAATACTTGTACTCCTGACGGCATATCTTCCTGCTACAGAGGTGTTTCCTATAAAACCAGAACTTCCGGCAGTCCTGATTGTCCAACCTGTAACACCTATGCAAAATGTGTTGGAACCGGGAATATGGTGGATGGAAAAATGTGCTTAATAAATAGTTGTAGTTCGTTACAACCCTGGATACCCTTCTCATCTGATTCTTCGTTTAGGGGTTATGTGGACACGATTTACAATCAAACCATACCAAACAGTTGTGACCCATCGTTTACCTATACTCAGTGTCAATAGAATGATTTAAAAGTTACAATACATAAAAATACGGTTTTTAACCGTATTTTTGTTTTTTATTGACATTTTACACTTTATTGTATATGCTATCATCAATATTACTCGTTCTGGATGAACGGGTTTATTTATTAACTTAAGCAGAATTTTTTAGAAAATTATCAAATAAATTTCTGCAATAAATAATTTAGAAATAATAATTTTTCACTCATTACAAGTGTATGGCATCAGCAATAAGTCAGGCAATACGCGCCATTTGCGACGAAAAGCTCTTAACCGAAGATGCGGTTTTAGAAGCAGTAGAATCAGCATTGGCTGCCGCCTATCGTAAAGATTTTGGCATCAGAAACCAAAATATTAAATCTGAGTTTGACCCAGAAAAATATGACGGAGAAACAGCGGGTATCCGTATTTTTGATGTCAAAGAAGTAGTGGCGGACATGGATTTGCCGGATGACTACTTTGAGCGCTTTGAGGCCGCACATGGCGGTAAAAAGCCAGAAGTAGGAAAAGGCAAGCCGGAAGAAAAACCTATCGAAAAAGAGACTCCACCTCAAGAGGGAACAAATGAATCTGATGAAGAAGAAGAGTTTGTTTTTAATCCAAAGACCATGATCATGCTTTCGGATGCTAAAGATATAAAACCCGATGCAATCGAAGGTGATGAAATTCGTGTCGAACTCAATATCCCTTCAGCCTTTGGTCGTATGGCTGCACAAACAGCCAAGCAGGTTATAATGCAAAAAATCAGAGAGGCCGAACGTAACGTAATCTATCAAGACTTTAAAGAGCGCGAAGGTGAATTAATGAATGTAACCGTTCAAAGACGTGAGGGACGCGTTGTACTTATCGATTTGGGTCGTGCAACAGGAGTGATTTTGCCAGAAGATCAAATGGAAAACGAGCGATATTTCCCAGGAACACGTATTAAAGCAATTTTACGTGAAGTTTCAATGACCAACAAAGGACCGGAAATTCGTTTATCTCGTTCCAGTCCTGGTTTGGTTGCAGCTCTGTTTGCACAAGAGATTCCGGAAATCGCTAACGGTGTTGTCGAGATAAAAGATATCGCTCGCGAATCAGGATCACGTACAAAAGTGGCTGTTTCAACCAATGATGACATGATAGATCCTATTGGTTCTTGTATTGGTCAGCGTGGGACACGTATTCAGACAATAATCCGTGAATTGGGAGGTGAAAAGGTTGATGTGGTTTTATGGAGTGAAGATGAGGAAGAATATATCTCCAACTCATTAAGTCCGGCTAAAGTCATTAGTTTAGAACTTGATCGCGCAGAACAATTAGCGATTGTAAAAGTTTTGCCTGATCAATTATCGCTGGCAATTGGCAAAGGTGGGCAAAATGTTCGCTTAGCTGCCAAATTAACTAGCTGGAAAATAACAGTTATTAATGAAGAGGGTGGAGAGGTTGTTGCTGATTCTGAACTTGGTGATTTAACTTCAGATACAGAAATCAAGACAGAGCAACAAGCAGAGGCTGAAAACAAGGAAGTTCAGCCGGAAGAGGTTGGTTCCACTGAAGAAAAAATTAATACTGACGATGCCACAGCGGAAGAAAATGATGAGGTTGTTAATAATGAGGCGTCAGAGGAAGCTAAAAATACTGAATCCAAATAATTATGCTTTGGTTATACAATGAAATTTTATTTCGCCCAATTTTGAATGTTTTAATATGGCTATATAATGTTATTCCGGGTAGTGATTTAGGTTTGGCGATTATCGTTTTAACTATAGTTGTTAAACTTATCTTATATCCTATAACAGCGGCACAACTAAGACAGCAAAAATCCATGCAGAGCCTTCAGCCAAAAATTGCTGAAATCCGCAGACGCTTAAAAGATGATAAAGAAACGCAGGCAAAAGAGTTAATGGAGCTCTATAAGAAAGAAAAAGTAAATCCTGCATCCTCATGTCTTCCATTATTAATCCAACTTCCGGTTTTTATAGCTCTTTATCAAGCTCTACGAGTTGGTTTACACGCAGAGTCACTTTCGATGCTGTATGCCTTTGTACCAAATCCCGGAACCATCAATGCAACTTTATTTGGAATTATTGATCTAGCGAATCCAAATTACATTCTTGCAACATTGGCTGCCGGTGTTCAGTTCTGGCAATCTTGGTTGATGTTTAAAAAGCCAAGCGCAGCTAAACGACCTCCAGAAGATGTTAGGGAAAATGCCGGTGCTAAGGATGAGGATATGACGGCCATGATTAATAAGCAAATGATGTATTTGATGCCTATTATGACATTGATCATAGGTATTAAACTTCCGGGTGGTTTGACCCTCTATTGGTTTATAATGAGTTTGCTTACTGTCATTCAACAATACATCACAATGCGTAAACCAGAGCCACCAAACACAGAAGCTCAAATATCAGCTCCTAGCTCAGCGCAATAAATGCTAAATATGTTTACGTTTAATCCCAAAAGTAGACTTGTTGTAAAAACTGTATCCGGACAAGAGCTTGGCAAAGTAGCGCATATTGAGATTGATACGCAGACAGGCAAAATTAAAAAATTTCTAGTCATAGGGGGCGTTTTTACTCGTGTATTAGATCAATATTTATTGATTGATTGGGATCAGGTTATTGAATGGGATGATGGATACTTGATAGTCTCAGATGCGACCGCTTCGGTTATGGCAAGGCAGGGCGCTTCTGTTGGACAGGTTGGTTCCATTGCTCATCTAAAAGAGGGGAGTTAAGCTAATATGGAGAATCAAGTTTTAAGAGAGGCGATAATTCGTACGCTGGCTTTTCATGCGTCTTGGAGTTATGCGCCAACATATATACAGCTCCTGCTAAGTTTGGATTATGGGGTTAATGAGTCTCAAGATACACGGGTGTCTAAGCTAAATCTCGAGGATGTCTTAAAAGTATTAGTGCAAGAAGATTTGGTCGTAAAACAGCAAGGCAGATTTGCTCTTAATCGGTTTTCATATTTGATGGAGCAGGGCAAAGAAAAAGAGATTTATAATTCACGAAAAATGCGTAAAGCAAAGCGTGTTGTTTGGTATTTAAAAAAAATACCATGGATAAAATCAGTTTGTTTGTGCAATACAACTGCGCTGGGGCAGTCAAAGGAAACTAGCGACTTGGATTTTTTTATAATTACTAAACCAGGCTATATCTGGATTACTAGATTTTTTGCCGCGCTTCCCTTTGTTATTTTTAAAATGCGTCCAGAGGATCCAGGTATTAAAGATCCGGTTTGTCTTTCCTTTTTTGTAACTCAGAATGGCTTGGATTTATCCAAATTAATGTTAGAAGATGACCCGTATTTTAGATATTGGTTTCTGTTTTTATTGCCACTCTATGATGATGGTGTATTGGCTGAACTCTGGTTTGCAAATGTAAACATTTTAAAAAGGCACGCTAATGCTATCCCTTGGATATCTTTAGATAAAACAGCTGGAGATAAATCAAATTCTCAAGAGTCTAAAAGTTCAAATGAGGAGATTTCTTTTTTAGAAAAAAAATTTAAAATAATTCAACAAAACAGATTACCATCTCAAATTAATAAACAAGCAAATCAATCAACCGACGTTGTTATTTCTGATAATGTGTTAAAATTTCATACAACGGACGCTCGTCGTCCTATACGTGATAGTTATTATAAAATTTGTAATGAATTTAACGTTCAACCATAAGCAATTAGTAACAAAACTTTACGAGTTTAGTTGGCGTATAGCTGTTTTATTATTGCCCTTGCAAACAAGATTATACAAAGAGGCTTTTTTAAATGGGCATGCTTGGGAACAGGGTAGGTTATCATTTTACATATCTTGGATTCCAATAGTGGCAGTTATTGCGTTGGGCATATTCAATTCAAAAAAAGAACTGTCTCTTAATATCCGTAAGAATATATTTTTGATAATCACATTTTTTGGAGTAGTGAATATTGTCGCTTTCCCGTATGCTGTCACAGCGAGCGCGCAGTGGTGGGTTCAACAATTACTTTTGCTTTTGTTTTTTATTACTTTATATAAAAATAATACATCACTTGATAAATTAGCATTTTGGTTTTTGGTTTCCATCTTGCCATCTGCCATATTCGCCATTGCTCAATCCTGGCTGCAATTTGTTCCTGGATGGTCTTGGATTGGCGTTGCCACACAAAATCCCATGGATCTAGGTGTGTCTGTTGTACAGTCTGGCTCGCTTCGTTGGTTGCGCGCCTATGGATTTTTTCCACACCCAAATATTTTAGGTGGCTATATGGCATTTGGAATTTTAATTTCATTTTGGTTATATTTGCTACCGGTTAAAAATAATAAAAAGTTTTTACTAGCCATCGTTCCATTTATTACAACGGCACTATTTTATTCATTTTCCAGGTCAGCATGGATAGCTGCATTTGTGGGTTTATTAATTTTATTTATTCCTTTGGTTTTTAAACGTCAATGGAAAAAAATACTTACATCATTGGTTGTCGTCGTCACTTTCTCCATTCTAATCATTCTGCATTGGGATCTAGCATCCACGCGTTTTGGTTTTAGCCCAGAACCTGTACGTCTTGAGCAGATTTCCAATCAAGCTCGTACAAATAGTTTATTAGATGGAGTAAAGGTCTTCCAAGCCAATCCACTTTTTGGTACAGGGCCGAATGCAGAACTTCCAGCGCTAGTTGGTTTAGAGTTATCCCAAAACAAAAAAACGGACTGGTTAGAACCACCTCATAACGTTTGGCTTTTATTTCTAGTTAATTTTGGTGTGTTTGGTGCCTTGCTGATGGTTGGCTTTTTTCTGAGGATCTTCATTAACAGTCATTTCAAACTTAAAAAGTTAATACTACAACCCGACAATTTATCTTTAGCTATGCTTGGGGCTTGGTTTGTGTTAACCTTATTCGACCATTATCCATACAGTCTTTGGAGTGGACAGGTATTAACAATTTTTGCTTTATCAAGCTTAATAATTTATAGATATTCAAGTCTTGAAAGGTAAGTTCCCATAAATCTTTAATCACTATTTTCCAAGCTCTTGACTTGATTGTGGAGTCTTACTAATATATTCAACATTAGCAGTCTAATGGTCTGATTGCTAATCGATTATTAATATTTTAATCTTATAAAAATGGTTATGAATTTACGTCCATTAAACGATCGTTTGATCGTAAAACCTCTGGAAAAAGAGGAAGTCACTAAATCCGGCATCATCCTCCCTGATACGGTGAGTAAAGAACGTCCTGAACAAGGTGAAGTTATTTCGGTTGGTCCAGGTAAGCTTAAAGACGATGGGTCGCGTATACCGATGTCCGTCAAAGTTGGTGACAAGGTCATGTTCAAAAATTACGCACCAGACGAAGTTAAAATTGATGATATAGAATACCTTGTTATATCTGAAGACGGTGTGCTTGCAGTTATCGAATAATTAATTATCTAATACATAAATATTGAATTTCGTATTACGTATTTTGTAAATTTACATAATTCACAAATTCGTAATTCGTGCAGATTCGTAATTCGTAATGTTATATGGCAAAACAATTAATGTACGACGACAAGGCTCGTCAAGCACTCAAACGTGGAGTTGATCAACTCGCCAATGCAGTAAAAGTCACCTTGGGCCCAAAAGGGCGCAATGTTGTAATTGATAAAGGTTATGGTGGACCTACCATCACTAAAGATGGTGTAACTGTTGCCAGAGAAATTGAGTTGGAAGATAAATTTGAAAACATTGGAGCTGAATTGGTAAAAGAGGCTGCTTCCAAAACTTCCGATGTTGCCGGTGATGGCACAACTACTGCAACAGTCTTGGCTCAAGCTATGATTGCGGAAGGCATAAAACACATAACAGCCGGTGCTAACCCACTCGCAGTCAAACGTGGTATTGATAAAGGCGTTGAGGCCATGATTAAAGAGATTCAAGAAAAAATTGCCACACCCGTTAAAGATGATGATATAGAAAAGGTTGCAACCATTTCGGCAAACGATCCTGAAATAGGTAAAATTATTGCCGAGATAATGAAAGAGGTTGGTAATGAGGGGGTTATAACGGTTGAGGAGTCACAGACTTTTGGTATCGATAAAGAAATTGTTAAAGGCATGCAAATCGACAAAGGTTATGCATCTCCATACATGGTTACAAACCCAGAACGCATGGAATCTGAATACACAGATCCATACATATTAATTACTGATAAAAAGGTAAGTTCAGTTCAAGAGCTTTTACCGATTTTAGAAAAAGTTGTGCAGGCTGGCAAAAAAGAGATTGTAATTATCGCCGACGATATAGAAGGCGAAGCTCTTACTACTTTGGTATTAAATAAACTACGTGGATCATTCTCTGCTTTGGCCGTCAAAGCTCCTGGCTTTGGTGATCGTCGTAAAGAGATGTTACAAGATATTGCACTAGTGACTGGTGCTACTGTGATTACCGAAGACATTGGTCGCAAACTCGACTCAGTTACATTGGAGGATCTCGGTACTGCTCACAAAGTCATTGCTACAAAAGACACGACTAAGTTCGTTGACGGCAAAGGCTCACAAGAGCAAATCGATACTAGAATAGAACAAATAAAAAAACAGATCGATACAACAGAATCAGATTACGATAAAGATAAGCTCAAAGAACGTTTAGGAAAACTTGCTGGCGGTGTTGGCGTTATCAAGGCCGGTGCAGCTACCGAAGTGGAAATGAAAGAAAAGAAGGATCGTATTGATGATGCTGTTGCGGCTACCAAAGCTGCAGTAGAGGAGGGTATAGTCCCTGGTGGTGGCACTGCCATAATTCGTGCAGCCAACGTCTTAGGGTCTTTGCAAGTTGAAGGGGATGAATCAATGGGCATTTCGATTCTCAGACAAGCCGTAGAAGCTCCTATATTCGCGATTGCCGAAAACGCAGGTCGCAAAGGCGATGTAATCGTCGAAGCTGTAAAAGCTAGTAATGGAGATATGGGATATGATGCTGCCAAAGATGAAATGAATGTAAACATGATAGAACGCGGAATAATTGATCCGGCCAAAGTTACTCGTTCCGCACTACAAAATGCAGCATCTGTTGCCGGTATGTTTTTAACAACCGAATGTGTCATCACGGACTTACCTAAAAAAGATGAGCCAGCTGCTCCTGGTATGGGTGGCATGCCTGACATGGGTGGTATGGGTTACTAATCTGGTTATTTGTTAGACGGTGTGCTATAATTCATGCGTAAAATTTCTAATTTCTAATTTTAATTTCAAGTTATGTCAGAAGCACAAAAAGTCCCAACCTTTGATCCAAAAGATATTGAGGACAATAAAATAATTGCCGCATTATCCTACATCGGCATCCTCTGTTTGATTCCATTGTTGGCTAAAAAAGATTCCAAATTTGCACAAGAGCATGGCAAACAAGGTTTGGTTCTATTGTTGGCCTTTGTTGCTAACATGATTATCAGCATGATCCCAATCTTGGGTTGGCTTGCAGGTTTTGTGATCGGTATCGCTTTATTAATCTTTGCTGTTATTGGCTTGATCAAAACATTGATGGGTGAATTCTGGGAAATCCCTCTTCTTGGTCAGTATCGCAATAAAATCAATCTCTAAATTTTAGATTAATTACAAAGCCTCGCAATTGCGGGGTTTTTGTATTGCTTTTTGGCTAATTTTAGGCAATTTAAAACAAGCAATACTTGACAAAACGTCATTTTACTGCTAAATTCAGCAATTCAAATTTAATGTTTTCTGGCCTATTTTGTGCTATTTTAAATATTAAATTATGACCTTTAACAAAGATCCGAAGGCAACGACAGATTAATCTTGGTTATTCAAGGTGATTTATCGTTGCTTTCGGTTCATCTACAAACAGCACAACAGTCCATATAGGACGGGAAGAGAAAACCATGAACAAGCTCTTGCAGTTGATCGCCGTTTTGTTTGTTTCTTTGTATTGCTTTCCGAGCGCTCATGCGGGCGGCAACGGAGCACAGAGTACTTGGCGTGTCCAAATGGGCACCCGAGCCTTCACCCCGCGTTGTGACGAGATTGGTGATCTGGTCATCGGCGGAACGGACAACAAAACGCCCATCTACTCTTGTCGTAACGGCGAGCACTGGCAAGCTGTCAAGGGCAACCAAGTGCTTACTCCCCGCTGCGCAGAGATGAGCTACATCTGGTGGAGCGTGGAGAACAGTGCCGTCATGTACACCTGTACGGACGGTGCGGTTTTCGTTGGCAACCAACCCCAATCCGAGGACGGCCCGTGGTCCATGGTCTATGCGCTCAGTGACGGGAGCTATTGCGGTTCTTATCTCGCTCAATATCGCAGTGACTGTCGGCTACGGCTTGCGCACAAGGACTATCGAGGCAAGGCGATTAAGCCTCGCCGTTTTCCCGATGTGGCGATGCTCGAAGGAGTCGTCGAGCTTTCCTTCGACTGGGCGCCACCCGCACCCGCCACTCCCAAACCCAAGGATGCGGATGTGGAGGTCGCTCATCATTCCTCTGGTGGGCCTGTTGATGAGATTCGCTTCACCCCGCGTGGTACCAGCAGATTCGACCATCCAGCTCATCCTGATGGTATGCCCTCTGCTGATCCTACCAAGATGCCTAGCGGAAAACCGGCCGCCGTCTCATGCGGTGACGAAGTAGTCACTTCGTACTTAGGCGAGGCTGACCAGGCGATCTGGATCAAGTACGACGATGGCAAACGACGCGTCTGTGTCGGTAAGTCTCTTGGCAAGTCTTGGGACGAGATCTGGGACTTGGAAAAATATACCGACGGCACGGCTTCCTACTTCGCTCGATCCGGTGGTAACTGGCGTTTGGTCAATGGTACACGCGAGGCACTGGCCTTTGACAACATTCGTTGGCATCATTGGGTTACGGTCAACGGCACAGAAAAGCGCGCCTACATCGCCACCGACAAGGTCGGCGAAACCACGCCTGCCGTCTACCTCATGTTGGACGCACAACAGTTGGTGCGTGCCACTAAGGCGATCAAGATGTTGCGCTTCATTCCTTCGGCTGGGACATTTGTCCTCGCTGTCCAAGATTGAGCTTGTCTAGGAGCTGGTCTTCTCTGAATCGTTTGGAGCTTTATAACAAAGCGACTATTCCAAACGATTCTTTTTTATTACTCGACAATTAGTCATTCACACGTTAACATAAGGTCATGTTGAACGATCTCAAAGACCAATTAAATGATTTAAAAAACCGTCTAGATAAAGCTTGGCAGGTTTTAGATTTGGATACCCGTAAGTTAGAAATTGATGCCTTGGAGGTTGAGGTCTCGGCTCCTGATTTTTGGTCTGATCAGGATAGAGCAAAAGTGGAAATGCAAAAACTTTCAGATTTAAATAAGGAGTATGCTGATTGGTCTGAATTAAAATCCGGTATCGATGAACTGTTGGAGCTAATCCAGATGTCAGAGCAAGATCAGGATAATAAAATGGAGGATGAGATTAAAGACAAAACAGATGAATTGTCTCAAAGTTTTGCCAAATTGGAATTCAGCATGATGTTTTCAGGAGCCCATGATGCCTCGAGTGCAGTGATGTCCATTCATGCTGGAGCGGGCGGTACAGATGCTCAAGATTGGGCGGAAATGTTAATGCGCATGTATTTTAGATATGCCGAAAAAAAGGATTGGACTGTTAAACTTGTCGACGAAAGCCGTGGTACAGAAGCTGGAATAAAATCAGTAACTTTTTTTGTTCAGGGCCGCTACGCTTATGGTCACCTAAAAGGTGAAGCCGGAGTTCATCGTCTTGTACGTCTTTCTCCGTTTAATGCCGATCAATTACGTCAAACTTCATTCGCGCTCGTCGAGGTTCTTCCAGAAATTGATGATGAGGTCAAAATCGAAATCAAACCAGAAGATCTACGTATCGATACTTTTCAGGCTGGTGGTCATGGTGGCCAATCCGTAAACACGACTTATTCTGCGGTCCGCATTGTTCACCTCCCAACCAAAATAACAGTCTCATGCCAAAACGAACGTTCTCAAACGCAAAATAAAGAAACGGCCATGAAGATTCTTAAAGCTAAATTAGCAAAGCTTAAAGAGGATGAATTTTTAAAAGAAAAACAACAATTACGTGGCGAGTTTCATAGTGCTGAATGGGGCAATCAAATTCGTTCTTACGTGGTTCATCCATATCATTTGGTAAAAGATTTACGGACTGATCATGAAACCACTGACACTGACGCTGTTTTGGATGGTGATTTGGATGCATTTGTCGAAGCCGAACTTCGTCTTGATGCCGGAAAAAAAGATGTTAAAGCTGAATTGAATAAAGATTAACTCTTGATATAATTAAAAAATAGTGCTATATTCGGCTCTCGGAGAAATCCGAGCGTTTTTCGCACTTCAACAAAGGATGGAACGCAATGTCCAGTCAAAATTTCAGTGACCGTGTAACCCAATTTTACACCAACTGTGATCGTCTTTCGACGCGTTACGTAAAGACTGCTGGTGAGCGTGCTGAGTATCTCATGGATAGGCCTTGTGAGATCATGGCCGCAGTCTGCATGGACGAACGTGAACGTGATTTTGGTGAAACCATGGGTTTGCCGTTTGGCATGCCGCAGTTGATCGAGACTGCTGGTAACAAGATCGGCCAAATCAACCCGCGGATTCACAACCTGATCATCAAGGCCATCGAAAAAGCCGCTTGCAAGCGCCGTAGGGTTCTGCTGTTCTTTGTTACGCATTCATCAGTAGGCAAGCCCGAGTCCGATAGTTGCGCGGCTTGGTCTCACAACACCGATGAGGCGCAGTTGGACGCAAAACGCCAAGTTTGGCAATTCAATCATACCTATGGTGAGAATCCGGTGTTCGCGGTTGATAGACCGCTGATTGCCATGCATCTGCATTCGTACACCGACACTGAAGCCAAGTGTTGGATTGTGGGTGATGATATGCTCGATCCGTCAGTCATAAATGTTGGCCGTTTCAGCGAGCTGACTGACGATCAATTCAGAGCAAAGTCAACTGAATTGGGGCATGAACAACTTTCTCTCATGTTTCACTCACGATTGTGCGATATGTCGCTCAGTGACAACGCTGTGAACAGGATTCTTCGTCAGTGTGCTGAGATGTTTGCAGCAAATGCACTTGTAGTTCGTAATGTACTCTCCGGCAAAAGAGTGGCTAGCAAAGGTGGACACCAAGGTCGCAGAATTCTGATCGGTGATTGGCCTTTGCATACTCAGGCAGGCAAATACTTTAAAATCGGTGACTATGTCCCCGACATGGGAACAGAGCTTGGCATTGCCTTCAAGTACGTCCTGCGCAATGAAATCATACAAACATCCG
>JAHJSR010000131.1 GCA_018830085.1 Patescibacteria group bacterium
AATTGCTTATTTTGCATTGACTGAGTAGCCAGATTGGAAGCCCATTCGTATTCTTTGGGCATGACCCATTTAAATGCCGCGTCCTCCAATTTACCTTTGACATCACCCATGCCAAGGCGATTTGCTATTGGTGCATAAATTTCTAAACTTTCTAGAGCGATTCGATAAGCTTTTTTATGAGGTATGCTTTCTAAAGTTTCTAGATTATGGAGTCTGTCCGCGAATTTAATGATAATGACACGTACATCGCTAGCCATGGCCAAAAACATTTTTCTGAGATTTTCTATATACCTGTCCATTCCACGGTATTTAATTTTACCAACTTTACAAATACCGTTGACCATACTGGCAACATCTTCTCCAAAAGCATCTTTAATTTGTTCTAGTGTTACGGGTGTATCTTCGGCAACATCGTGGAGTAAACCGGCTACGATAACATTGTCCGGTACATGCATATCAACCAGGTTCATGGCCGCGTGTAAAGGGTGGATGATATATGGTTCTCCAGACATCCTGAGTTGGCCTTTGTGAGCTGAGTCGGCAAAAGCATATGCGCGCTCAATTAAAGCAACATCCGTTGATGGACGGATTTTTTTGGCGTGAGCTATAAGATCAGTTAAAGTGAGTTCTTTTGAGTTCATATGCTTATGTTTAGGGTATGGTTTTTGCAGGAAAAAAGCAAGCAGGAAGTCGCCTTCAAATGACAGGGAATTGATTTTAGGATAAACTTATATTTATATGAATATTGTCGAAATGCAGGAGCGTGAAAGGCAAACTACCGATGCCGTCCGTTCTAAAGATCCAACTAGAGTCGAGAGGGTGGAGACTCCGGATCCGGACATGATTTTGGGTAGAATTGGTGTTACTTATTTATCTCCGGAAAGAGCGAATGGTTATATACGCTTATATCCGCAGGATTTTTTGGTTGAAGAAATTACAAAAAAAGGGGAAATTGTATCTTTAATAAATAATACTCCTTTTCAGGACTCAGACGATAGGCGAACGCTTTGGGTTGATTTATTAAAAATTCATTTATCCGGACCCAATGCTTTGCAAGAAATTCAAAGAGAATTAAATATTACTGATAAACAAGTTGCGGCAGCCGGAATAAAAGATGCTGTAGCTATAACGGCACAGCGGTTAAGCTTACGAGGTATTACCAAAGAACAAGCTGAGGCAGTAAAATATGAAAAGTTGTTTTTACGACCGATTAGTTATGGTAGCGGTGCTTTGCAGATTGGTGATTTGCAGGGTAATAGATTTACAATTGTTATTCGTGGGCAAGTCCAAGAATCTCGTAAGATGCTGGATGCGGCTTTGGCGCATATACGTGATAATGGTTTTTTAAACTTTTTTGGACCACAGAGGTTTGGCTCCAGATTAAATTCTCATCAATTGGGCAAGAAGTTAATACAAGGAGATGTTGACGGTGCTTTGCAAATGTATTTTGGTGAGCCTGGTCCGTTTGATGTGCCATTGTATCGTGAGATGCGTTTAGCATTGGGAGAATCGTATGGAGATTGGGATAGAATGTTGAAATATGCAGAACATTTCCCTTTTACATTAAAAGATGAAGCAAAAGTAATACAATCTTTAAAACAGGATTCAAGAAAGACTCGCATGGCATTGATGCAGATTAAAGATCAAGTCCGTTTATGGGTTTATGCTTATGGCTCTTGGTTGGTGAATCGGGTTATTTCCAGAGCCGTGGCCAATGGAGATACGTTGCCCGCGGAAATCCCCATGCCTTTTTCGCCTTCTGGTCCATCAGATTTATATCGTGATTTTATGGAGCAGGATGGAACATTGGATTATGTGAAAGCCTTGGCTGATTATTCTTATATAAATGTTCAGGATAGAACTATTCCGGCAATAATGAGACCAAAGGGTTTGGAAGCGCGGGAAATAGATCAGGGTTGGGTTGTTAGATTTGAGTTGGGCAAGGGTGCTTATGCAACTTCTTTGCTTTCTCATCTTGTACGTATGCATGAGGGCATGCCTTTGCCTGATTGGGTTCCAGATGGAGAAGTGGACGCATTGGAAGTGATGGGAGATGGGAAGATAGAGGATTTACGTTCAAGATTTGGAAGTTTTATGAAAAGGCGCGATGAAATTGATGTGTAGATTACGAATTACGAATTGTATTTTTTGTATAATTAAATCAAACAACCCGCCGTGCTGACATCGAGAATTGATGTTCAGCGCGACGGGAAGTCGAGGTCTCCGGATTCCTAGTTCGGAGAGTGGTGAGCGGCTAATCCTGCAGGGGCAGGTAGCCGTTCATCTGGTTGTACGAGAGGATTCTGTACTCGCCACACCCGAAGCGGAGATCGCGGGGCGCATCGTTCGAACCGAAACGTTCGTCGTTCTGGCTCAATTTTACGATGTTGACCGTGTCCGTTGTCAGTTCGCCGGCGGGGTTTTTGTTCCGCCATACGATTATTAGCGGAGCGACGTTTTTCTTCATGTTTTCCAGCTCCTCGATTAGGTCGAGGAGCAGGTCCATGCTGTCGCTGGGGTCTTCGAATTTGATTTCTCCGGCGATGGAGAACACGAATCGCGCGACCCATCCGGCTTGAATGGTGTTGACCATGCCGTCGGCGTTGGCACGCCTTTGGTATTTGGGGACGATGAACGCGTCGACGAGTTTGTACCCCTCTTGTTGCAAATCACGGATGAAATTCGCCAAGTGGAGTCCAGTGACTCCGCTCTGCCCGTTCAGGATGGGGGTTCCGGTGTCCACCATGTGGGCGCGGACGCCTGTGTTCTGTGCCTCGCGCGCTTTCTGGCGCGCTTCCCACTCCTCTTCTGTGAGTTGTTCGGGAAGCAGGTTGAGTTGGGTCTTAAGCTTATCGCTCCACACGTGGAAGTTGACGAGGATGGCGGGGGGGA
>JAHJSR010000120.1 GCA_018830085.1 Patescibacteria group bacterium
CCGAATGCGCGCTTAATTCCGGCATCGGCGCAAAGCGGGGCGACGGCTGCGGGGTGGACAGCGTCGTGTCGATCTGATCGCTCCACTGCAGGGTTGTGCGGCCATCGAGCGCGGCGGCGCCGGTGTGAACGCACAATAAAATCAATCCTGACAGTACAACTTTCATGTGCACTCGCTTCAATGATGGGCGGCGGGAATTTAACATCATGGGCAATATACGGACACTCCGGCCAAAACTTGAAAACAACAGTTCATGGCAATGACCCCAATGTTTTATAAGCTTAGATTGACGGTTTAGCAAATTTAGTTATATATAGCAATGAGATGCAAGAACTTTCGCACAATTCACTGAAGAAGTCGGCGCTAACAGCATGCCTCTGTGCCCCCGGTGTGGTGGCCGAGGCGCTGGAGCAGTTGATGCGAGGCGATGCCGCCCAGGCGGAGTTCATCGCCTGCGTGCGCTGCGACCCCGTGCTGGCCCTGCGGCTGCGGCTGCAACCCGTCGATTTCAGCCTGCAGCAAGATCTGCTGCGGGCGCTGTTGCTGGCCGCGCCGGTGGCGTCCGGCGCGGCGCAGGCAGGCTATGCGGCGCACTGGCGCCAATCGATCGGCGTCGCGCACCTGGCGCAGGCGCTGGCGGTACGCGCCGGCGTGGCCGACGCCGGCGCGGCCTGGACCGCGGGCCTCGCCCATAATCTGGCGGACTATTCCGATGCCGCCCCGCCGCCGGCGCACACCGCTGACTGGCTGGCCGAGCTCGATGCCGACGGCTGGCTGGCCGACGCCGTGCGCTACCATGCCGAACCGCTGGTGCGCGGGCGCGCAGCGCATCCGCTGGTTCGCATCGTTCAGCTTGCCTATCAACTCGTGACCCGTGCCGATGCGGTGGACAGCGTGGACGTGCGCGCCGCCCTCGCCGCCCTGCAGCTGGGTGCGGGCGAAGCCGTCCAGTTGCTGGGCGACAGTCAGACGCAGGTGCGCCAGCTGGCACAGCGCTTCGGGCTGATCGATGTGATGATGGCGCCGACGTCTGGCGGCGGGTTCGAACGTCTCGCCCGCCTCTATGCGGCGCAGGCGGCGCAATCGGCGCTGCACAGCCACTTCCGCCAGGCAAGCGGGACCGGCCAGGTGTTTGCCCTGCTGCAGAACGCTTTGCGTGCGCTGTTTGGCATTGAACGCGCCTGCCTGTTCGCCCCCGCCGGCGACGGCACCCTGCAGATGACGCAGCTGATCCCTGCGGCCTCCGGCCTTTCCGCGCTGGCGATTCCACCCGACGACGCCCATTCGGCGCTGTCGCGCGCGCTGGCGCGCAATGCCCCCCAGCAGTTCGAGCGCGGCGAGACGGATGCGGCGCTGGTCGACGAACAGATCGCTCGCCTGCTCGGCGTGTCGCGCTTGATGTGCCAGTCGCTGGCGTTGAGCGATGGCCGGACCGGTGTGCTGGTGGCGGGCGATGCCTTGTCCGGTCTGGGCCAGTCGCCGCTGTGGCGGTTCACCCTGGCCGAATGTGCCGAGGCCTTGATGCCGCTTCCTTTGGCAATGCCCTCGCCGGAACCGGCTACGTCGATACAAGCGGCGCCTGCCGCGCCAAGCGACGACATTTCACGCGACCGGGTGCGGCGCGCCGTTCATGAAGTGGCCAACCCGCTCACCATCATGCGCAATTACGTCAACCTGCTGTCCGACCGCCTGGGCGCGGATTCGGCGGTGCAGCGCGACCTCAGCATCATCAGCGACGAAATCGAGCGGGTGGCGCGCATCGTGCGCGGCATCACCGCGGCCGAGGAAAATGCGCCGCCCGCCGTGGCGCTCGAACTGGTGTCGGTCAACAGCGTGGTCTCCGAACTGGTGCGGATGGCGCTCGGCACGCTGTTCGCGCCGAACAAGGTCAACGTGCAGATCGACCTCAACCCCGACGTGCCGCCGCTGCCGCTGCAGAAAGACCTGCTGAAGCAGGTGCTGTTCAACCTGGCCAAGAATGCGGTCGAGGCCATGCACGCGGGCGGCCATCTCAAATTCACCACGCGGCTGGCCGACGTGGACGGCCTGCGCCAGGTCGAAATCGAAGTGGCCGACACCGGCCCCGGCCTGCCGCCGGCGGTGGCGTCGCACCTGTTCGAACCGGTGGTCAGCGAGAAGGGCGGCGATCACGCCGGGCTCGGCCTGACCATCAGCCGCAGCCTGATCGAGCGCATGAGCGGCCACCTCAGCTGCACCAGCACGCCGCAAGGCACCCATTTTTTGATTCGCCTGCCGACCTTGCACAACAGCGAGGCCTCGCTCGACAACACGCTACGGGTCAATGTAACCCGTATATAAGGAGAATTTCGTGTCAGACAACCCCATTCATCTCGCTCCACAGTGCAGTGCCGTCACCAGCTTTCCGGTTCGCCAGCGTCTGCTGGTGGTGGATGACGAGGTGCTGATCCTGGAAGGCCTGACGCGCCTGCTTGCCACCCGCGATTACGACGTGGTGACCGCCAACGGCGGCTGCGAGGCCCTGATCGCCATTGGCAAGCAGCAGTTCGATGCCATCCTGCTGGATTTGGGCATGCCCGACCTCAACGGTAGCGAGGTGCTGCGCTTCGTGTCCGAACGTGGCGTCGACACGCCGGTAATCGTGGTATCCGGCGACAGCACCATCGATGCGGCGATCCGCGCGCTGCGCGGCGGCGCC